>JBBCAV010000293.1:0-37442 GCA_051382305.1 Bdellovibrionota bacterium FG-2
GGATGGACACAGCAACAACGCGAGCAGCGCTTGCATCTCGTGGTGAATAACGCGAGATTTCTGATCCTGCCATGGATCAAGTCCCGCCACTTAGCCAGCAAAGTGCTTGCCCTTACCGCCAAGAGGCTGCCGGTAGACTGGCAGAACCGATACAACTACCGTCCCGTCCTACTTGAAACCTTCGTTGAAATGAGCAAATTCGCTGGCACTTCCTACAAGGCTGCGAACTGGCGGTGCCTCGGCAACACCCAGGGGCGTGGAAAATTAGATACCCGCCATCTCAAGGCTCAGCCCATCAAAAGCGTCTGGGCTTACCCGTTGGCCAAAAACTTCAGACAGACCCTCTGTTCTTAATTCCAAGCAGACGGGTTTACTGAATGCTTACGTTCTAGCGAACCTTGTGCACTACTACTTGAGACAATCGTGAGGAGGACTTTGGGTGCGGCATTAACCGAAGGTCACTCATGGTGAGCTGCTTAGTTTGGTTTTTCACCCGCCTTGCAGATCCAGTTTTCGAGCACAAAGACCTGATTTCGCCCTTACTGACTCGCCGGCACGCGCTCCGCAGGCGAAGTATCCCGACCCTTTGCCAGCTCCGTTCTAACATTCTCAGCCTTGGCTTCTAGCTTGCGCTTGATCGCATCATCACCACTGATCTTCGCGGCATCACTATAAAGCTGCAGGGCTTTTTCCCGAAGATTCGACCGCAAATATGCGTCCGCTAAGTGCTCCAAAATCGTGGGCTCGTTGGGCTTTAGTTTGGCCGCCTTCTCTAGCTCGACGACCGCCTCATCCATTCGCCCGCGAACATAAAGGTACCAACCCCAACTGTCCTGAATAAACCCATTTTCAGGCTTAAGCGAAAGCGCTTTTTTCAAAAACTTTTCCGCATCACTCAACCGAACCCCTTTAAGGGTCCAGGTATACCCGATGTAATTGAGGGCATCGACATTCTGAGGATTGAGCTTCAGAATTTCTTCCATCTGAGCCAATCCACGATCCGTGTCCCCTTTCCGATCGTAGAGAGATCCTAAGAAATACCTAATCCGCTCATCTTGAGGAAACGTCGAAACCGCCTTTTCTAAGACGGCTACAGCGCCGTCCACATTCTTGGCGTCCTCTTCAAGCGAAGCCTGGAAAATATAGAAATTCGCCGTGCGCGGCGCCCGGCTCAGCGCCTCTTTAATAAGGTCTTTGGCCTCAGCCAAACGATTCCCCTGCTTAAGAAGATACCCCACATGCAAAACAGCATCCGTAAAGAGCTTCGACTCCGGCTTGATCTTCTTTAATTCCTCAATCGCCAGGTCGTTTTTCTTTTGTTCTTCGTAGACGCTTCCTAAGTAGTAATGAATGCGATCCGAGTCAGGATTTTTGGCCAAAATATTCTTAAAAGAAGCCACCGCTTGATCAAATTGCTTGAGCTCCATCTGCACGAGCCCGAGCTTCACTCGCGCGTTCATGTCCTCAGGGTCAGTCGCAATAATCGCTTCTAAGAATGGGACAGCCACCGCATATTTTTCTTCTTTTAAGAGGATCGTGGTCATGCGATTCGCCGCAGTCAAATCCTGATTCGACTCAAACAGAGATTGATAAGTAGCAATCGCATCCGCATTCTGCCGTTGCTGCTCATAGAGCGCCCCCAGCGCAAGCGCTGCTTGCGCAAAATTGGGATGAATATCGAGCGCCTTTTTGAAGGCACTCGTCGCTTCTTTGAAGTGTTCTAAATGCACCTCAGCACGTCCTCGATAATACCATCCGACGTAAGAATCTGGCATTTTCTTCAAAAACTCTTCAAGGCTCGCAACAGCTTCTGAACCTCGACTCTCCTCAATCAAAATCTGCGATTTGAAAACAGCCGCCTCTTCGTGCTTGGGGTTGTGCTTCAAAATTCGATCATATTCCGATAACGCGGCCTGCGGCTCTCTCAGTGCAGCGTATAATCCGGCCAACATGAGACGCGCATCCTCGTAATTTGGGTCTTTTTGCAATGCTTCCTTGCAGCTTTCCATTGCATCAGAGAGCATTCCCTTCTTAACATATTCGGCGGCGAGTCTCGCCCTCACTAATCCCGAATTCGGATCAAACATAAGGGTCAGCTTATATTCTTCGATCGCCCGATCGGGATTACCTTCCGCGACATAGGCTTGAGCCAAGCTAAAATGGTATTCAGCCGTCGCTTCGGCGTTGCGGACCGCCTTTTTAGTGTTTGCCTGGGCACGTTCCAGATGAGCAGCATCTGAAACCTCTACTTCTGAAGTGGCTGTTTTTTCAGGCGTTTCCTTCACAACAGCACGTCCAGAGCAACCCACTCCTGCGCCCGCTCCAATCACAATTGAAGCGATCCCAAGAAGCAGCTTATGATGAGCAGTAAATAGATATTTCATGAAAATGCGTCCCTCCGACACCGTACTCATCGTCATTGCTCCCCAAAACTTGTCTAAAAACTGAACGTCCCACAGAAAAAGCCGCCTGGAACACCTCATGCAAAGCGAAATCCGCCCAGAACACGCCTTGCGTTTGGGGATGAGGTGTGTTTTACTGGGTGCGTTAGCTGCATAACGACATAAAGTCGCGGCAGAGGTTATAGGGACACTTGACTTTACCGCGGCGGGTTGTTATTGGGCTAATACAGTTTGCATTGACACGTAGTGACGTACAAACCTCACCACAGGTCAGTGTGACTGTGATTGGAACCAATTTGGGGGTCCGTAATTGGTAAACTCTCAGAACTACCTTAGGGGGAACACGACATGAAAGAGATGAAAATCATTAAACGGTATCAGAATCGCAAACTCTACGACACACATGAGTCGAGCTACGTCACCTTGGACGAAATTGCCAAGATGATTAAAAGCGGCGAAGATCTTCGCGTCATCGATAACAAAACGAAGAATGACATCACCGCTTCGACACTCACTCAGCTTCTGTACGAAAGCGAGCGCAAAGCAAAGACTCAGCCTTCTGTGGATCTTTTGAAAGAAATCATTCGCCACGGCGATGGCTCTTTCTCAGGCTTCATTCAGGCTAAGATCAGCACTGAATTGGCTACTTTCGACAACGACACGAATGCAGCTGTGGATACAAACGCAGCCACTCGCGCCACAGCCCTTAACCAGTAAGCTGCTGCGCGAAGTCTAGTCGCCAATTTTTTGGCGCAAACACTGTCAAAAAACAGAGTTTGCGCGTCACGAAAAAGGCCGCTAGACTGAAGAGGTATGAACGTAAAACACCTCTTTCAAAGTTGTAAGTTCCAGCGGGTCTCGATCGAAGCGGCAGCACTCATGGCACTCATACTGTGTTTTGAGAGCGCCGCTTCGTCGGCCCAAGGATGGCAGGGTCAACCTTCTTGGGCTTCTGATCCTCCGGTTAAGAAGTCCGTTTCTCACGTCAAGTACGATTCACCCAACATCTCACCCTTCTCACCAGGATCGAATAATTTGGGCCTAGATTTAGGCCAAGTTTTTCTCATGGGCGATCTCGATAGTAACTATCAATCCAGCATTGGAACACGCCTTCATTATACCTACGGCGTGAGCGATCTCTTTGGATTTGATTCAAGCCTAGGATTTTCAGATCACTCCGAAGGAAAATTTTCTATGACCACGGTCCTTTCAGGCGCTCGCATGAATCTCGCCTGGTATGACAAAGTCATTCCCTACGTGAATTTCGGCTTCGGCTTTTTCAGGCCCAGCTACGAACTTTCAAACAAAGACAAGGATACAGGCGAAATGAGAACAACGTCTGTGTCCCCGCTCCTTTTTGGAGTGTATATGGGACCGGGACTTGATCTCGAACTCAACCAACAGGTCTTCTTTGGAGCCTCGCTTACCTTTCACGATGCCTTTGGGACAACAAAAACCACACCAAACGGGCCCATGGAAGTAGGCGGAACCTTTACGTCTTTGATGCTCAGAGCCGGCGTCACCTTTTAAGTTGTCTTATTCGGAATTCGCGCAAGGCGATTATAGCCATTGCGCACGGCGTTAAAGTAAGGTATGAAGCACTTCGAATTGGGGTGTTTCTATGTCACATATTTCAACTATCTTTGCCTTTATTACCGCCCTAAGCGCTTCTATAGGCGCAATCTCCGCTCACGCGGTTGATCTCTCAAACTGGGAGCCGATGATCGAAGTCGGAACCGAAGGCACACTAGAATCCGAGAATGAAATGACCGCGCTCCTTCGTGTCGGCTTTGGTTTCAAGCGGAAAGGCGGAGAAGTCACCCCCATCGACACCCTCGGGCCTGAACGAATGGTCTGGGCTAAAATAAACGGAACCTTTGCGCTCGCATCTAGGCAAGCCGGAACCCTCCCTTCGATGAATATTGAATTCATCCCTTACGAAGATCAGCTTCTGATCGGAGAAATGGGGGGAGAGGCCTCAGGCACAAAAAAGATCAAAGTTATGGGAAATTTGCAGCTCTTTCCCACCCAAATAAAAAGAGAAGTGAGCCTAGATCAAGAATTGGTCGTGCGAATAGCGGTTGTCGGCGTGCAGGTTAAAGCCGCACAGAAACAGAGTGCACAAACGGAACTCTACGCCCAAATTGCGGCTGACTTCATTGGATACAAGGTCGCCTCCCACGTTTCTGAACTCGCAACGTTCAAGGGCATCCATGTCGCGGAGCTTGGGGCCGAAGCAGGTATAGGAACTCTGCTTTCAAAATCTCTGTATTTAAAAATTGGACTTGGGGGGAGTGCGGACTTCAACTTTTTATCCAGCATACAATCCGACCAAAAAGCCTATCTTGCGGTCCGCCTCGACATCGCGCAGCTTGTCCAACTCTACGTCCAAGGCTCAGTCAAAGGAAATTGGGATAGTAGAAACTTATTTTATGAGGGCGGTTCTGAGCTGATGGCGGGGGTTGTAGTTTATTGGGACTAAGGTACCGTTGAACAAAAAAATCCCCGGCAAGTGGTTTGACCCACTCCCGGGGATTCTTAATTTAGTTAGCGTTAAGCCGACCGATGAAAAATTACATCATGTCGCCGTAGCCGCCCATTCCGCCCATTCCACCCATGCCGCCGCCGCCGCCGGCAGGAGCGCCTGAGTCCTTCTTAGGACGTTCAGCGATCAGGGTTTCGGTGGTGAGCATCAAGCTCGCCACGCTCGCTGCGTTCTGAAGCGCGCAACGAACAACCTTCGAAGGATCGATCACGCCTGCGACGATCAGATCTTCGTATTTTTCAGTCAAGGCATTAAAACCCCATGACGTGTTGGTATTGGTGCGAACTTTGTCCACAACGATAGAGCCTTCATGACCGGCATTGCCAGAGATCTGACGAAGAGGTTCTTCGAGAGAACGACGGATGATGTTCACACCCGATTGTTCTTCAGTCGAAAGACCCTTCAAATTATCAAGCACGCTTGAAGCGCGAAGAAGTGCCGTTCCGCCGCCAGGTACGATACCTTCTTCAACAGCAGCGCGAGTGGCGTTCAAAGCATCTTCCACACGAGCTTTCTTTTCCTTCATTTCAACTTCGGTAGCTGCACCGACGTTGATGACGGCCACGCCGCCTACGAGTTTAGCAAGACGCTCTTGGAGCTTCTCGCGATCGTAGTCAGAGGTGGTTTCTTCGACTTGAGCGCGAATGGTCTTCACGCGGCCTTCAACTTCAGCTTTTTTGCCAGCACCATCAACGATCGTGGTGTTATCCTTGTCGATCGTGACTTTCTTAGCAGAGCCCAAGTCTTCAAGACGAGCCGCTTCGAGTTTGTGACCCATCTCTTCAGAGATCACGGTGCCACCGGTGAGGATAGCAATGTCTTGAAGCATTTCTTTGCGGCGATCGCCAAAGCCAGGAGCCTTGACAGCAGCTACTTGAATCGTGCCACGGAGTTTGTTGACTACGAGAGTTGCAAGCGCTTCGCCTTCGATTTCTTCAGCGATGATGACGAGGGGCTTGGATTTTTGAACAACTTTTTCGAGCAAAGGAAGCAAATCCTTCATCGAGCTGATCTTCTTGTCGTAGATCAGGATGAATGGGTTTTCCAAAGCAGCTTCCATCTTCTCAGCGTTCGTGACGAAATAAGGAGAGAGATAGCCACGATCAAATTGCATCCCTTCGACCACATCGAGGGTGGTTTCAGCCGTCTTAGATTCTTCAACAGTGATCACGCCTTCTTTGCCGACTTTTTCCATCGCTTCAGCGATGATTTTGCCGATCATAGGATCATTGTTTGAAGAAATCGTTCCGACTTGGGCAACTTCTTTTTGATCTTTGATAGGCTTGCTGATGCGTTTGATTTCAGCGACAACAGCCGTAACAGCTTTGTCGATACCACGACGGACTTCCATCGGGTTGTGGCCAGCAGCAACGATCTTGGCGCCTTCGCGATAAATCGCTTGAGCCAAAACAGTAGCGGTGGTCGTTCCATCACCGGCGTCGTCATTGGTCTTCGAAGCAACTTCGCGAACCATTTGAGCGCCCATGTTTTCGAATTTATCGGCCAATTCGATTTCTTTAGCAACCGTCACACCGTCTTTGGTGATGTTTGGCGCGCCGAAAGATTTTTCGATGACCACGTTGCGGCCTTTAGGACCCAACGTGACTTTAACTGCATTTGCGAGGACGTTGACGCCATTCAGGATTGCTGAACGAGCATCTTCAGAAAAACGTAATTCTTTAGCTGACATTATTAGCTCCTTTTAATTAAAATTGATTAGTTGAGAACGCCGAGAATATCTTCCTCACGCATCATGAGGAACTCGTCGCCATCGATTTTGATTTCGGTGCCGGAATATTTTCCGAACAACACGCGATCGCCTTTTTTAACATCAAGCGGACGGAGCTTGCCATCTTCGCTAACGCGGCCTTGGCCTACGGCAATCACTTCACCCTGAATGGGTTTTTCCTTAGCGGTATCAGGAATAATGATCCCGCCCTTGGACTTTTCTTCTTCGTTAAAACGCTTCACCAACACGCGATCGTGCAATGGTCTAACTTGCATATATTCAGCCTCCTAGTAATTCCCAATAGTCGAAACGTTAATGTTTCTTAAGTTGGGGTCAAAGTCCGAGGGAACCAACCTTTGCCTACAAGCAACTCGGCCGACCCGCGAAACAAAATTGAAAGTACATCTTTACTACAGGCCGTATATTGGTCACTGCGACCGCGTTGTCAACTTGGGATGGCCAGATTTCGATCAAAAGGACCGAAAAAGAGGCTAACGCAAGTGGACATGTACTGATTTCGATGATATAATGCATTGCGATGAAAAAATATTATGTTTTCATGATGGTTGCCGCATCCGCTCTGATTCAGGTTGCCGCGAAAAACGCGGAACCCACACAGAGTTACTCTGCCGTCGACACGAGCGTGATCCCGGACACGGGAATCGTACTCGATGAAAAGGGCGATGCGATGGATTCAGATTCGGGAACGGCTTCAGCTGCAGTTGAAGCTGCGCCTGTTGCGCCCCCCCCACCAAGGGCACCTGTGAAATCAGTTCAGCCTGCGAAACCGAAAGCTGTGGTGCGAAAACAAGCGCCGGTGGCGAGCGCACCTGTCGCGCGACAGGCGGAACCTACTGCCCAGTCTGCTGTTACACCGGCACCAAAACAGGAAGCGCGAATTAATTACGACAAAGTTCCTGCAAGCGAAACCGCGCCACTCATGCAACGACTGAAACTTGTTGAACAACTCATTGAGCGCCATCATCGTGCATATGATTATCGGGCGTTTACGGTGAAGCAACTTCAAGAAATTTTGAAGGCATTGGATGAACCATTTGATAAAGCGTTTCAAGATGGAAAGCCGAGTGAGTCTGCTGCGCCTATTTCTGTAGCACCGCCCATCGAGACGGATAAAGTGCCGGCAGTAATCGAATCCATGGCGACACCAACGTCTGAAATTCCCGCAGCTTCGGCGCCTTCGGAACCACCTGTTCCAGCGTTGGAGGTGCCAGAACCTGCTAAGGGACAGAATAGGGCGGGAGCACCGGCGCCGGAAATATGATTGCCTTTAGTTGGCGCGTGATCAGCATTACGGCACTTGCACTTCTGAGCGCCTCAGCACTTGCCGATCTTGATCGCTATAATCACTACATGTTTGATCCTGCAGATTCCCGAATATCCCAATATCTTAGAGATGTTTCTACGTCGATCGGAAGTATGGGAATTGGACCGGGCAATTTTAACGTCGCATTTTTAGCGGAGTATCTTCAGCAATCGCTGACAAGCATGTGCTTAAATGGACTGCCATGCGGGACAATATCTATGAAGGACGCAATCGAATCGTTAACGCTCCCCGTATCGCTAAAGTACTCCTGACAGACGAGACGTTAGATTTTACCCTCGTGCAAGTCGAAGGTAATCCTGGCGATAAATATGGAGTATTGCAGTTATCTAATCGCGCTCAACAATATCCGCGCGAAGAAAAGGTTTGGCACTGGTTCCCGCCTCACCACGAAACATTGCAGTTACAAGGGGACACCTTAGCCATAGTGGGTCATCCAGCAAATCACCCACCCTATCCACAAGGGGAGCTTTTCAAGACAATCAAGAAAATGTCCGGTCCCTGTCAGATCACTGGAGGTGTTTCAACTGTTGGACGAGGTTTTCGGCAAAGCGAAGATGAATGGACTACCAATATTGACATTGCCCGACTTTTTAGTCGCCATGAATGGGTGCAAGGTGTGCTTTATTCCACGGAAGTTCCTACTAATTGCGCCATCAGCGGCGGTAATTCAGGCTCACCGGCTCTTGATGCTAATTCGTTCGTTATCGGAATCATGCATTTTGGTACACCCGGCTGGTACGACAATCCCGCCATCGATCCGGCCAGCACCATGATCCCAATGTCAGAAATTTTTAACAAATATGGAGCGGAATTTAGAGCGTTTGGAATTATTCCTGAGACAGAGCGAAAATAACAACATAGCGACTGTCGCGCGACAGGTGACTCTCCCCTACAGCCCGATAAACCGGACCGAGGACTGTGAGCCTCCCGAGTGATGCCGTGGGCGACCAGGGCGTCGATCACCGAAGTCTTTGGCCACCCCGTAAATTTAGAAATTTGAGCAGCGGACCATTGTTTTTCTACGAAAAAGCCTCAGGAATGGCGACGTTCTCAAGGGGCTTTGATAGAAAATGTTTAATGAAAATGGACAGATAGTGAAGGTTTTGGTTCTGTTCATATTCTTTAGAAGGCGAAGAGTCCCGCCGCTCTCTTGGATAGCAGGGATGGTTTTCTGCGCACTGATGACAGACTTGACGTTTACAGGTGGGACATTCTTGAATAGCAGGCTCGCGTTTGCAGTATTTGCATATTTGGGTCATGGGTCCACTTTCGCAGCTTTTGCTGATTCGAGCATTAAATATTTTGCATTTACTCCCGTACCCCCACCAAAGTATAGGCTCTCCATGACTAACCTTCCGAAGCGCTTTAAGGGCTGGGCGATTCCAGGCCCAGAGATCACTGAGTTCAATCTAGAAGAAATCCAAAAATCTTTTGATGAACCGCTCACCTTAGACGCACTCTCCGGGCATCTTCGAATCCTGCAGTATAAAAATGGCCATCGCTACTCCACCGACGACGTACTTGCAGCCTGGTATGGAACTTCTTTTTGCCCACGAGCTGAAAAGATCTTGGATCTAGGATGCGGCATCGGATCCGTTGGAATGCTTGCCGCCTGGAAACTTCCTGGAGCAAAAATCATCGGAATCGAAGCCCAAGAACGAAGCTATAGGCTCGCTCAGCTCTCCGTTGCCGGCAATGGCTTTTCTGATCGGTACGAACTGCGGAATTTTGATCTGCGGAGCCCCGAGGCGCTCAAGGCTTCAGAGTTCTTTGATCTCATCTTGACCAGCCCCCCCTACTTTCCGCTCGGAACCGGACTGCTGGGCAATCACCCCCAAAAAGTGGAGTGCCGTTTTGAAGTTCGCGGATCGGTTCAAGACTATCTTGAGGTGGCCTCTCGTCACCTCAACAGCTGCGGTATCATGGTAAGCGTTTTCCCCCATAATCAGATGGAGCGGGCCTACGAAAGCATCAACAAAGAAGGCCTCTTTTTAATCAGACAAACGCCTGTGGTTTTCCGAGAAGGAGACGAACCACTACTCATGCTTTTTGCCGCCATGAAAGCTTCGGATCTTCCGGAAGATTTAGTTACGAGGCAGGCGGCCAAATCCACACCGCCGTGTTTATTCACCGAGGCGCCTCTCGTGATCAGAAACGCGAAGGGAATTCCCACGGATTTCTATCTAGCCCTAAAACTCTCAATGGGGATGCCTCCCACGATCTAGATTTTTAGTACAAAATTCGCGACCATTTGTAAAAGAACGTGCGTGTCTACGGGTTTGGCAAGATAGCCATGAAACCCCGCTTCATTTGCCTGTTTTTGGTCTTCTGGCCCAGCATAGGCCGTTAACGCAATAACAGGAGTTGGCCTGTCCTTCTGCGAAGGCATACTTCTGATCTGCTCAAAAAGACCATAACCATCTATGTCTGGCATTGCGATGTCGCTGATGATCAGATCGAAAGTGAACCCACTGAGGATTTCGAGGGCCTGTTTTGCAGACAATGCGGACCGGACAACAACACCGTAGGATTCGAGTACCGTCCTTATGGCTTCAAGAGTGACTGGATCATCGTCGACACACAGGATCTTCGTGCCCTTGATTTGAGCAACCTCCTCCAGCGTTATCTGACGCATGATGGGATGAAGCGAAGCTTCAGGTTGAATCGCAGGTGCTCTGATCGGCAAATGAAAAGTGAACGTTGCCCCCGCGTCTTTGCCTGGGCTTTCAGCTTTGATCGCGCCACCCATCATTCTAACAAGACTGCTTGAAATCGCCAGCCCCAGCCCAAGTCCACCATAGAGCCTTGTCGAGGAACTAACGGCCTGAGAAAAGCGGTCAAAGATATGGCCCAGAAATTCAGGAGCGATTCCCATTCCGTTATCACGAATGACGAACTCCGCATAATGGTCGCCGCTGCGCAAACTGACCCAAATCTTGCCCCCACGAGGCGTAAACTTGAGTGCGTTGCCTAAAAGGTTCCACAAGATTTGATGCAATCTAAGTGGATCCGCAAAAACCGTTGTTACGTCCGTTGCTACTTCATGAATGATCTCAATCTGCTTTTCTGCGGCAGCCGAAGCATGGGTCTCGATCTCTGAGAATATGATTTGAGCGGGAGAAATTTCCCTACTTTCAAGCATAAGTTTTCCCGAAGCGATCCTGGAAACATCAAGGAGGTCGTTGATGAGCCGCGATTGACTTCGGGCGCTTTGTTCAATGGCTTCGATCCCTCTTTGAGATTTTTCCGGGGCAAGCCTGCCGCATTTAATGAGTTGTGACCAAGATAAAATCTCCGTAAGCGGCGTACGCAGTTCATGCGAGAGGGTCGCAAGAAAGAGGTCTTTAGTTCGATTGGCTTGCTCTGCAAATTCCTTTGCCTCGCGCAAAGCCCCTTCCGCCTGCTTGCGCTCCGTGATATCCTGAAAAACCCCAAAAACTGTCTTGGCCTCAGCAGAGAATTCACGCCTTTTACCGAGAGCACGAACCATCCGAGAATTGCCTCTTGCGGTTACTATTTCCAATTCTAAATCAAACGGATCTCCGCGTTCGATTGTGCGCTGCAAGGCCTGTGTGATGATCGGAACACACGAAGGGGTATAAAAGCCAATGGCTGTGTCGACGGTTGGCTTGAAGTGCAAATCCACTTCGTGGATAGAATAGACTTTATCGGTCCAGGTCAGTTCCTGTCTGATAAGATCAAGCTCCCATCCGCCGATCTTTCCCAATTTTCCAGTTTCATTGAGAAGTGACTTACTTCTATTTATAGCCTCTTCTGCCTATTTCCGCTCCGTAACATCTTCATGGATCAATACAATATTATTAACTCGGCCTTCCCTATTTTTGATAGGAAAAGCAATTGACCTGACCGAGCGTTTGAACCCACGTCCAAGAGAATCTCTTGAATCATAATCTCTTACCGGAAGCTCGACTGTTTCGCCGGCAAAGGCCTTCTTAAGATAGGACATCAATCCCAAGATCTCAAGCTGCTGATCATTAAGAATGTTGTAGGTTTGAAGATCCTCAAGAGACAGACCCCACAAATTCTCAAATGACTTACTCACTTTTATTGTTCTGCCGCTCGGGTCCAGTATTTGAATACTAAGGGGTGACTGTTCAACGATGAATCTGAAGCGCTCCTCACTCTCATGAAGTTCATCCGCAGCCCGCTTACGCTCAGTAATGTCTTCGTGAATCGAAATAAAGATTGCACCATATTCTGGATGTTGAAAAGTCTTCACAGTAGCCATGCACCAAAAAGGGGAGCCATCTTTTTTTGCGTTCTGAACTCCCCCCTTCCATTCGCCGCAGCGACTGAGGGTCTCCTCAATATCGTCCCCAACCGATCGTCAAAATTCACTATCCCTACGGGTTTCCCAATAAGTTCGCCAGGGCTGTAGCCAAAAAGCTGCTCAAATTTCGAGTTCGCATATACGATCCTAAAGTCGCTCGCTCGGACAAAGTAAACACCATCCGTCATCGAATCTAAAATCAGACTCTGGAGGCTCTGATCTGCTTTATTGCGAACGCCATGCGACATTGAGACTCCTCAGTAGGAATCCCCATAGTAAATTACCATAAATACCACAATTCACATTCCAACTCAGGGTGCAAGCCTCTGAGTTTCCCAGTGCGCCCCTTTTTTGCGAAACACAAGCCGGTCGTGAAGCCTAAACACCTTACCTTCCCAAAACTCAATCATTTCGGGCTCAATCCGATACCCCCCCCAACCCTCCGGGCACGGGATTTCTTTACCCTTATAGAGATCCTCGATCTCCGCGACGCGATCCTTCAAAACCGACGGATCCGAAATCACTGAACTCTGGTTCGAGGCAATGGCCCCAATCTGACTCCCCCGCGGACGGCTCACCCAATAACGAGAAGACTCTTCGAACGAAAGCTTCTCCACCGAACCTTCTATTCGAATTTGACGTTCGGGGTTGCCCCAATGAAAGGTCAGAGCCACAAAAGGGTTTTGGGCAATTTCGGCAGCTTTTCTGCTCGAATAGTTCGTAAAAAAACTGAACCCATTTCGCTTTATTCCCTTAAATAAAACAATCCGGGCAGAAGGGCGCCCCTCGCGCGTGGCAGTCGCAAGCGTCGCTGAGTCTGGCTGATGCATAACGGCCGGAGGATAGATTATTTTTAACAGCGAGCGCCTAATCCCGGCTTGCGCAGCGTGTTTGTACCAGTCATTGAAAAGATCAAACGGATTAGAATAGGATTGCATGGAGCCCATAGGGTCAATGAAATAACTCAGAACCCAACCATTTACGAGACCTTTGATCAAGGTGACGTAATCGTGAACGTGAGGGTATCGCTATAGGAGCCCTGCATGAGGCTTTCTGGCGTGGAGCCCGTGTAACTGACGGTCAGCGACTTTGCGATATTGACGATCGAATTCACAGGAGCACTCGTGGTTACTATTGGGGGTGTAGTCGAGAGCGTAAACTCTGAGTTGTTGTATTGGGCCGTATAGGAAACGCTCCCTAAGTTCCCATTTTTCAAAAGCCCAGCATTCGTGGACGCGACTTTTACAGTGTGTCCGAGTGTTGTGTTGTTGATTTCTCGCACTGTTGCGACGTTGAGTTTGGTTCGTGTCGTCAACAGGTCCAACGAATCATAGCCTACTACGGGAGTAACGACGATTGCTGTTTCAGCGGAAACCGAACCTAAAAGGGCGATTGAACTCGTGGTGGCTGCCTGAGCGCATACTGCGACGACCAATCCCGAAACGATTAATAAATTCGATTCTATTAAAGATTTCAACATAATCCTGGGAGTCATCCCCGCAGACTTTGAAGGGATTTAAAAGCTCCCCCTCCATAGGCAATTATTGCATAGTTACTTCAGGAATGCAGAATATACAGCGATATTATTTTTAACATCGGACAGCTCGCACGCGAGCTATTCTATCCCGTTCAAGATCTGAATCGAAAAGCCGTTTTTTTTGATATATCCGACAGGTACATAGAAGTATCCCACTTCTTTCTACCGCTGATTCAGGGGCTGAAAAGTGAGTTTGGCGTCTGCGCTTCTGCCAACCAATTTCATGAGTACCGAACTCCTGAATTCAAATCTCATGGTTTTGGGCCCGCCAGCGGGATTCTGGCAGCACTCCACTTCGGTGCTGGTGAGTGCCGCCGAGAGAAGCCGCGTAAGCGACCATTAGGTCACAACTGAGCCATTTACAAGGGCTTTTGAATAGGCAGAATTACCGTAAACTTGGATCCCAATCCAGGCGTACTCTCCACCTCAATTCGTCCACCATGGGCTGAAACGATTCCGTGAGCGATAAAAAGGCCGAGTCCCAGTCCACTGATATGTCGAACGGTTTCGGAGCGCTCAAAGCGCTTAAAGAGTTTCGTGATTTGTTCTTTAGTCATCCCCATCCCATGATCTTTGACTGAAAAAGTTGCCTCATTTTCTGACTGGAAAATTACGATTTCAATTGGTTTCCCCTGGCCGTACTTAATGGCGTTTGTAATGAGATTGGCCATCACTTGCTGAATTCGAGCTGGATCCCAACAGCCGACCACCGGCTGGGGGCACTCGATAAACGTTCTACTCCCTGAATGTTCAAGTTGTGGCTGCAACCCTGCCACCACCGTTTGCATCACTTTATCCAGATCGGTTAGTTTTTGGGTGAGATGGATTTTTCCTGATCGGATTCGAGTGAGATCAAGGAGATCGTCAATCATGCGAGCCATCGTGCTGCTTTGCTGTTCACAAGTTTTAATTCCCTGCAGGACTTTAGAACAAAGGCTCGCAGTCCCTTCCGCAGTTGAAACGATATGCCTTTCAAGAATATGCCTTAGAAACTGAAGCTGCAAAAAAAGGCTGGTCAGAGGCGTCTTGATTTCATGAGACGCATTCGACAAGAAGTCTTCACGAGCCCTAATCGTATCCTGGGCAGACCTATACAAAAGCTCTTTTCGAACCTCAGTAGCCTTTCTTTCGGTTATATTGACAAAGGTAGTAACGGCGCCCACAAGAAAATTATCGCGAAAAAGGGGACGGGTCCAATACTCCACAGGAAATGGATTTTGATCCGCGTTCCAAAACACTTCATCTTCAACATGAACCGTACTCGAAACGATTCCCACCCCTGCTCCTCTACACTTTTCTGTAGGATAGAATGACCCCTCTGCGGTGTGGTGATGAATAATAGAGTGAACTTCCTTCCCTACCAATTCTGACGAATCTGAATATCCCAATATCTCAAGTCCCGCCCGATTCACAAAGGTACATATGCCTGAGAGATCCGTGCCAAAAATACCCTCAGCGGCCGAGTCCAAAAGAAGAAGTGCTTTTGCCTGACTTTCACGAAGCGCCTCCTCGGCGGCGCGAAACTTCTTTGTCATTCGAATAAGAGCCCAAGAAAGTCCTGACAGAATCGAAAAAGCGCTGATGCCTACAAAAACGATACTGAAGACGGTCAGCCTAAAGGAGGCTTCATGCTCTGCTTCGGCCCCAACAGGGAGAAACGCCAAATGTTTAACCTGGATGCAAAGAACAACGGTAACTCCCAAAATAAGCGCAAAAAGCATTAACAAAATAAAAGCAACGCGTCGGGGCAGGCGCCAAAGCTCATTCACCACAGTCTCCAAGAAGTTTTCGAAAGCACGCTACGTAAAAATACAAAAAACGAGCCAATTTCATTAGGTTTTCGCTTGCAGTCGCGCACCGCAACAAGATATGAAGAAATCTCTGAAAGAGAGGCTTAAAATATGTCAGTAACACGTGAGTTTCGCGCGGGCTTAAATGGAGTTTTGGATACGGTTTTATTATTGGCTCTTCCAGCCTCCGGAAAATCAGAAGTAAGAAGATACTTAGCCAAACTGAACCCGGCGGAATGTCAAAAAGACTTCCACATGGGACCTACTGTACAACTCGACGATTTTCCTTATGTTCATCTCATGCGCCAAACCGATGAAGCCTTGGTGCGCTTCGGACAATCCCGATTCTTCTTTCATTCGGGCGAACGACCTTTTCAAGACGCAAAAAATTGGGGCACGCTCATTGAACTGCTCAATGAAGATTACATGGACCTCTTAGACAAGAAGACCGTCTCCCCCAAAAGCTCTGCCGACTGGCTCCTTCGCCGCTTTGATGCTGCAGCCAAGACTGTAGGCGCAAAAGGCGCTTTAAGTGTTTGCGAAGGTCAGCATTACACTGCAATTTGTGATGCGTTAGAAGCCGAGTCCTCCGAGCTAAAAAATGCGCGCAATGAACTCAACCAGCAGGACTTAACTGGAAAAACCATTGTCATCGAAGCCGCGCGCGGCGGAGCGGCAGATTCTGCGTTCCCACTGCCTGAGCCCTTTGGATATCAATATTCGATTGCGAAGTTCTCACCCGAAATTCTCAAGAGGGCCAGCATCCTCTATATTTGGGTTACCCCCGAAGAATCTCGCAGAAAAAATCAGGAACGCACCAACCCTAATGATCCAGGCTCCATTCTTCATCACGGAGTTCCCATCGAAGTCATGCTTAATGACTACGGCTGCGACGATATGAACTGGCTAGAAGAAAAGTCCACCCGTAAGGGTTACATCCAAATCAAAGCTCAAGGCAAAGAATACGATCTGCCCATTGCGCGCTTTGATAATCGAGTGGATAAGACCTCTTTTATTCGCAAAGAAAAGCAAGACTGGGCGGCCCAAGAAGTCAAAGCCGTTCACGACGGCCTTTGCGGAGCCCTGACTCAGCTACTCCAAATGAAGTGACATTTGATTGGCGGTAGATTGCGCCTTTCTTTGCGCAAACTTCGCGTTTGTCACAATCAGCTTGTTCCTCTATCATATAGATAAAAAGGGGCATGATGCCCTTTACCTAGGGGACACCCATGGCTCTCATGATTCTCAAGACGTGCATGAAGCGCGTCGCACTTTTGGGATGCACCATTTTGTTAATCGTGGCTCTTTTGATCGGCTGTTCAAAGGCCACTCGAAACCCATCAAGAGTAGGATCGCAGTCTTATCTGTCTCAGGCCCTCTATCCTCACCCCTCTGGCTGGGCGCTACCCGAACAGCACGGGCTGACTTTTCAAAACGGGGGATTCATCAACACAGGGGCATGCGCGAAATCCTGTCACGGCGACCACCTCAACGGAGGTTCAGGACCTTCATGTACGAAATGCCACGCGAATTGGCCCCACACTGAGAATTGGCGAAACAAAGAGCAGCACGGACAGTACATTAAGACCAAAGGGACTTCAAACTGCGCCACAAAATGCCACGGCGAAGATCTCGCCGGCGGTCTCTCAAGAGTCGCTTGCACCAGCTGTCATAACGTTTATCCGCATGCCAAGAATTTTTCTGAAGCCGGCCAACACGGCCCCCTCGCTTTAGGTCAAGGAAAAGACGCCTGTAAGGGCTGTCATGGGTCCGAGCTTCGGGGCGGCGACACCACCCCTTCGTGCTTCACCTGTCACAAAGACAATTACCCGCACGCCAGCGGTTGGGCTGATAAATCGAAACACGGAGACTGGGTTCTCAAAGCAGGTAAAGAAACCTGTGCGACTGCCTGCCACGGCAAAGACCTCGCCGGCGGAATTTCAGGTGTCGGTTGCTCGAGTTGTCATTCCATTTATCCTCACAGTGTCGATTTTTCTAATCCCGAAAAACATGGCCCCATGGCTCTGACAGGAAAAACAACGACCTGTGCTCTTTGCCATGAAGTGCAAAGCGGAAAATCAGGGACCCAGACTGTTCCGGCGTGTAGCTCCTGTCATGCGGGAGTGTTCCCGCATGCGGCGGATTGGGCGACAAAAGTAAATCATGGTACGTTCGTGATCAAAAATGGCAAGAGCGCTTGCGCCACCCGTTGCCATGGCGAGGATTTGAAGGGCGGCGATGTCCAAAAATCCTGCGACAGTTGCCACATCCTTTGGCCCACCGAACATCGAAAGACCGAGTGGAAAGCCGCACCTCACGGGAAAAAATTCAGAGAACTTGGGAAATCAGCCTGCAATAGCTGTCATATCGAAAGCCCCGCGCCCGGGGCGCTCGCAAAGGCCTGCTCGAGCTGCCACGTGAGCCTTCCAAAACACGATGAGATAGCGTGGAAGACCCAAGGACACGGAAGCTTCGTCACTCAATCCGGAACCAACGAATGTAAAAGTTGTCACGGTAAAGTGCTTGAGGAATTTTGCTCTAAATGCCACGCAAGTTATCCCACGAAACACACCCCTGATTGGAAACAAAAAGCAGGCGGTCACGACCTCTATGTTAAGGGCACGCTCAAAGGAGACGGCAGTGAATGTAAACTCTGCCACGGACAAGATCTCAAAGGGGGCGACGTCGTAAAAACGGGATGCAACACCTGCCATGCTCCAGGTAAGACGCCCCATCAACCAGGCAAACAATCAACCGTATGCCAAGAAGACCCCGAAGATGAGATGTCCCCCATGGTCCCTTGCATAGTGGACATTCCTTTTTACAGCACTCACGGCAAAGACGCAAAGAAGAGCTCTACCCTCTGCACCCTTTGTCACGGTGTGGATTATAAGGGCGGTTTTTCGGGCAAGAGTTGTTTTACCTGCCATGACTATGGGAACTACTATCCCCACACGAGTCCAGGCTGGGGCAAAACGGGCGGCCATGGCGCAACTTATCTGTCGAAAAACGCCCACTGCGCTTCGGCCTGCCACGGATCCGACCTCATAGGCGGCCTCTCCGGCGTCGCTTGTAACAAATGCCACGCAGCCTTTCCCCATAGTCAGTCGGGGGATTGGCTCGAACATGGCAAAGTACTCATGGAAGGCACGGGGACAATAGAGGCGAAATACGTCGCAAAATGCGGGAGCTGTCACGGCGCTATAGAAAAATTATCTAACGGACCTTCTTCTCTAGGGTATTTTACGCCTCTAAAGATCTACCGCTGCGGTGTATGTCATCGTTCCTACCCTCACATTGGATTCAAGGGTGTGACGTTTAAGCTAGTCGATTTAACCTGGAAACCCTCAGGGCACGCCTCATACACCTACTATTCCTCGGTCGTCTCTACTATCGAGGACAGCGCTACTGGTTGTGGGGGCGTTTCTGCATTGGGTTGTCACGACAATCCCGCACGAAAGGGACCGCCAAAGCCTGGCTTGGGCATGGGCATCTGTAATGCATTTTGCCACAAATAATGTCTGAGATCGTTCTCGCTAGCATCAACGCAAAATACGTCCATCCTTCGCTTGGGCTGCGCTATCTTTATGCAAACCTGGGGACGCTTCAGGAAAAAGCGACGATTCTGGAATTTACGCGGGACACGTCTTCAGAGGAAATCGCAGAGAAAATACTGTCGAAAAGCCCTAGAATCGTGGGATTCGGAGTCTATATTTGGAATCTCAACCAAACCCTTGAAGTCATCCAGCTCCTGCGCCGAAGGATCAATGATCAAAAGGCGGATCTTACAATTATTGTGGGAGGCCCAGAGGTATCCCACCACAATGAGCAAAGCGAGATCATCGCGTTGAGCGATTTCCTCATCAAAGGCGAAGCGGATTTGGCATTTCGAGAGTTGTGTTTGCAAATTGTGGCAGGCCAGAAACCTGCGCAAAAAATAGTCGTGCCCGCGGCCCCACTTCTAACGGAACTCGTGCTCCCTTACTCTCACTATAGCGATTCTGATTTGCGCCATCGCTTGACCTATGTCGAAGCCTCGCGCGGTTGTCCCTTTACTTGTGAGTTCTGTCTTTCGTCATTAAAGCAGCAAGGAGATCACGGCGTAAGAAAATTTGAGCTCGACGCGTTCTTGAAAGAACTCGCGCTTCTTATCCAGCGAGGCGCGCGAAGGCTTAAATTCGTCGATCGCACCTTCAACATCGACCTAAAAACTGCAACACGGGTGCTAGACTTTATACGCCCCTTTGCGGATCAAGGCGTTTTTGCACACTTTGAAATGATCCCGGATCGGTTTCCTGAAGAGCTCCGAGTACGCGCAAAGGATTTCCCCGCTGGGGCCCTGCAATTTGAAGTGGGATTACAAACACTCAACCCCGAAGTGGCGGAACGGATTAGCCGACGCCAAGACTATTCAAAGACGCTGGAGAATTTGAGATTCCTCAGACAAGAGACTCAAGTTCACCTACATGCTGATTTGATTGTCGGACTTCCGGGAGAGTCGATCGAGAGTTTCGCCCAGGGCTTTGATCAACTCTATGAACTGGGACCCCACGAAATCCAAGTCGGCATCCTCAAACGCCTCAAAGGGACCCCAATTGCTCGCCACGATATTCCCTACGGCATGCGCTATTCGGAAACACCCCCCTATGAAATCATCGAAAACACGCTTATCTCAGAACCCGAAATGCTGCGCCTCAAGCGTTTTGCCCGCTACTGGGAGATTTTTGTCAATCAGGGCCGGTTTCCCACTGAAATCCCAGCGCTCTTGAGCAAGGGAAAGCCTTTTAGTCGGTTTCTCGAGTTTTCTGATTGGGTTTACGCGTCTTCAGGGAAAACCTACGGATTTTCACTCGAAGACAGGCGCGAGCTTTTGAGAAAATTTACAGCTTGAAAAAAGCGGCCCGGTCTGGGAAAAACAGCCAAACAATCAAATAACCGATTTATTGAATGGGGGTTCCTATGATTCTTCGCGTTTTGTTAGCTTTGACGGTCCTGGGCTTGAGTTCATCTGCCTTTGCAAATTACCGCTGCGGAAACTGGAAAATTCAATCCATCGGTCAAGAACTTCAGGGTTCAACCTTCTTCTATGTAAACGGCGGCTTCTGCAAAAAGTATCAGCTTGGTGAAGGCCCATTCAACGGTCCAAACGTTTCCAAGAAAACACCCTTTTTCAAAATTACTTTGGATGGATCAAAGCTTGATGAATTCATCAAACACGCTCTGCTCGCCCGCTCTGATGCGTACGATCGCTATTTGGAATTTGATCTGGTCGATTCAAGCTTTGCAAACTCCCCTGATGAACTCGGAATCGACATCACCAGCCTTTCCCTTCTTTTTGTAAACCTCGTGGGTCAACCCATGGAAGTTTCGAAAGGCGGAAAGAAGAAAGAGTAGTCAAAAAGGTAGGAATCGCTGGAAGTCGTGGGACGATAAAGTCTGCGTTTAGCAGTTACTCCTTCGCGACCTGTTTGATCTGAGCCGGATTGAGTAAAATACTCAGGTCCCGCCAGCCGTACGCCACATGCGCAATCGCCTTGCCACCGATTTCGGGGTGCTTAGTTTCGGGAAGCAGCTCTCCGCCGATTTTTTCGTACTCAGCCTTTTCGGACATTCCGTCCAGCACCGCATCGGGAATAATCCCTCTGTAGGTCGTTTGCCAGGCGAGGGCATGCACGGCTGCAACTCCTCGGGCATCGGCAGGCTCGACTTCTTGAATGATAAAAGACTTGCTCATGCACCTATTCTTCGCAATTGCATGGCGGGAGTCAAATCAAATGACGCACAATACAAATCACGAAATTTGACCTCACGATTTAGCCGGAAAACAAATTTCATCAAGTCGCAACAGATTGGCGTTATTATGGCCGTAGGGGACTTGGTGCCACAAGCTCATTGAATCGACAGTCTCTTTGACAGATCTCTGATCGCCCAGGTTATAGAAAAAATTGAGACGCTCACAGCGATTGCGAATAGCCCTTCGAATAATGGGCCTTTGCATGAATTCAATGTGAGAGGGATTGAAGGCTTCGTTAAGGTGTTGCGAAAAAAACTTCGCCACAAAGCCATTCAGGTTGTCGACGTATTCGGGCCGCAGAGAGACTGATCCGTCGCTATTGATCACCAGAAGTGAAGCATAATTGATCCCGTCCAGCGAGATTTGTTCAAAAAGGTTTTTGTAAAAGTAAAACCCTGCGACATTAGCCGCCAAATCTCCATTTGAGTAAACCCCGTCGGAAATCATTCCAAAAAAACGATTCTCCGTCTTAACCCCAAAAGCCACAGCATTTGCAAGCGCGACTTCTTCGCTGTCACCCTTGGAAATGGATGTATTAAATATTTTGAGATACTCCATGCGCTGAGTAAAGAAGTGCCCAAGCTTATCAACGCCAAAGTATATGTCAAAAGCCCGAATAGTTGAACTCATCACAAAATAGCTCGAGCTAATGATGCGATGAAAACCAGAGTACGAATAGATGGTCTTAAATCGACTCGGGGTAAATGTAATTGGGACACCGTCTTTAGAATTCGATTCGTACGAGAAAATGGAAAAACTCAGGCCAAAGATAGCGTCTCGCTGCTCTTGCGAGAAGACGGCGTCGCCAAGATTCTGCGCAAGCGATTCGGTAATATCAGCGGGCGAAGGCGGAGATGTGTTTTTATAATTCACATCGTCCAGCGTCAGCTGAATTTTCTGAGCGACAAAGGCGGTCAGATCATCGCCAAGGTCCGCAAGCGGGCCGGAAGGGGTAGAGAACTGATCAGTCTCGTAGCCGAAACTGGTCGTTGATATAAATAGGAATAGCATCGCCACGTAAGACTTCATCGCGATACTGATATATCAGATATGACGTGCCGCGTCAAGGTCCTCAGTCTGCGAAAACGCAGCGAACAGGGCGCTTCTTCAAGCGACTAAAAATCCAGGCACCCTGTGTTTCAGGCCCATCCTTCATCCAAGAGACTTGGTTAAAGTTTGGCAGCAATTTCTTACCCTCTGTCGAACCCTGAACAAAAGCACCACGCATGCGGGATTCCTCGAGTGGTGTCGGTAGGCGACCTCCCACATCGGCACAAACCTTTTCAGCCTGCTGATATTTAGTAGAGCGCCCCAAAATATCGCTCCAAATCAGCCCCGAGGGATCTTTCCACGCCTCGCCAAAACCAGCACGCTCGACGCGCTCAAAAACATTGACCGCACCCTCGCCATCCAACTTCGAAAGCCGACATTTGAAACCAGTCCGAACCTCTCTGAGCTCATCGCACGAATAGGAAAAACAAAGATTTGGGACCGCAATCGGCTCAACAGGCACGGGCGCATCGTAGTGAAATTTAAAAACGGAGCCGTCTTGGGCACCTCGGTCGCTTGCCTCAACAATCATTTTCCCCGGTTTTTTGGGATTGAATTCAAGCACCAAAAATTCCGGCGACAAGGTTTTCGTCAAGTTCACTTCTTGAAGAGATCGGCAAACCGTACCCGCGCAAATCTTGTCACTCGGATACAAGCTCAGATTTTCGGACGATGAGCTGAGCGCATAATCCAAGATCGGAAAACGCACATCTAAATAAAATCGAAAACGAAAGCGATAGCTCCCATCTGAGGTCGCTTGTTCAAATAGAAAATCAGATTCATTTAGGCCACCCGCAGGAGAAGTTTCAGAGTAACCGTCATACCCGGGAACAGTCAGCAATTGATTGGCATTAAACGAGGAAACGTTTTCACCTCGGACCTCGGGTCCAAAAGCGCTAGCAGCAAACGTGAAGGACCAACCGTAGACGTCTTCAGAAACATCTTTACTCGCTACGCCCCCAGAACGAGAGAGCTGCAGTTTTTGATAAATTTCTCGCTCTCGAGCTGAGCCAGCCATCCACTCAGTGTCGCGCGAAATTCTCCACTCACGATTGCTTACCAAAGAGTTCAGCAATTTAGATCCCGCCTTCGACAGCGGACCGTATCCTGGCGGATAAGCAGTCGGCACAGGCTTTGCCATCCCAAAGGCGACGGGTGAAGCAATGGTTGCAAGCAGACAAAGAAATAAAGGCCAGGTTTGTATTTGCATAAGAACTCGTCTTTCTATAATCGTCTGTAGTTAGCGTTTCCGTGGCAGGCGTGAGCACAAGTTCCGCCTTGTGGGCTCACCAAAAATTCGAATTTTCTCTTTTTGAGCGGTGATTCATCCGAGGCAATATTGTGGGCATTTACCCCGCCATGAACATTGTGACAAACAGTGCAAGATCTCCCCTTTTTTACTACATGTAAGAAATGTAAATTCAGGCGTGTTGTTTTCCCATTCACTACCTCATCCTTGCGGAATCGAGTCTCAGACGCGGAAACGAATTCCGACGAAACCAACGCCTGGTGACATTGAAGACAAATTGTAACGAGGTTGGAATTCCAATTGGGTTTTGAAGAGCCCGATTGATTGCGGATCAAGGGAGCCAACTGGCTGGCATGAGGAGTGTGGCACGCGATGCATTTGCCGTCTTTTGCGGGTTTGTGCGACAAAGGCAAATCCCCAATAGCCTGCTTCATGTTTGGAGTCTGTCCCAGCTTTTGATCGTGGCAAGAAAAACAGTCGCCCCCTTGTGCCGTCAACAGTCTCTTATTCGGGCTCGAATGAGGCACGTGACAAATCAGGCAACTCCGCTGAAAATCCAGAGCGCCATGCTTGCTGCTTCCTTCTGGAATGAGACCCGTATGGCAGGAGGTACAAAGTTTACCCGGCTCGTCTCGAAGAAAACTCCTCCGTGCGCCGCCATGAGGATTGTGACAATAAGTGCAGCCGTTTTTCTTCTCAATAGCCTTGTGTACGACTGGGCCAGAATCCATGGGCTCGTGGCAATTGTAGCAAGTATCGTTGGACGGATCGGTGGAGACGTATTCCTTCTTCTGGGTGGTCAGGTGCTCAGGCTGTACCGTGTGGCAAGCATCACAATAGTTATTGCTAACGGGATAATGAACATGTTCACTCTGCGCGAGTTTGGCGTGACATCCCAAGCAGGGATTATCTTCTGAATAAGCAACTGAAGCGACACCCACGAACACCGCGAAAGTTCCGACAAACAAAGAAATGAATTTGAGCATCTATAGAGTTCCTTCTTCCGATCCCGAGCCTGCGCGCCGAACATATAGCATTATGCGTCAAAAATCAAGCCGCTTCCCATGATATGACCAATCCTGTATCGATACAGGCCGTAGCGATAAAATTAAACAATATCATCATGTTGTCGCTCGCGGCACTCGTTTCTGCTCACTTCGCGCGTGCCTCTGATTTAGCAAAGATCGATACCCCGATTCTGATCGTAGGCGGCGACTTCGGAGCTCATTAACAAGCGAGATGACGGACTAATTCGTTGTGCCTATTGCGCAATAAGCGCAGCACTTCAGCCAAGCTTCTTGTATCCAAATTTCTCACACGGTAGTTATAACTCCCATGAGAATCATCACCAAAGCACTCACCCCGACACTCTGGCCTGCTCTCGAAAGCCTATTTGGGAGCAAAGGCGCGTGCGGCGGCTGCTGGTGCATGTACTGGCGAATTGAAAAAAGCGAGAAGTGGGAGGAGATCAAAGGCCCCGCCGCAAAGAGCCGACTCAAGAAACTCGTCGCCTCTGGAAAAGCGCAAGGTGTTTTGGCCTTTATTGATAACGAAGCTGTGGATTGGTGCTCACTTGGCAAAAGAGTTGATTTTGATCGCCTTAACCGCGCTCCAAGCCTAGCCTGCGATGACGCCGAAGAAGTCTGGTCTGCACCGTGTTTCTATATCCGGCCGGGTTTTCGGCAAAAAGGAGTCGCTACCGCACTTTTGAGAGCCGCCTCAGCCCTCGCCAAGAAAAAGGGCGCACGAATTCTGGAGGGCTATCCCGTGAAACCAAATGAGGCAGGCGCGATCCCTGCCGCGTTTGCCTGGACAGGCACGCAGTCCCTATTCGGAAAAGCAGGCTTTAAAGTCGTCGGAAATCGTGACGGGGGCAAACAGCGTGTAAGGAAGGACCTTAAAAAATGAAACCGCAGCGACTGATTTCACTCATTCTTGCACTCCCGCTTTCAGCGTGTTCGACCGCCCCCCAAAAGGCAGAAACACTGCTATCGCCTTATTTGGCTCAATGCGGTCGCGGGATGTTTTCTTACCTGTATCACACTGCGAACCTCTAGAACATGACGGGCTAGCCGATGGAAGCCATCGAGAATGATCCATTTGCCCTTTACACAGAAAAGATCAATCGCCCCCAGACCTTCTGATTATCCCAATTGAAATCAAAATAGAACGACTTGATCTCCTCGGGTAGTACTATCGTCATGGTCGACATCATCGTTAAAGACTAGCCTTTCCCAAGCAATACCTTCATATGACTCCACCATCCGCGCTCTTGGATGTCTCGCGAGAGTTCCTGAAAGCCGGCCTCTTCGAGCTCGCCAAAAATCGAAGCAGCGCTTGCCATATGTCGATAGGTTTTCCCCTCTTCCAACAAGGATTTTGTGCTTGGGTCAAATATTGGAGCACCTTCGCCTCCGGTAAAGGGTCCGCAAATACAGCTGACGAAAAAAATCCCATTGGGGCGGAGTACTCGATGGATTTCTCTTAAGGCTTTGCCGCGATCTTCACCAAGAATACAGTGAAGGCAATTGCCGTCGAGAATGGCGTCAAATTCACCAGATTCAAAAGCCGAAAGATCGGTGAGGGTGCCTAACAAAAATCGAGCGGACTTTTTTCTTCTTTAGCCTTTTCTTCACCCCAGACAATTGCTGTCGGAGAAATATCAATTCCGGTCACATCAAATCCGTGATCTGCCATTAGATCTTGGATTGTTTTTTCCCAATTGGCTTTACGCTGGTGCGCGAGTTCGCCACCCCATCCAGCGTCGCCTCTTTGACGCGCAAGTTTGTATTTTTGATCGTGGATAGAGTAGTCGTGAAACATTATTGGGCGACCTGCACCCTATAAATGGAGCGCTCCCAGTCGGCTTGGCTAAGCCAGTGGGGAGCGGATCTCTCAAACCCCGCCTCTACGAATCCCTTGGTCATCCCAGGCCAAAGGACATCGGCCTTATGTTTTTCGACGGCACTTGCATCAAAAGGGTAGCCCTCTATTGTAGCCCAACCCTGCGATTTGCCGTAGACCAAGAGTTCCTTGAGAAGTTCACTTTATAATCCTTGGTTTCGAAATTTTGGTGCAAGAGTGATGCAGGTGATTCCAGCGGTATTCTTAGAGGCTTCGCCAACCGCGATCGCTCGTTTCCAAGTCCAATAAAAATCAGTTAAGGGTCCAACAGAAATCCATCCCAGGAGCTCTTCCCCTCGATACGCAAGCACACCCACATGAAAGCCGGATCGAACCCGATCGAGCACCGTCGCTCTGTTTAGTTCCGGCGCTTCTTTTTCTCGCTTGATCCAAGACTCCATGGAAGCCCATTTTTGATGCCAGAAGGCGCAATAACAGCCGCCGTCTTTCCCACAGCGAGTAAGTTCTTCATAATCTGTGAAATTCGCCTCAGTAAGTTTTTCAATTCGAATCTTGTTCATTTGCTCCTTAGACGTCGACAAGGCCACCATAAATGGAGTTGCTCATACTCAATCATCCAGATAAGAGTGGTTCAAATGCTTTTTGTGAGGCTCTCCATTTTTTTGCTTGCCGCCTGTTCTGCCTACGCTGAAACAGAGCCCCCCGCCTACCGGGAGTTTAGACAGGCATGCACAACTGCGTTTGCACAATCCCAGGGGCAGCCTGATTCTTCAGACCCTAGTGTTGCAAAGGAGTTTTGCGTCTGCGTCACCCAAGAGAGCAAAAGCCAAAAGGTAACACTCAAAGCACTTAAGCAGGAAACGGCGCGAATCCAGAAGGACCCTAAAGCGCAAATACAAGATTCCAGACTCTTGGCTGCCTTTCACTACTGTACGATGGAAGTATTCAGGCAAGGAAAGTAGGACAATTTCCCATTGACTCCCCCGCACTTCCCGCTAAAACGAAGGAATGCACAAAAACACCTCACTCATAGCCCTTGCAATCGTATCTCTCATCTCGCTAACGCTCGCGACTTTTTCCTGTAGCCACGCCCCCCAAATTCCCGGAAAAATCTCATTTCCCGAGGAAACACACTTCAAGAATATTCGCCAACTCACCGCGGGCGGCACGAACGCCGAAGCCTACTGGTCTTTCAATAACAAATGGCTCTCATTCCAACACAAGGGTCACGGTCCCCAAGGCCCCGCTTGCGACCAAATTTACGTCATGCGCGCGGATGGCTCGGGTCGCGCCCAAATTTCTAATGGCAAAGGACGCACGACCTGCGCCTACTATTTGCCCGGCGATGAGCGCGTACTCTTCAGCAGCACCCACGGCGCTGATGAGAACTGCCCCCCCGTCCCCGACATGAGCAAAGGGTACGTTTGGCCAATCTATGAGACATTTCAAATTTATTCCGCAAAAACAGATGGCACGGATTTACGACTGACCGAGCCCGGAGCTCCACGCGCCTACAACGCTGAAGCCACCGTATGCAAAGACGGCAGCGTGATCTTTACCAGTGATCGCGACGGCGACCTCGACCTCTATACGGGCAAACTTGACTCCATGGGCACGATGACTCAAGTCAAACGAATCACCAAGGGCCTCGGCTATGACGGCGGAGCATTTTTCTCCACCGATTGCTCGAGAATCGTGTGGCGCGCATCAAGGCCCCGTAAAGGCAAAGAGGCGGATGAATACTTAGGGCTGCTCAAGAAACACCTCGTAAAACCCTCACAACTTGAAATCTGGGTGGCCAATGCCGACGGCACTCACGCCCGCCAAATCTCACGAATGGGCGCCGCAAGTTTTGCGCCCTACTTCACACCCGATAACAAAGCGGTGCTTTTCGCCTCAAATCCCAGAGACCCACGCGGCCGTAAATTTGAGATCTACAAAATCAACGTCGATGGAACGGGACTCGAGCGCGTGAGTTTTTCAGACACGTTTGAAAGTTTCCCGATGTTCTCGCCGGATGGGAAACATATTGCGTTTTCGTCTAACCGCAACGCCACTGAGCCTCATGAGACCAACGTGTTTGTCGCCGACTGGGTTCCGGGCCCTGAGCAGACGTTTAGTGTCGATGATACGCGCCCTGAAAATCGCGTGTTCGCAACCGTTCAAAAACTCAGCACCGATGAAATGGAAGGCCGCGGATTAGGGACCCCCGGACTAGAAAAAGCCGAGAAATTCGTCGCCGAGCGCTTTGCTTCTATTGGACTCAAACCGCTCTATGAAACCTATCCTAGGGCAACGGATGGATCGGGTTACTTTCATAACGTCGAAGTTAAAATGGTGAATTCCAAAACGCCCGATCGGATCGAAAAAGGCCACAACATTGTTGGAACCTATGGCGCAGGTTGCGGCAAAGTGGGTCCCGTGGTCATTGGGGCGCACTTAGATCATTTGGGGCATGGGGCAGAGAATTCCTTAGAACCCTCCAAGAGCGGAATCCATCACGGCGCCGATGACAACGCCTCTGGCGTTGCGGCCGTAATGGAAGCGGCGAGACTGATTGTGGCGGATCCCAAATACAAAGATTCCAAATCGGCGTGTTTCGTTTTCACGGCTTTCACCGGTGAAGAGAGTGGCATCGCTGGATCCTCACGCTTAGCCGAACTTTTCAAAGCAATGAAGGTGCAACCCAAGGTCATGATGAACCTCGACATGGTGGGGCGCATGGAAAATAATCAGCTCATTGTATTTGGGAGCGACTCCGCCAAAGAATGGAACGGCATGGTCCAAGAAGAATGCGACGCCCGCCACCTCACCTGCCCGGGCGGCGGGGATGGGTACGGTCCGAGCGATCACATGGCGTTTTTCATTAATAAGGCGGCCGTGCTTCACTTCTTCACCGGACCTCACGGCGATTATCACCGCGTGAGCGATACGCTTGAGAAAATCAACGCCACGGGTACAATTCAAACCGCCGAAACAGTTGCGGCGCTTGCGATTCGCGCGATGGATCCGAAAGTGCATTTCACTTATCAAAAAGCGCCCAAGGCTCCTATGTTTGGGCAACACCCAGGGGGCCAGGGAGAAAAGAAGGGCCGCAAAGTTTACCTAGGCACGATTCCCGACTACTCAAGCCTGTCCTCCCCTCACGGCCCAACCGGGGGAGGTGCAGAAGGCGGCGGAATCAAATTGGCCGGCGCGCGCCAAGGCAGTCCCGCCGAGAAAGCGGGGGTCAAAGAAGGCGATATTTTGACTGGGATTGATGCAGAGAAAATAAATTCGCTAGAGGATTTCATGAAGATCTTAGGGACTCTTTCCGCTGACCAGAAGATCACACTCGTGATCCGCCGAGACGGCAAGGAATTGAAACTTCCCGCGACGGTTGAAAAAAAGGACTAGATAACTCATCGCGCCACTTATTACGGAACTTGCGTTTTGAGGAATTTTCGCTTAGACCCATTATCTACCTATTTGATAATGGCCTGGTAGCTCAGTCGGTAGAGCAGCGCCCTGAAAAGGCGTGTGTCGGCAGTTCGATTCTGTCCCAGGCCACCACTTCCTCCTAGACGAGACCCCGACAAAACATGAAATCGCAAAGGCTTGGAAAAAACACTTCGGCGCCTGAAGTCCTCAATATTTTTTGCCCTATGACCAATATCCGTGGTTCCAAGACGCCACGGTTTCCGAAATTCATAACGTAGAACTTCTGCACTTTCTTATGGACTGTGTCTTTAACCATCCAAAATTATGTTCTGTTCGATGGTTGTTAAAGACAACTCATTCGCAGTCGCTTTATGAGGATTTTGGTTTTGAGCAGTTGCCTGTCATTACGGGCAGGATGAGGCGCGGCGGACAATGTTGTTGAAGCCCTGCATCTTTGATGCAGATGTTACGAGTGGCAAGACCTACCTTAATGCCCGCACAAGCACGCGACGACTTCCATAGCGGTACGAACAGTTGATTGTTGCGCGCACAAAAGACCGTCTTGATGACGGCCAGTCAATTTGTCGCAATTTCCCCCGACCAAGTAGGCCTTGTCATGTCGGGAGCGAAAAGCGCACCAATCAAGTGTCAAAATCGCCCAAGGAATGCTCAACTATTAACGTCTCAAATTCTAGGCCTAGCCTCTTTCGGCGAGTAAAGTCGCCTTTTTGAGTCGATCTAACCCATCCAAAACAAAAACTCGAATAAGCACTTGGTAGGGAATGCTCTGTTGAACAGCCACATCTTTAAGTTCTCGAATTGTCGCAGCATCCAAGGCCACGCTTGTGGGTTTTTTGGGAGCCTGGCTATAGCGTTTCATGGCTGCAAGAATTTTTTCCGCATCGAGCTTGAACGGCTTATCGTATTCTTTGAGAGATTTTACTGATGATTTCTTCATATTTCGCCCTTTCTTTTCGGTGCGCTGGCCGAGCACTGATTACTCGGACGTGCCCTTCACGTAAAACAAATGCTACTTGAACCCCCAGGGGGAGTGCCAAGCCAGAGCGGAATACGTCCTCAATCTCCTCTGTGGCAATGCCATGTTTGTTAAGATTCTTAGATCGGTTGCCGTCATCCCATTCAAACTCAAAGTGAGATGTTTCAAGAATCCAGAAGAGCAACCACTCCACAAATTCCCATTGAGCCATGTCACACTATGGTCACACTACGTTGATAGTGTCAATACATAACAAATAGCCCCTTAGCGTAGAATTCAACAGGAAGCAGATCTAATGCTGCCGGCCCATTAAATGAGAGAGTGGGTCAGTCCAACTTTCGGTACTTTTCTCCCATTCATCCTTTCGTAGTTAGCTTAGGAGCGATCAAAGTCGCGATAGTTTCGACAGAAAAAAATCTCGACTCCAAAGCTTTCTCAGTTCCGCCGATTTTTCGGTTTTCAGGAACGGTGAAACATCCCTAAAAGCTTCTGACCAAGAAAGTGATTCAATTTTTTCCGATAGATGATGAACCAGCCAGGAGCGGTCTATTTGGGTGATTTGATCTTTCCAGGGACCCAGTTGCGCAAGCGCATTTCCAAGAAGAACGTAATTCGGAGAAACGCGTTGCGAGACATACCAACTCAAGTCGTACCAATCCCTTCCCTTGACAAACGGCCGACATAATAGTGCGTGAATTTTGCCGGCAAATAAAGATCCGAGGTCATGGGTAGTGGCGGAATAGTCCGTTGGAAAGTCGAGAAATTTAATTTCGCATTTGGCCCCAGCGGGCGGGTTGGTATCAACTTCTATTTTGATATTTATTTTCTTTTGTAGATCGCTCAAATGCTTGAACACAAGCACTCGCTTAATATTGGTGTCTTTCAAGAACTGCATTTTCACGTTGCGATCCGGCTTGGGGTTGCCGCTCACCTCCACTTCATAGCCATAGTGCTTCATGAGTTGTGCGCTCTTCTCAAGATAAGGCCTCAACTCAAGATCAGAGTTAGGTGATAGGAGCGAAAAGTCCAAATCCTCGGAAAAACGATCGAGGCCATAAACTATTCGCAGGCAGGTTCCACCCTGAAAGGAAGCCTTTTCGAAAAAGCCGCTCTTTGCTAAAGCGTAAAGTGCGACCTCTTGAGTGATTTCTTTGAGCGCGTTTTCTTCTTCTTGGGCGTTTTGCGGGTTGTAAAATTCCAATTTTTTTTGAATCAAATCCTTCATTTATGCCCTCACTCTCCGGCCTCTCATCAACAAAGCTAACAAGCGTGCGCAGCTTTTTTTTCGATAAGAGTTCGCCAGAGTTTCAAGCTCCAGAAAGGTATATTTTATAGCAAAGCGCTGAAGTTCAAGGAGATCGATTCGGAGATCGCTTTCCACTTCTTCGAGAGTTTCGTATACTCGCTTCTTGGCATAAGTGAGATCGAAAAGAGCCTTGATCGGATTCGCCATCAAGAAGGACCCGCTTTTGGTTGCTATACTCTCAATTCCAAGTCGAAACGCGGCTTCGGGCACTGGGCGATAGGTAAATTCACCAAGCGGTGTGGAGTAGATTTTGTTTTTCATCTGAGGACAGGCTGAAGTCACGGCATAAACTCCCTCAGGAATGAGACCATGAAACGACAAGGCGGACTCAAAGGAGACCGCGCTGGGAAAATACAGGCGTGAGGCAACGACATGCAGGGATAAGGGCCCCTTTCTTAATTTTTCAGGAAAAACGTAGAGTCCACGCCGGACCTTCAGCAACCGTCCCTGTTTCAATAGTCGGCTCAAAGTACTGTAGAAGGCGCTAGGACTCAGACCTCGACAGATCAGATGCAGGTCGTCATCGCCAAAGACTTCGCCTGGAATTTTATCTCGTAGCGTATCTAAATGTGTCATAATTAGCCAGAAACAGTCTTTTTTAGACTGTTTCTGGCTAAACTATATCATGTTTAGCCAAAATACAGTCTTAAATCGAATCCGATTCCAAATAAGGATGCTTCGAAAATACCGTGTGCCACCAATAATAAACATCAAGCCCTAAGAGCCAATGATTGAAACCGATTTTGCGCATTTCTTTGTAGGCCGCCCGAGGTTTCCAGCCGTCATGATAAACGCGATACAACCCCACCACTAATCCCGTTCGATCCTTGCCCTGTTTGCAGTGAATAAACACGGGATAAAAGCCGGGATCCATCAACGTCGTAAGAGCAAGCTCCACGGTCTCATCCTTGGGTGCGGTAAACCCTTTCATCGGCGCACTAATGAACTCAATCTCGCGAAGTTTGGCAACCTCGCTCTCAACCGCCACGGTTTCATCTGAGCGCAGATTAATGATGGTGCGAACCCCCAGAGACTGAAGCATGTCATAATCGGCCGCAGTCTCGGGCTGGCCCCCCCGATAAATTCCAGGTGCTGCCTCTTGAAAGCGGACAATATCGGCAAGACCACTTTGCGAAAAAACCAACACGGCACCTAAAACCAAAAGAATCGAACGCATCATCATATAATCAAAATCTCCTGCTTTATTTCTACCCCAAGTTATCCCAAATTCCCCACGAAACCAAAAACAAACTGTTTCTCGCCAAGGAGCGTCGAGGACAAACCCCAATCAAATCCAATTCCCACTGTCCAATGTGAACGAAAAAACAAATTCAGATCCTGAAACAAATGGACTCCCGTGCTTACGGGCCAGCGCGAAAATCGCTCCTCGCCAGACGAAAAATACTCCCCTGACCCCGTATCCACAAAAAGCTGCATTTTGGCGCGCTCATAAAAGAAGGGCCAAACCCCTAGCCCGCGAAACACGTCCTTTACGACAAACGTATACTCAAAATTCGCGCTCGCGAGCTCCCGGCCAAACACGACCCCCTGTGGATAACCCCGCAGAAGAAACCCCTCGCCTTGCGAAAAAGTCCCGTCTCCGCCTGCAATCCAATAATGGGCTGACAAAATCGTATTCGTGGATCGCGCGCCCAAAAGGCGAGCCCGAAAAAAGTCCTGAGACCCCCAACCTTGTAACCGCTGATCCCAACTTCCCTCGAGCGCCGTAAACTGCTCATCACCGACAAAAACGCCTTCTAATTTCACCGCACCCTTAAAACCGCGCACGCCTGATCCCCCGTAAACTGGAGCCGGCGAATTTGGAAACCCCCGAAACTCGCCCACCGAAAACCGAAACTCCAACCCCCCGCTCTCTGCTTTCTCATTAAAAAAGTGTGACTCGTTCCAATTTCCCCCAAAACCAACCTCAAAAAGACCTAAAGGAAAATTCGCTAATACGTGATTGCCGATAAAACGATTCGCAAGGTTCAGATATCCCAGGTACCGATCTTCTTGCGCACGAGAAAACAGCAGAGAAGGGTAGCTTCCCTCATAGCCAAATTCGAATCGATAAAGCGGAAAGTTTGCACGACTATCCCAGCCCGCTTGGAGCGAATACGTGACCTGCTCCAACGCATCCATCCCCGACGTTAAAACACCCAACGACCACCCCTCAGAGAGGCGCTCTCCATAAGGAACCCAATAGTGCGGCAAAAGAGCGGGGAAAAATGAATCTACGACCATGGGGCGCACCTGGTACTTCTCGGTTTTTGGAACAATACTGGGGGACGGATGCGAAATCTCCACCTGAGCTTGCGCTTCGCGCGCCTCGGATTTAACCTTACTCACCCGCGCCACATCAAAACCCGAAGAGCGATACACGGTGGCATAAAGATCAGAAAATGAAGCGTCTGGCCCTTGAAGAGGAAAAAGTGAGCCACTTTCAAGATGCGTGAGTCGTTGATAGGGGATCGGCTTCCCTGTCGCCAAAAACTCTTTTAAGCGCGCCGAGGAAACTTGGGCCACATCAAAAACTCCATCATCGGCCACAGAAAACAGAAGATCGCCACTAGTCCTCCAACTCGGGGTCACGAAAGGCCGACGAAGGCTCGAGGGGACGCGCGAAAAAAGGGGGCGAATCTCCGCCGTTTTTGAATGAACCAAAATCAAGCGCTCACTGAATTCATTTTCCTTCAACGTGACGGCAATCCATTCCGAAAAATCTCCCCGTCCCCACGCCGGTGTTGAATACCGCTCATAGGCGTGCCCCTGGAGAAGATTTCTTGGCTTACTTTTCCCATCCCACACAACGAGCGCCTGATTCGCGTCCGGCAGGTTTTGGACGTAAACCCACTCGCCGCGCGCGACTCCGGGCGCGTCAGCCCGCGCACCCCACTTAAAATCCTCGGAGCAATCGGGATCCAGCGCTCTCACCCCAAACGACAATTGAGTTTCCGAGCCCGTGCGCGAATCCCAAGAGAATAGATCCGAAAAATAGGAATACTGCTGCCAAGGTTCAATTCGAGAGAAAACAAGTTTTCCATCGCATCGTTTTAGCGTCTGCCCTCCTCCATACTTCCAAAAGGTCTGATCGACATTTCGAGAAGAATCCAAACCTACCACCGAAATCCCCGCCCCGGTTTCCACGGAATCTCGAATATAGGCTAGCTGTTGCTCTCCTTTTGCGGTCGAAGCCCAGGCTGCGGCGCGGGACATCCCGCCACTTTGAGAGAGAAACCGGACTTCAGAAATAGGACGAGAACGAATTTCACTCAACTGCTTAGAGAAGCGCTCTTGGGCATCCTCACGCGCTTCTTTCCAAAGCGTCTCCCAATCCTTACTAAAGAGATCGCGCGCCAAAGAATCCAAGAAAAGGGGGGCGCGACGACCACTTGCATACGCCAAACCCACCGAACTGGGATCGCGATCCAGATAAGACTGCAGCAGGCTACCATAATAATAGGGCGCGTTTTGCGCGGGCCAACGAGGATCCTCGCCATTGAGTCCATCCACCCCAATGGTACCTAAAGTTCCTGACCCCACCGCTCCCCTGTAGACAGTTTCATAAAAGACAGACTGCCCTCGACCCAAGCTTCCGTGCCGGCCTTCCTCTACGACCGCAAGCCCCTCCAGCAAAAAAGGCGGCAAAAATCGATTCACTTTTGCTACGCTGCCCATTCCAAAATGGAACAAGGAAATAAGCCCATGAACCAAATCTTTTTCAACTACGTGCGTTAACTCATGATACGCTAGAGCGCGAACCCAGTTTTGCGCCTCCCCCTCGGCCGTCGCGGGATTTGGGAGCACGGCCTGAACCACGATTCGATTGAAGGGAAAAACACTGCTTTCATCCTCACTAACATCGCGATCAGCCCTTACGACAACTTCAATCTGCCCTTGCGGGGCCCACCGGAGCTCTTCACGCAAAACAGAAAAGGCTTCCTCAAGAAAATCCGCAAAATCTTCGGAAAAAACCCGGCTTTTTGGATGAGTCAGAACGTGAAAATGGGAAGTCGAAAACGTCAACCAGTCTTGATCCGGAGGAGAACGCCGCAAGGGAAGGGGCGAAATCCCCGTTCCCTGGGAGGCCATGGGAAATGCCACCCCCAAAAAAGCTAGAAAAATAATTGGTAAAAGTATTTTCATTTCAATTCTGCTAAACTTGTTGCATAAGAAGAGAATAAGTTAACTTTCGATAATCTTCGAGGAGGAATTTCATGAGTAAAATGAGCGCGATCATTCGCCGTCTAGCATTAGTAATCGCCGTCGCAACGATGGTTTCCGCAGTCAGCTGCGCAAAAAAAGCCAAAGAAGACGAAGGTGCCGTTCCCGGCGCTGGTGACGAAAACACTTTAGGGGATTCTGATTCTGGCAAAGCCATGGGAATGAAGTCCATTCACTTTGGTTATGACGCTTATTCACTCGACAGTGAAGCCAAATCCATCCTGAAAGCAAATGCTGAGATCTTGAAAGCCAAGTCGGGCGTCAAGATTCAGGTTGAAGGGCATTGCGACTCTCGCGGTGGAATTCAATACAACATCGCTCTGGGCGATAAACGCGCCAACGCAACAAAGAAATTCCTTCAGGACTTGGGCGTCAGTGCTGATCGCATTACCACCATCAGCTACGGTAAAGAGCGCCCTGTCGATCCAGGAACATCCGAAGAAGCCTACGGCAAAAATCGCCGGGCTAACTTCGCGATTACTTCAAAGTAAGACATTAGCTTAGGGCACTGATGGCGATGAGTCACGGCCTCAAGCACGAAACATCTAAACAAACGGGAGGGGGGCAAATGTCTCTTTCACGTTTGTTTTTTATTGTGGCCTTCACTGGGGCTGGGTTCTTGACCGGATCGTGCTCGATTCTCACCACCCGCCCCGTCCAAGAAATGTCAGACACCACCGCCGCCCTTCGAGCCGCTCGCGAGGTGCAAGCCGACGTCTTAGCTCCTGAGCTCTATCGAGAAGCCAGCGAATGGTTCTTTAAGGCTAGGCGCGAATACAAATTCAAGAATTTCAATCTCGCCGAAGAATACGCAAAGAATGCCCGAGAGCTAGCAGAACAGGCTGAATTTGAATCTTTGCGAGCCGGCGCCAATCGCACGGAGCTCAATATTTCAGAC
>JBBCAV010000294.1:0-11523 GCA_051382305.1 Bdellovibrionota bacterium FG-2
ACCGATAGCAATGGTATAAACACGAATCCCATAACCCTTGGCCATTTCTCCGGCGGTTGCAGGATCGATCTGCCCCACATTATTATCGCCATCAGTCAAAAGGATAATCACCCTGCTCTTGGCTTTTGATTCCTTTAGGTGTCCCACTGCCAATGCCAGCCCATCGCCGATTGCTGTCCCATCTTTGAGTACGCCGATTTGAGCATCGCGCAAGGATTTCAAAACAAGACCATAATCCAATGTAGGGGGCGCAAGCGTAAGCGGTTCACCGCTAAAGATCACAAAACCTATACGGTCATTCTGTCGACCCTTGATAAAGCTTTCCATGGTATCTTTCGCAACTTCAATTCGAGATCGCTCCGCCAAATCCTCAATGTTCATGCTGGCAGAAACGTCCATCACCATCAAAATGTCAATTCCACTTACTGTTCTCTCCGTCTGCTTATAACTGTTTTGAGGACGTGCAAGAGCGGCAATCATCAATGCCAAGGCCCCATACCTAAGAAACAAACTCCACAAATGTGGGGAAGATTTGGATGATATTTTGGAGATCGCGACAGGAAATACAACGGACGGCGGCCGATTTCTTCGGCTCCACCATCGATGAAGAAACGGCATTAGTCCCAAAAGCAGTAAGAAAAGCCAGTTCTGAAATCTCACGCCTGTCCTCCCACGGGGGGCTGAGCGATCTGGGCGATGCGTCTCGTCTTCAAAACAAACTCGCGGGCCTGCGCGACTAACTTACCCGCGGCATCGGGAAGAGGGGGCCGATCCGTAAACTTCACTTCATCCAAGTTATCAAAATAGAGTCGAATTTCGCGCAAAAGTTCCTCAGAAACGACCTGCTTTCGTTCGAGCGCAATCATCAACTCACCACTCGTAGATTCAAGAGCATCAAAATCAAATCGTCTTCCAAAATAGGCCTTAAGAATATCTGAAACTCTAAAATAGTGTGGCTTAAACCGCCCGATTTTCAAAAACCCCTCTCGTTCAAGTCGCTCAAGCTCGGCAAGCGCCACTTCGTCCTCCGGTTTTGGAGGTCCCTCGGACACCTTTTGCTTGGACATCCGGCCGGGCCTGCTCCAGCGCACCCCGGCATACACCCCTAGCGCCACAAGCGCAAAGACAAGCAATCCCGCGGCAACAATGAGCTTCCATGGAAAACCGAGTGCAACGGGCGGCAAACCCTCGGCCGGCTTTTCAGGCTGTGGGTCATCAGACCTAATAGAAGATGTCACCTCAAGAGAAAACGGGTTGGTGCGGCCCACCCATTTTGATGCAGAATCACGAAGTCCCAAAGCCGGGAGCGTAAGCTTTCCGGCTTTCACAATAACGACGGAAATACTCAACGGAACCGAACTTGCCGCGGGGTTCGGGAGAATTTCAAAGCCTTCTTCGCGAAGTTTATCCACAGGTACGGAAGCCTCGACCTTAATTGCTGCGGACGAACCTTGATATCCCTGAACGTTAAGTCTCAAGACATCGCCCACCTGAGGCACTTGAGGTTTGGCCGAGGCCAAAGGCTCTCGCTCTAACTCAAAAGAAGGGGCTGACAAGAAATCCGCATCTCCCGCAGCAGACGGCGAGGGAATCCCTGAAGGCTGCGTTTCAACCGCGAAAGCAAAAGGACAAACGCCTCCACCATGCACCGTCAGTCCAAGACTGATTACAATGATCCTGCAAAGATTAGCGCCGCTTACGGGAGCGCGCCCGAAAAAATCGAACGACCGCTTCTGCATAGTCTTCCTTTGTTAAGACGCGAAGCCACTCCACACGTCCACCTTTCAATGCTTCGCTAGTCTGAGATTCAAACTCGGTACGAGATTTTTCAAAAAACTTCTTAAAGCCATATGAAGAGGTATCGACGAATCGCTCTTGACCTGATTCTGGATCGACCAGCCACAGAGAGCCCACTGATGGAATCTCTGCTTCGCGTTCATCAGCGACTCTGACCCCAACCACATCGTGACGTCTGGCAAGACGTCTTAGCGCGATGCCATAATCTTGCGCCATAAAATCGCTAATAAGAAACACGACTCCGCAGTGCTTCATAATCCGTTGGGTGGCATCTAGCGCCTCTCTGAGATTCGTGCCACCAGGAGCAGCCCTTCCTCCAAGGATAGGCTCAGGACTTTTATGGGCCAGCACTTCACGAATAATTCGCTGAATATGTTGTCGCCCTTTTTTAGGCGGAATAATGCGCTCTACGCGATCGGAAAAGAGCAATATGCCTACTTTGTCTCCTGTATGAACGGCAGCATAGGCCAGCATCCCTGCAATTTCAGCCGCAACCTCGGATTTAAGTTTTTTTGAAGATCCAAAACCTTTTGATGCCGAAACATCCACGACCAGAAAAACCGTGAGTTCGCGCTCTTCTTCAAACTTTTTAAGAACGGGCTCACGCGCCCGAGCACTGACCTTCCAATCAATATGCCTGACATCATCGCCTGCCACATACTGGCGGTGCTCCGAGAACTGTACGCCATGCCCCTTGAAGTGGCTGCGGTACTGCCCCGCCATCATGTCATCAACGATTTTTCGGGTCGTAATCTCGATGCGTTTTACTTTTTGAAGCAGCTCTGGAGTCAGCACGCGCTCAAGGTACCTCAACCTGTTCAAGAATTCGCTTAATAATCTGCTCGCTATCGATTCCTTCAGCCTCGGCCTCAAAGGAAACCAAGACGCGATGCCGAAGGACATCATAGGCGATAGATTTGACGTCCTCAGGAGTGACAAACCCTCGATGATGAATGAAAGCATTCGCACGCGCAGCTTTTACGAGCGCGATCGTCGCACGCGGAGAGGCACCGACTTGAATCTGTTGCTTAAGCGCAGGTAGCCCAGCTTTATCGGGAAACCGAGTCGCGAACACGATGCCTAAAATGTAATCCTTCAAGCGCTCATCCATGTAAATCTGAGAACAGATTTCGCGGGCCTCCAAGATAAGTTTGGGGTCACAAATCTTATTCGCTTTGGGCGCCGCCACTCCGGACATCCGATTCAAGATACTCTTTTCCTCAGCAAGAGTCGGATACCCAACTTTTACCTTAAACAAGAAGCGATCGAGCTGTGCTTCTGGCAAGGGATAAGTCCCCTCTTGCTCAATCGGATTTTGAGTCGCCAGCACAATGAAAGGATTTGCCATCTCGTAAGTGGTTTCACCAATGGTCACTTGGTGCTCCCCCATGGCTTCGAGCAAAGCGCTTTGAACTTTGGCGGGGGCGCGATTGATTTCATCTGCCAGCACTAAGTTCGTAAAAATCGGGCCCTTCTTCGGAATGAAGTCGCCCGTCTTCTGATTGAAGATCATGGTCCCCACCAGATCGGCAGGCAGAAGGTCAGGTGTGAATTGAATTCTCTGAAAATCCACGTAAATCACATCCGCAAGCGTCTTGATCGTCAGAGTTTTCGCAAGCCCTGGTAATCCTTCTAACAAAACATGGCCATCACACAATAACGCCAACAGCAAGCGTTCAAGAAGTCCTCGCTGACCAACAACAACTTTCGAGGCCTCCGAAAGTAAAATATCAATGAACTGACTCCGTTGCTTGATTTCTTCAGTCAACGACTGAACGTCTCGATTTGAAAGATTCGTCATATCCCCAAAGTATACTATGAATTTAAGCTTATGCGAGAGCGCGAACTAAAAAAAAGAGCGACGGAATCACTAATTCGCAGTCCCTTGCAGAAGGGCTCGACGAGCTGTGCCGATAAACTCCTTAACCTCGCCGTTTTTGATCACACGACTCAAGGTTTCCAAAACCCGATAAAACTCGTTTGGATCTTTCCGAGCTAAAAGGAGAAACTGATCAAGCTGACCGACGTCCATCTTCTGGGCCACAAAAAATCTCACTTTCAAAGCCAACTCGCGCTCCACAAGAGAAAGGTCCTTCTCTTCGATAAAGTGTAGCATCTGCTTGGCCAACGCATCGACATCAAGCTTCTTAAACTCGGGAAGCTCTTGAATTGCGTCCCAACGAGAAACGAAAAGGTCCCACGCGTCCATTGCCCCAGGCGTGTCTTCAAGCGCCTGAACCAGGGACATGAGCTGAAGTCCCCGGACCGGATCTGCCAAGGCGTCGGCCCCTAGTCGAGCGAGATTTCCCTTGGAAATGTCATCTGGGTCTTCGTAGATCACCCGTGCGAGATTCGACACTCGCTCGGATCGAAGAAGAGTAGAGATTTTGTCAGTGTGCGCGTTCAAAAAATCCCAATACTGATCAACGATCGGTCCCAAAGACTCCAGCAAAGGATTAAGTAATGGCGAGAACGGCTGAGATCGATCCCCCATAAGGGCGAGGCCATAAAAAGCCGTCTGAGAAAACTTTTTAGAATCCTTTGAATCAAGAACGTCAAAAACTTGACTCACGAGTTTCCAAATCAATGTATGAGACACATCGCGATCTAGAACCATTTCGGCCAAGGGTAGTGCCTGAGGCGCTGTCGCGCCATCGATCAGAGCATCAAAAAGGGCCCGAACCGATGGATCGTTTCGGTCGACATTCCTCATGGCCCGCCCGGCCTGACGGGTCACGCCCATTCGAACCATCTTCATCACGATATTAAGATTATTTTTCCACCCAATCCCCAAGGCGGCTGCCTCTCCGGGCGACTTGCGATAGGCCTTCGGCGTGCTGTAATAGATCTCAAAAAACAAATCCCGTAGAATTTTAAGGCCGCCCGCATGTTTGCGGTCCGGATTTCTAAACGATCCAGAATCAGGCAGATTTTCCTGAAGCACCGAGATCACTTGGCGAATGTTGTAAAGGTTTGCCCGCAGAAATTCAAAATCCATCCCAAAGGCGTTCGGCATCCAATCTGGAACAATTGAACCTCCATCATCCGGATTAGTCGTCTCAGCATCTTGAACACTCTTGGGGTCACTCGGATCTGCAATCTGTTTGCATTTAGGAAGGGCCGGAAATCCCACAATTTTTTCGAACTTGTGTTGGACTTTCATGATATTCTCAAGCGCCTCGGCAAGCGTCTCCGGACGTGCCTTTCCACCAAGCGGAAACTTCTTTTGAATCTCGTCTGGCCAAATCTCGCGCGGTTCATCGCCCCAGGCTTCACCGATTTCCGCCAAAAACTGCTGCGCGTAAATACGATTGAACGGAGGGGGTGCCGGAAAGTCTGCATGGATTAGCACGAGTTCCAACCGATCAAGGGTGTTAACCAATCGGACCCGCGGAGTCTTGTCCCCCTTATAGTAGTATGTAATAAGTTTCGCGTCCGAATCTCCTGAGCGATCATAGAGAAAATCAAAAAGCTGCTCGCGATTAAAGTGTTTCCCCTGGGTCGGCTTCTGCCCGGGCTCCAAGGTAAAATAGTTCATTACATTGAGAAGCCCCTTTAGCGCGGGACGACTTGGCTCGCTTTGTTTCGGATCCGCGAGCTTGTCGATAAGATTGTCGGCCTCATAGACAGATCCCCTCAAATCGTCAATGGTCCAGGCTTTCCTTGGCTTTCCTTGTACCAAGTCCCAATTCGTGACACTCCCCCGATAATCATCCACCATCTCAAGGGCACGGGCTTGTTTCTGTAAATCTGCCTGAGCAGGAGAGGACGCAAGTGAATTACACTCCTTGTTACCTACCCATCGCTTCATCCGCTCCACAAGGCGCGCATCGGTCCATTCCGGCGTAACCTCAGACTCTGCCTTTTTATCCCAAATCTTTTCAACAAAACTCAAGATCCCGGGAACCGCTGAATCCCGCACAACCGTCGCACCAAATTTTTCAAGTTCGCGAAAACTTGGGGGTGAATCCGAGTCCACCTTGGCATCCAAAACCGGCGCAAGCAAATTAAGCAGCGGACGCAACACCGGCCCAGTCGAATCGATCCTCCCAGTTCCTGCGCGGGTCGAACCATTCACTAAGAATGGAATCGCATCAAGAACACGAAACAGTCGTCCATCATCCCAAGTTTTTAGCATTGAACCCGTGAGATAAGCGGCCTCATTTTGCGTGAAGTTCAACTCTTTAAACCAATCAATCGACATCTGGAGATAACTGCGACCATCGTCCGTTTTTTCATTATCCAGGTAATTCACGGCAGCAACCAAGTCTTTATGACCCCCATCAACGTTCACGCAAGCGAGCGTATTGGTCAGTTGCGAAGCAAACTGCGGGGTAAAAGGATCCGCCATCGAAATGCGTGGATCAAGCTTCTCACACGCCGCCAAAGATCCCCACCCTTCCGCAAAAAGGGCTGGCCCATCAATAAACGGGACCAGGTCTTTGGCAGTCAAAGCGTGCCGCAGTTTAACGGTATTTTCCGGAGGTTCAATTCCCCCTAGAATTTGTTTCTTGCCCTGCTGTCCAAATTTATGAAAAAGCGTGATCACGGCACCCAGGAGTTCTTTAAGTTCTCCTGTGCGCGCCATCTTCGAGATAAGAGCCACCGATTCTTGAAACTCCGGCCGATCAGAAACTACAAACAGGGTGTCAAAAAACTTCTCGTTCTGAGTCGCTTCGGCCGAAACTTTCCGAACCAAATCCAGAATAGGGTGAACCTCATTCGTGAAAAAGGCTTGTTTCAAGACAGTAAGCGAGGGAACTAACAAGGGATCCTTGTTACTCTCATCTAGAAATTTTCGAAGACTGTGAACGAACTTATAAAGATTATCTCCACTGGCTCTCACAACGGAGTCGCTAGCGACGTCAAAAATGGCTCGACCCTGAAGGGCCGCACGAGGAGCGATAAGGTAAGCCAGGCTATCTTTTAATTTCTGGCGATCTTCCAAGCGCGGTAGATTTGCAAACAGCAGCAAATTCTCCCACAACGAAACCCCATTAACTTCTCGATCATTGAGTTCAGAGAGCAATGGAAACAAAAGCTTAAGTGATGGATCCGAGGCTGCATCGAGAACCAAGTCCGTCAAAGGATGGCGCATCTTTTTTGGATTATTGGGATCTGGTCGTTGGATACCATGAACCGCTTTCAAGAGATCGGCAGCGGGCTCCATAGAGCGTTTTTTCGCAAGCTCCAGAATTGAGGGATAGTACTGGCCCAATTCTGCTGGAAAATCACAAAACGGATTCATAACCACCATCAGAAGAAGGTTGTTGCGCTCGACAAAGGCCGAGGCTTGAGAACTAGGCTGCGCGGTCAACTCATCCATCACATACATCGTCGCATCAGGGAGCGTTCGCGTCCCTTTTAGGCAAGAAATCGGGCGATGCAAATACCGAAATAGTGAAGTGAGCCCGTCCAAAGCCGAGGCATCATTTGCCAGCGAAGCTTTTAACACCGCGGCCATTTTCGGAATTCCTTCTTTGAGGTTCCGATCGCTCGTACCTCCAATGGCTCCATCGAGTGCGACAAACAAATCGTCATTAATCAGAGACTCCAGCGCTCTTCTCCCAAGCTCAACATGCTCTGGCCGCGCCGTTTGCTGAAGGTAAGCGGTAAACTGATCGGTGAGTTGACGTAAGGTTCGCCCACGAAGCGAGTCCCCGTTAAAATGTTCCTGCAGCGCCGCCAACAGTTTATTCCCACCAAGAGATAGCCCAAGGTCGAGGGTATCAATCACATTTTCATTGGTGAGACGAGCAGACAAAAGCTCAAGGACTTTGAGAATTTCTTTATCGGCGTGGGGCGCAACACCTACGGTCGCTTCGGATTTCGCAAAATAGCCATCTTTCAAAAGACCGATCGCACTCGCGACAAACTCGTCATTCTCCAAAAGTCGGCCGAGCTGAAGTAATGATTCATCTAAAATGTGCTGGTCATCGAGCGCATAGAAGGTCTTTTCAACCTCATAGAGAACAGCAGGATTATTGAGCACATATTTATTGGAAGTCGCAACCAACGCCTCGAGTTGCTCATCTTTGAGGTTGTTGACCAAGCGTTCGATCGGCTCGAGCGAGCCATTTGAGTTAAAACAATGCAGAAGCTCTTTAAAGGTCCCAACGTTGATTTCTGAACTAGAGAGATCAAGATCCGCGCAAGCCTGATTTACTTTCCGATAGCTTTTCGTTTCACGGACACCAAGATCGACGTCTTGGGATTTACCCTCAAACATGCCAGGCGAGCAAGCAGCAGTAAGCGCGAGAACGGACAGCAACAACGCCGTTCTAGGTAGCTCGCTTTTCTTCTTGAATGCGCTCAACCAATTAGTCATCAAAGTCCTTCAAGCCCTTCTGTGGAACTTCCTATCCCAATAAAAATGCCTGTTTCTATCAGGTTAAGGGAGTTCTTGATTTTACACAACACTATCTCGAGAGAGGTCATACCCCCATGTTGCGCGTCGTGTCAATTTTTTTCCTTACCGACCAGCCCTTGACGGTGTAGACTCAGGGTACTTATCAACTATACGCGTTGCCCGGACGCGTCCCCTGGAGGAATAATTACGATGGCGATCACCAAACGTATTGAAAAGACTAAGGAATCACTAATCAAGCTTCTCGAAATGCTGGAACAGGAAACGGTAGCGAGAGCACAGAAATTCGTAAAAAACGCGATTCCGAAGGACCGGGGCAAACTCGCCGACGAAAAAATCCTAGCCGGACTTAAGAAGCTCGGAGTTGCCTCACAAAGCGAGATCAAAGCCATCAAGGATCGGCTTGACAAGATCGAGGAAAAGCTCGCGCCTAAAGAGTAACGTCGCCCTTACCCGGACGCAACATCACGACGGGAGTGCCCGGAGCATCTTGCGCGAGGTTGCCAAAGAGCGTGTATTCAGGAATCCAAGCCAACCTCACCGTAGCTGTCTCGCCCGCTCGATGTTTTGCGATGATAAACTCGGCTATTCCTCGATCTTCGGATTCTTTGTTGTAAACTTCATCGCGATAAATGAAAGCAACCAGATCTGCATCTTGCTCAATAGCGCCTGATTCTCGTAAATCAGAAAGCATCGGGCGTTTATTGGGCCGACTTTCAACACCACGATTTAACTGAGAGAGCGCAATGATCGGAACTCGGATTTCCTTGGCGAGGGATTTGAGATTCCGACTGATGGCCGAAATCTCCTGCTCCCGTGAACTATCCCCTTTTGAGGACCCCTTAGAGCCGCTCATCAGCTGAAGATAATCCACCACAATCAAATCTAATTTTTTTTCAGTCGAGAGCAAGCGCCTGCAACGTGCGCGAATATCCATCACTGTCAAACTGCCTGAGTCATCAATAAAGATTTTCGATTTAGACAAGACATCGGCTGCCTGCGCAAGCCTGGGCCAATCGCGATCCATGAGCTTCCCGACCTTGAGGCGTTTCGCATCGATTTTGGCCAACCCCGAAAGAAAGCGAAATCCCAACTCTTCTTTGGACATTTCGAGGGAAAAAAATGCGACCACGGCCTTGGACGAAACTGCCATGTTCTGCACCGCAGACTGAACTAAGCTGGTTTTCCCCATCGCGGGCCGCGCCGCAATGATGACGAGCTGCCCGGGACGCAGTCCGCTCGTGAGATTATCAAAGTCGGCAAAACCAGTTGGAAGCCCAATGACGTCCGACTTCTTCTGAGCAAGCTCCTCAATTGCGTGCATGTTATCGACCAAAATCTCCTGCATACTTGCAAAAGATTTGGTGAGATGCGTATCCGCTACCGAAAATAATTTCCGTTCAGCATCATCCAAAAAGGCTTCAGTGTCCTCAACTCCGTCAAAGGCAGCGGCAGTAATTTCTCCTGCAACCCCAATGACCCGGCGAAGGAGCGCTTTTTCGCGAACTGTTTTTGCATAGTGAACAACGTTGCCCACTGCAAACGTGTCTTCAAAAAGCGAAGTCAACGCGGAGCTCCCGCCAACCTGCTCGAACAAATTACGATCCTTGAGAGCCGTCGTAAGCGTTACTAAATCACAAGGTTCTCCCCGCTCTGCAAGAGCAAGGAGTACTTCAAAAATACGCTGATGAGACTCGCGATAAAAGTCACGGGCTTCTATCCCAACCTCGAGAACGCGGTAAAGAGAGTCGTTTTGAAGCAGAACTGCGCCCAAGACCGAGCGTTCGGCTTCTTCATGGTGCGGCGGTACTCTGCCGACCCCTCCCCCGGACACTTAAAGATTATTCCTTAACAACCCAAACTTTAACGGTAGCCGAAACATCTGTCTCAAGCTTCACGATCACGGGATGAACGCCTAAAGTCTTAATTGCTTTTTCAATCACGATGGAACGTTTATCAACAGCGAATCCAGCCTTATTTAGAACTTCAGCAATATCCGTATTGGTGACCGAGCCGAACAATTTATCATATTCGCCCACTTTACGCTGAATATTGCAAGAAAACTCATTGAGTTTATTCGCAAGCTCCTGTGCTGAGGCTCTTTGGGAAAGACGTTTCTTTTCCAAAGTCTTCTTATGGTGCTCAATAACGGCGACATTGCCTTCATCTGCTGCAACCACTAAATTACGGGGGAGCAGAAAATTACGAGCGTAACCATCTTTTACTTTAACGACTTCACCAATTCTCCCAAGATTTGGGACGTTTTCACGCAAAATAACCAACATGACAGAACTCCTTTTTTAGAACTTCACTAATGCCGCGGCAACCTACGATTGCCTGAATTTACCACGAAAGTCAAACCACAGGTCGAAAAATCCCAGACTCAAGAGAAGTGGCATCATCAAAAAAACAGCTACTGCCACTGCAAGCGCCCTCAGAGGACCCTTCACACTCCAAATATCTAACAAAAAACTCAAAATACTCAACCCATGCAAAGCATAGATAGCCATCAAAAACTTGAAAACATTAATTGCGACGTCTGAAAACCACCCTAACTTCAACAACAATAACGCTCCACAAACAATCGTCGGCCAAATCAGAAACTCAGGCGCCTTCCACCGCTTAAAAAAATCAGGCGTAATCCCAAGTGATTCGCGCAATCCTCCCGGATTAAACCGCAACAAAGCGACCAAGTTGATCCACGCCAAAATAAGAGAAAACACTGCCAAAGCAGAAGGAAACTCGACCAACAAACTCGCCTTCCACTCTTCTTTATCCCCCACACCAAGCAGCGCACTATCTCCGGCGCCCCCCTTCATGATAGAATCGGTGACCAACTCAACCAAGACCGAAGCCTGGTGCTGAATTTCAACCCAAGGCTTAACGTGATGAAGTCCTGAATAGGCCCCAACCGCTAGGACCGCAACGATCAACAAAGCTAACAACGAGCCACCCACAGCTTTCTCAATAGAAAGTTTGCGTGAAAGACACTCTGCCATCGCCATCGCAAGCGTCAGGACGAATATGATGTAGAGAAAAAAGCTAACCCATCCCGCAAGCAAGGCGACGAGCGATGCATTCACCAACGCCACTCCCCAAGCCCACTTCCGTCCCGAACGAAAAAAAACGAACAGAATCGGAAGTGGAGCAAATAGGGAGAAAAACGCACTCAAAAAAAACAACGCACTTAATACAAAAGGAACTCCCTGTATCCAACGAGGAACGGCCCCTCGCGGCGAATCAGGGTTAGTTGCCCATCGAAACATAGCCGACCAAAGCCAAGTTACGAGCCCGCTTTACAGAAATCGTAAGTTTGCGCTGATGGTTAGCACAGTTCCCAGAAATGCGGCGAGGCCCAA
>JBBCAV010000295.1:0-1900 GCA_051382305.1 Bdellovibrionota bacterium FG-2
CTTCAAGGTTGATAGGAAGTCATCAGAGGCAGAAGTCCTCTTTGAGGAGTTTTTCAATCTGTGAATGGGTGGCAGGGGGGGTATCGTGAGTGGGCTTCACTAATTGTTCAAAATGGGAGAGGAGTGCCTGTTTTTTCGATAAGTAGGTCGCTCGTTGATCGGCTGGGATTTTCGAATCAAGGTCCTTGAGATTTTCTTCGATCACGGTTCGCGCAAACTCGATTTCGTTTTTTTGGGCTGGAGTTCGAATGAGGATAGGCTGATGAGCCGCTAATGGCGGCTTTTTGCTGTCCTGGGTGAGTTGAGTGAGGTTTTTGCTGGATGGAAGTTTGAACCGATCCATAATCGGCGAGAGTTCATGGGTCAGAAACTGGGTCATTTCCTCAGGCGACGGGGCCCAATTGCGTTGTTGTGAGGCTGGAAGGTCAGAGGGCGGCGTAGTGATTTGGTTCCAGTCTGCAAGGGCCCGTTCTAATGCCCGTCTGAATTCATTTGCCCGGGTCCGCGGAATGAGTTTGTGATCTCGGGCGGCGTCGATCGCGGTCTTTAGATCTCGCAGAGCGGTCGCTTTCAATTGCTCTGACTCCTTGGCGAAGCGCGGAGTTCTCAGTTCGGGTTGGTTTTTAATTTGTCTCCAAGACCGAATGCGAGGGGTGTAATCGACCTTGGGTTCAGGGTTAAAGGCTTCTTCTATGATTTTTTCCTCGGAGAGCTGACGACGGATTTCTTCTTCCACGGCTTTTGGGTCAAACGTGTCGGTCGATGGGTCATTCGATTTTTTTGGATCGACCTTTTCCTTGACATCACTTGGGTCCCCTTGGAGGTTTTCGGTTCCCTTTTGAAGCGAAGCGACCGCCTCTTTCGGTTTATCGAGTCGTTCTAGGGCAGAAATGAGATTTTTTTCAATGATCTCCGTTTTCTTTTCGTCGCTCACAGAAGGGAGCTTGTCAGTCATGGTTTGGTAAAACGGGACGTATTGCTCCGATTTCTTTTGGAGGCTCTCAATAGCTTTGCGAAGAGTGGGCTGTAATCCCGGTTTTTCGAGTGCTTTTTTAAAAGCGTCGTTTACGGCCTTGCGGATTTGCTCTTCGCCAAACCTCGGTTTTTTGGGAGCTGCAAGCGTGTTTTGCGGGGTGGGGTCGTTTTCCATTCCGGTCATCGCGATCAATAGACTCTCTTGCGCGAGGCGAGAGGCAGGGTCAGTGCCGACCGGGGGCGCCTTGCAAACCTCTGGCCTAGGAATGGGTACGGGTAAGAATTTCTTGGATTCTTTCTTCTTCTTTTCGCACGAATTCAGCAGGTAAAAGTAATCGGGAACTTTTTGCGGTTCATAGCCCATTTGCCAGGTGGCCAGGCGATCAGCATTGGCGCGCAATCCCTCGAAATCGGTAGCGGCGCTTTCAAAATTCAAAAACTCATCATTGCGGCAAGTGCTGCCGATTGCCGTGTGAAGGGGCGGTCCGAGGCGCGTTTGCTCCTGAAAACAGTACTCTCGAAGAAGCGTTAGCTCCGTCGATAAACGACTAAGTTCACGAAGTCCTGCTCGAACGGCTTCATTCGGGGCTTCCTGGGCGTGAGAGTTGAGGCAATTGAAAAAGCCTTCAATTTTTCTATCCGGGCACTGTGCTTGGGCTTTCGTCCAAAACTGTGAGACCTGATCAATCGTCGCACCCTCGGTGCATTTTGCCGTCGCGAGGTTCAGGAGTTGGTACTTCATGGCCTCGCGCACGCCAAAAAACACACAGGACCAATGGGCATCTTTAGCGTAGCTTCGGATAATGGGATGGACCCACCCCGGTTCACAAAACGGCTTCAGTGAGCCAGAATGGTCGATGTTCTAAAACCGATCATTCAAGGAAACCTGGGAGGGTCCGATTATGAAAATTACCGTACTTGGTAT
>JBBCAV010000296.1:0-8212 GCA_051382305.1 Bdellovibrionota bacterium FG-2
TTGCGTGGCCAGCGCCGTTTCAGAGTCCAATTTGTCATGAACACGCGCCCCATTAACAACCATCGTGAGACTCGCCAGCGAACAGGCCCCGCCCTATTGTTGGGCCGTGTAGTAGGAACTCATTGCCCAATAATCCGGCGCAGGATTTGTCCGCACAAACTTGTTATCCTCGGGGAGTCGGCTGGCCATCGGGCCGTATTTGGGTTTTGGACTCGAGTCCGCGGCTGAAGAGGATGTGGCGACGAAGCCAACAAAGCCGAGGGCGAGAAGGGTTAAGAGCAGATGCAATGTTTTGGGTTTCGATTGGTTTGTCATACAGTGGATTATGCGGTCTGCGCGTTAGTGGATCAAGTCTAATGCGCCGGGCCTTGCCTGCTATGACTCGTCATGAGATTTCAGAAGGCAACACTTGATGGAAAATATGGAAAAACCTGTTCGATTGAAAAACGGGGAAAATATCGAAATTCCCGTTTCGCTTCTTCGCCGAGAGCTAGGGGTGTTTCTCTGTGGCTGGGGTGCGCTTGTGGGATTTCGTTGTGCGCAAGTTATGAATTTGCCAATCTTGATGGCGTTGTGGTGGGTTCTCGTTTTTACGGCATTTTCATATAATATTTTTGAAAATAGAATTCGTAGCATTCGCGCCTGGCTTGTCGTTGCGGCGCTGGCGGGAGTTTGTATTTTGTTTTTTTATCGCTATGTGCAGGACTCGGGACAGGTTTTTCGGAGTTTGGATCAGCATGTGGTGCTTTTTCGGCACGCAGGAGTCATGACGAACTGGGTGGTACTCAGTACGGGGTTGTGTTTCGCAAATCTCATCGGTCGAATTCTAAGCCAAGCAAATATTGAGGCTGCGCCCTATGCTCGGGGGCTTCCCGTTTTTCTCATCGTGATTCTGATTTTGAAGAATCGAGTGTTGGGTTTATGAAATTCATTGGGGGGACCTTCATTCTCATTTATCTGGCCCTCTTGAGCGAATGTTTCGCTGCCTCGGCGACTCAGGCGCAGCTTCCACCGCTCCTTCAGAGACTTTTGACCCAAGAGAGTTCTCTTACTGAGCGGATCAGTGACGTCCAGGCAGGCACGCAATCGCTGACTGTGCTTTCACGAGGTCTCCCTCCGGAATGTCAAAAAGCGGAGGTTTGGGTTTCCCTCGTGTCGCAAAATATCTCACTCAATCGAACTTGGGTTCAAATTCTTGGTGCCTATCCGACGGCGTTGCCAAAGAGCTGCATCTTGGCCCTCTTAACCGACGTGCGGCAGGCGGAGCAAGCGGGTATGAGGGTCGTCGCCAGCAATTTGAATCGGGTGGATGGTGGCGGTCATTTGTATCTTGAGTTTTCTGTTGAGGGGCCTCAAGCAGATGCGCTTCACGAAAAAATTAGAAATGAAATCAGGAGCGGCTCGCAAACGGGTATCTGGAACGAAGCAATGGCTTTGATGATTCTGAGTCTACTCCTTTTCATTTGGGGGTTTCGTTTAATTGGGCTCATGCAGGGGCAAGAAAAGAGGAGTGGAATTCATGTCAACTAAAGCGAGGCCTTGGCCTCTCATTCAGCGTAGCAGTCTCAATCGAAGTATTGCAGGTGCGGGGCCTCTGGGAACGGTTCTCGCCTTGCTGAGTTTGATTTTGGGGCTGCTTTTTCTGATGATGGAAAGCCATTTTTTGATGATGGCCAGTCTCTCGATGATGCTGCTCTTTTATACTGCCGGTTCGCAGTTAAATATTGTGGTGGTTGATAGTTTGAAACTCATGTTCTCGAGTCGCCATATTGATGAGAAGAGTAGTCAGATTATTGGCTTTACGGAAGAACTCAGGAGAGCGGTGAACGAAAAAGTGGGAGGGGGCTCCTTTGATTTTCCCGCGTTCAGATTTGTGGGCCAAAACGAGCTGACCCAATGTACGGAGATTTTTGTCGCTGGTGAGAAGCCTGGTTTAAAGCTTGAGGATTTTTTGAATTACTTGAGGACTCATTTCTATTCAGATGCTCACGAACATTATCAGTACAATGCGACCTGCCTTGACCTCGTGGGGAACCTGACGCCCCTGTTCGGAATTGCCGGCACCTTGTATGGCATGCTCCCCGTGTTGACGGCCATGCGGGAAGGTTCGGATATTACGATGGTCTCGGGGGGGATGGGGATTGCGATGAACGCCACCCTTTACGGCGCCGTTTTCTCAGTCTTTTTTAAGGTGCTCGCTTCGCGCTTTAAGCAACAGATTATGGCGCTGAATTATCATTTTGATGAGGTCGATTCCCAACTGCGTTTTCTCGTCGGACACGCGGGAAAACCTGGGGAGAATTAGGCGCGTGAAGACTTACTTTAACGCATCCGACGGAGAGGACTCGACTTGGAAAATTGTCTACATGGACATGATTACCATGCTGATGATCCTGTTTCTTTCGTTGTGGATTATTGATAAAAACAAAGTACGGGATCAGGGTAAGCATGGCGACGTGACGCTTAATAAGGTCGAGTTTGAGGCGGATGACTATTTTGATTCAGGAAAGTCCGAGATCAAACCTGCGGCTCAGTCGCAGCTCCAAAATCTTTTTTTCGGACAAAAGACGCCGTTCCCCGCTCTGGGTACGGATCTCAAAGCTGGCGGACGCAGAGTCGTCTTGATTAGCGGACACACGGATGATCGCGGCGATAAGGTGGAGAATCTCGAGCTGGGCTTTGAACGCGCGGTTTCGGTTTTTCGAGAACTCGAAAAGAAAGTTCCAAATCTGGGGGCGAATGTTGGGATCTGCTCGTATGCCGATAATTTTCCGCTCGAGCAGATTCGTCCTGTAGCGGGGGATGCAAAAGTGAGGCAATCAAACGAGAGTCGACGACGAAAAAATCGACGTTTCGAAATTCTGGGGCAATTTGAAGAAACTGAACTTGGGTTTTGAGCTGACCCGCAAGCACCTCGGAGTTGGACTTTTGGTCTTGGCTTCTTTCGCCGGGATTGGCTCCCTGGTATTGAATCGCGAGCGCGTTTATAAGTTGCGCCAGACCCTTTATTCTCGTCAGAAGCTCGCTCAACTCGAAGTATGCGATGGGGTGAAGCGAAAAACCGAATTTTCGGGGCGCGGGCAGGCGGCGTTTCAGGAGTGGGCACAGCAGGTGCGGCGTGCGCAAAAGAAGGATTCTCCGGATAAGACAGTCAAGAAACCCATTGAGATAGAGGGGCCTCAGTGTAACCAGCGGCTTCCCGGTGAGTCATGGGTTCAATATAAAGGCCGCAAGCTTCGAGAGAAGTTGCATGAACTTAAAGGACGGTTGCGCGAAGAGCGCGCGGCGTTTTCGGAACAAGGATTTTCACGTTGGCTGGGAGATCTGAAAGCTCGGGTCGCGCAGAAAGTGCTCGACCGAGAAGATGCCGTTGCCCATGGCTTGACCTCGCTTGGGTTTCATACTGTATGGATGGAGTATTCAGATTCGCCCAATCGTGTGGGCAATCCAACAGATTTTCTGGACTTCGCACTTGAGGCGCAGGGGCTCTCGCCCGGCAAGCCGTCCGATCAGGCGATAGGGGAATGGGTTCATGTTCTCTCCGATCAGTTTTTCAGTGTGGCCCTTCCGGAGGTGAGTACGATCAAGGGGACGCGGCCTAGCTTGAAAGCAGGGGTTTCATCAATGCTTTGCGACGAGTTGATCGCTGATTCGTCTAAAACTTCTGAAACGGAGCAAATGAGGCGGTATCTTCAGATCGCAATCAAATCCTGCAAAGCAAAGCAATGTGATTCAAAACTCTTTACGAGAGCTATAACTTTAGCGTGTGTATTGAAGGGGCCAGTAGGGAGCGAGCTTTTTATTGAACGAAAACAAATTCTCTGGCCCGGAATTTCGCCAGAGGTTCCCCTGGATCTGGGAATTCTACATGTTCCGCAGGATTTTTTGAGTCTTGAGGGCGGCGCGAGGAACGGGCGAATTTTCCGTCTCTCTCATGAGTTTGCGCGGGTTTTGGACCCTGCGTTTTTTTATCGAGCCCCTTTTGATGAGGCTCCCAAGGATCCTGCCGTCACGGTTGCGTCTCTTGCTCTTCTTCAAGGGCCTGGGTTTGCGCTGACTCGTTTGGGGGCACTCAGTTTCTTTACTCCATTTTCTGAGGGAGATTTAGCCTCTCGTTTGGAACCTTACTCGGGTTTTTTCAATTTTCGGGAAAAAATGCAGGATCTGATCCAGCAGTTTCGCGTCGCTTATATCGCTCATAAGGGGGTCTTATGAGGAATCGATTCTCGCTGGGGTTGGTTCTTCTGGCTTTTCTGGCTTCTGACTTACCTGTTCAGGCGGCTTATGGCGCAAATCTGTCCCCTCATATTGAGCAGGTGCTGGGCGCTATCGCGGCTGACACTGCACGTCCGGGTGCTTTCGCGCGCCTATTGAGTGATGAGGTTTTTGAGACCTGGGAAATTGGATGTGTTGCAATTCGTAAGCAAGACTCGATGGAATGCATTATCGATTCGGTGCAGAAGATCTGCCGCAAGAGTCGGGCCATGGGCGAGGCGGAATGCTTATTGTGGGGAGATCTGTTTGCCTCGCTGAGTACGCATCGGGCGTTTGTCCTTGAGGCAGGGGATTTGTACCATGCTCGCCGGATGCCCGGACGGGAGCGGTTGGAATTTTTGAAAAATAGATACAAGATGCGGTCGCAAGGTCTAGAGAGAGTTCTTGAGTTAGGAGCCTCCCCCTGTGAGCCTTACGATGTTTCGGGCGGCAGAGCGTGTGAGGCCCAACGTATTGAGAAGTTTTGTCTCAGTTTCGGCACGGTGTCTCGAATACCCTTTGCTGCGTGCGTGACGGGGATTTTGTACGGGAAGTGGGTTAAGGTCGGATCTCTGCGTGGCTCTTAGTAATTAGGTCGTGCAGGAGGCGTTCGACCTCACTCACCATATAAAACGGCAAGTGAAGAATCTGGGCTTGAGGATTTTCTGTTAACGTTGCCCGATCCAAGAATGGAGGGGCCATTGAAAAGTGTAGGCCGATCGGTGTCTTTCGTTCTTTCATGAATTGTTGAAGAGAACGAAGTTTTCCCGAACTTCCTGCTTTCACTTCGACTGGGATGATTTCTCTACCGGAGGTGATCACATAATCTACTTCAGCAAGAGATCCCTTTACTTCTCTGACCCAATAGAACAACGCGGGCCGAGCGTATGTCGGACCCCGGTAGAGAAGATGCTGGCCAATCCACTGTTCGGCAACAGCGCCAGAATTGATAGTGATCAAGTGATTCGGATTTTCTGAGACGAAGTCGCCATAGTTCAGGCCTTGGGCTCGCGAAAGCAATCCGATATCGAGAAAAAGTGGTTTGAATATTTTGGGATCTTTTTGTGCGCCCAGCGGCAGACCCCGAGCATCACTGTGAAACACCGGTGCAATGACCTGCGCCTCTGACAATAATCTAAAGGCTTGTCCCACGGCTTGGAGACGTTCTCCTTCCATCACCCGTGAATGGACCCATCGCCTGCCCACTTCGCTGGGAAGTTGCTCGAAAATCGCCTGCAGGCGCTCCACTGGAACTCTTCTGCGGTATTTATAGAAATCCTCTCGATAAGTTTCTAGAATTGCTGACTGTGCTTTTTGAACATCAAGGGGAGATGCTCCTTCGAGGTGGCGACTGAGCGGTTCGGGCATGCCGCCTATCCAAGAGAATTCAACGCATTTGCGAATGAGTTTTTCGTGCATTGAATCCGGCATTTTTTCTGTGGGTTTCCACCTTCGGACAAACTCGAATAACCGGTGATCATCGCTTGCCTCCATGAACTCACTAAACTGAAGGGGGCCTAAGAACAGATATTCGATTCTTCCGACAGGGACTGAATGTTCCAGTTCACTCAACGCGAACTCCAGTAGCGATCCTGCGGCGATAACCGGAAGAGCGCTCCAGTCCTCGAAAAAATAGCGCAACTTTGAAAAAACCTCAGGTGCGGTTTGGATCTCATCGAGAAACAGCACGGCATCAGCATTCAGTTCTTTTTTGAGTTCTCTGCCAAAATGCGCCTCAAGGACTCGGCGTGTCTCATTCATTGAAGCGTTCAAGAAAAGTTTTCGAAGGGCCGGGTCACGCTCGAAATTGATTTCTAGCAAAGCGAGATTCTGTTCTTTTGCAAACCGTCGAACAAGCCATGATTTTCCAACCTGGCGCGCACCACGCAGGACGAGAGGTTTTCTCTTTTGTGGGGATTGCTTGAACCAGTCGGCGAGGTTACGGAGTAAATTTCTCTGCATGACTGCTATTATAACTGGGTCTTTATATCAATCAAGTAGTAAAAAAGATGGGGTAGTTTTTGAGATTCGCTGTTTTTATTGAATATTTAGGCAAGGCGACAGTGAGCTTGCATTGTTTGACGCATGCCGGCATAAGTCCCGGCATGTACAGAAACTATTGGCGTGTGAACATCGTGAGATTCGTTAAGATGATTTTGCTTCTCGCCCTTTATGCTCTCAATTTGCAGACCGTCTTTGCCGAGGATCTTGCGTATTATTTTCCAAGAGCTCAGTGACCGATTAAGACTTAGGTATACGCCTCACGAAGTGGACGCATATGGGGCCTTAGTTCTCAAATTCTGATCTAGAATCCAACGCCTGCCGTGACTTGAACTTGATCAGAGTTTTGCATCACCCATTCGTCAGGAAGGCCAAAGTCTTTCTTTATATTCTGATTCGTTGATTGCGCAAGCTGAACTTCAACGCCGAATCGAACCGGTTTTCCCTTGAACTCAAAGGTGTCTAGCTTCACCGAAGCAAGCGCTCGTGCTGAATTCCTATTTCCTTTTACTGAAGCGCTCGCATGAAGTTTATCTGCAATTAGGGCATCCGCACGCAATGCCAACTCAGTCGTAACGGTTTTTCCATCATCATTAAGGCCAGCGGATATATCTCCGCCAACTCCAATTTTTGCCACCACTCCTCTCAAACTGCAAAGCGTGCCCAGTTCTGGGCCGATTGAAGCGAGCATGGTACCAGCACCGGGGAGGGCTATAGGCCAAGATTTACCATTCTCATATTCACCTAGTTCGACCCCGCCAATTTCTCCTGCGCCATTCAAACCCAAATAGATTTTGCATCGATCATCCGCAAATTTCTTTAGAATCACGGCGCGCGTGTAATCTGCTTTCAAATTCAATCGGGCCTGGGAGGCATTAAAAGGTTCATTGCCCCAATCGCCGTCCCCCATCCCTTGGCCCCAGCGCTCGAATTGGGTACTTGATGCTCCAACTTCGAATCCGCCACTTAACTTTCGGTGCTCAAGCTGTGCTTCGGTCACACCCAGTTTGTCTTTTGAAACGGATCCACTCAAGGTGACCCTATTCGTGGTACCAAAAAATTCATACTCATGGCCTCGAAGGACACCAACTGCTGCGGTGTTGCGATCCCAAAGAGGCTTTTCTTCGGCCAAGGCTGCCGACGATACACTCACTCCAAGAACTAAAACCAAAATCACCGATTCAAATTTTTTCATAACCTCTCTCCCAAAATATCTTTTGGCAATTCGATGCTGACTACATCTCAAGACGCATGCCGCTTCGAAACAAAAGTGAGAGACATCGGAAGTTGCTAATTTTATGGAGTTTTATAAGTTCTCGAAAACTGCCTGCCGAATACACATGCGACAGATGTAAAGGCACCAGACATTGGCTTGCAATGTTTGACACGTATCGGTACAAGGGCCAGCATCAATGCAACCCTCTGAATTTCTCTACACCGTTTGCCAAGTCGGCGCTGAGCCCGCCCTAAAGAAGGAACTTGCGCGCGATTATCCTGAGCTTCGCTTCGCTTATTCTCGCCCGGGCTTCGTAACTTTCAAAGATACTCGCGCCAAACTTACCCAGAACTTTGGACTGCGCTCGGTTTTTGCGCGCGCTTATGGCCTGTCACTTGGGGCCGTTCCTAAAAAAGGCGCTCCAGTGGAACAGCTCGCCAAAGCCGTATGGGAGGGCGTCTCGCAAGAGACGTCGCAAGAAGCGCCTCGAGCTGGCTTTAAACTCCATGTTTTTGAGCGGGACCAATTTGTTCCCTCCGAGGAACCGATGGGTTATCTGCAAGGAGATTGGGCAGAGCGCGCAGAAAAAGCCCTAAGAGAGGCGATGCCTCAAACTGTTCAATGTGAAATCAATACTCCAGCTCAACTCGGTGATCTCGTTTTCGATGTCGTCGTGCTTGAGCAAAACGAATGGTGGTTGGGACTGCACGAACAAACGCGTGGGCACAGCCCTTTTCCTGG
>JBBCAV010000297.1:0-1548 GCA_051382305.1 Bdellovibrionota bacterium FG-2
GCTGCCAAGAAAACCCAAGGAGATAAGCCGCATTAACGTATTCTAAGTGAAAACGGTGCGCCGGACAATTCGCATCATTTTTTCTTTATTGATTTTTCTTTACTGAATTGACGGACTTTGTTACCCGGGAAAGGACCGGCAAGACTTGCTGTGACATAGATAAACCCAATTACCACACCTAATCAATCAACTGCACGAGGGCTCTTCATGCATCTTCGAGAGTTAAAAGAGAAGAAAATCACCGATCTTGTAGAAATGGGCCGTGAGCTTAGCATCGAAAATGCTGCTGGAATGCGGAAACAAGATTTGATTTTTGCCGTCCTCCAAAAAAAGGCCGAAAAAGATGAGCACATCTATGCTGATGGTGTTTTGGAGTGTCTCCCTGATGGCTTTGGTTTTCTTCGTGCACCGGACTACAATTATCTCCCGGGTCCAGATGATGTTTATGTTTCTCCTTCTCAGATTCGCCGATTCGGTTTGCGAACAGGAGATACGGTAAGTGGTTCGGTTCGCGCGCCTAAGGAAGGCGAACGTTATTTTGCGCTTCTTAAAGTCGAACAAGTCAATTTTCAGACTCCCGAAATGAATGCGGAGAAGGTCTTGTTTGATAATCTGACTCCGCTTTATCCTAATCGAAAAATTAGTTTAGAGTTTCAGCCAAACAACTATAGCACTCGCATTATTGATATGATGGTCCCACTCGGAATGGGGCAGCGTTGCTTGATTGTGGCCCCTCCTCGTGCGGGGAAAACGGTGCTGATGCAAGATATCGCAAACGCGATCACAACGAATCATCCTGCGATTAAGTTGATTGTTCTCCTGATTGATGAGCGGCCTGAAGAAGTGACGGACATGCAGAGATCAGTAAAAGGAGAAGTTGTAAGTTCAACCTTTGATGAGCAAGCTTCTCGTCACGTTCAGGTTGCTGAGATGGTCCTTGAGAAGGCTAAGCGTCTCGTAGAGAACAAGTACGACGTTGTTATTTTGCTCGACTCCATTACTCGCTTGGCTCGTGCTTACAACTCGGTTGTTCCGCCTTCAGGCAAAATATTATCGGGCGGCGTGGATTCTAACGCATTACACAAGCCGAAGCGGTTTTTTGGTGCGGCACGAAACCTTGAAGAGGGTGGATCTCTTACGATTATTTCGACAGCGCTCGTTGAAACGGGCTCCCGGATGGATGAAGTGATTTTCGAAGAGTTCAAGGGGACGGGTAACTCCGAAATCCACTTGGATCGCAAGCTCATGGAAAAGCGCATTTTCCCATGCCTTGATATCAATAAGTCCGCGACACGAAAGGAAGAAATGCTTCTTCCGAAGGATATCTTGAATCGTCTTTGGATATTGCGCAAAGTACTTCATCCTATGAACACGGTCGATGCAATGGAGTTCCTGCTCAGTAAAGTCGCTCACACCAAGACGAATGACGAGTTTGTGAAGGCAATGAGCGGACCTACTTGACGCGGAGATGGGTTTTTGATAGCCAATGGGTTCTTATGAAACAAGGTATCCATCCAGTATATAAAGAAACGACAGTGACCTGCGCTT
>JBBCAV010000298.1:0-41541 GCA_051382305.1 Bdellovibrionota bacterium FG-2
AACCGATATTCTGACAGAGTGCGGGATAGTGACGCTACCAGGTAATTCAACCAAAACTGCGCACCGCATCTAAGTAACAGATATTTTGAGGCAATTCGATGGCGTATTGAGGGTGTCCTCGTTACTGGGGGACAGGGGGTGTTCTCACCGCTAATACTTGGTGGGCGATGCAGGGATTGAACCTGCGACCTTGGCCGTGTAAAGACCCTGCTCTACCGCTGAGCTAATCGCCCAAACCCTTTTTACAAGTACGCTATAACTAAACCGTTGCTACAGCCTCAAGTGCGGGAGCTTGCTCCACACTTACTTCATCTTCAACCACTTTGGCTTGAAGAAGTTTGTAATGCAACAATCCCGTTCCCGCGGGAATCAAGCGACCCATGATCACGTTTTCCTTCAAGCCGCGCAAGTAATCCACTCGACCAGCGATACTGGCCTCGGTGAGAACCTTCGTCGTTTCTTGAAACGATGCAGCCGAAATGAAACTATCCGTGCTCAAAGATGCTTTCGTGATCCCAAGCAACATCGGCTCGGCCATGGCAGGAGCACCACCGGCTTGCATGATCTTCTGGTTTTCGTCTTCGAAAGCCATCTTTTCAATCTGCTCACCCGGAAGGAACGTCGCCGAATCGCCAACATCCTTGATTTTCACTTTGCGCAACATCTGGCGAACAATGGTTTCAATGTGCTTGTCGTTGATCTTCACCCCTTGCAAACGATAAACTTCTTGGACTTCATCGACCAAGTATTTCGCAAGAGCCTTCTCGCCCAGCACGCGCAAGATATCGTGCGGATTAATCGGTCCATCCATCAAAGGCTCACCAGCTTTCACGAAGTCACCCTCGTTCACAGCTAAGTGGCGACCTTTGCCGATGAGATATTCTTTTCTTTCACCCGTCTCAGGGGTCACTTCGAGTTTTCGCTTACCCTTGGTGTCCTTACCGAATGAAACAATGCCATCGATTTCGCTAATCACTGCAGCGTCTTTGGGCTTGCGTGCTTCAAACAGTTCGGCAACGCGGGGAAGACCCCCAGTAATATCCTTCGTTTTGGTTGTTTCCCGATGGATCTTAGCGATGATATCACCGCCCTTAATCTGATCCCCATCGTTCACGATTAGGTTAGCCCCCATAGGAAGCATGTAACGAGCGACGCGATTAGTACCTTCAATCTTAAGGACATTGCCTGCGCCATCGGTCACAAGTAGTTTGGGACGTTTGTCACTGGCTTTAGACTCCACAATTACTTTGTGGGAAAGGCCGGTCACACTGTCGAACTGCTCCTGCATCGTCAAACCTTCTTCGATGTCTTCGAACCGAATGACACCCGAAGCTTCCGTTACGATCGGAGTGGAATAAGGATCCCACTCAGCAATAAGCTTAGCCTTTTCAACGCCCTCGCCGTCACGAACAAGAAGTTTAGCTCCGTAAACAACAGGATATTTCTCGCGCTCACGGTTGTTTGCGTCCAAAATCGCGAGCTCCCCGTTTCGATTCATGACCGTCAGGAAGCCTTCTTTGTTCACGACCGTATTAAGGTTGATGAACTTGACTTTCCCTTTCGTCTTCGACTCGAGGCTAGATTGCTCAGCACGCCGAGAAGCCGTACCACCGATGTGGAAGGTACGCATCGTAAGTTGCGTTCCAGGCTCTCCGATAGACTGAGCAGCAATAACTCCAACTGCTTCTCCGTTGTTGACCATACGTCCACGAGCGAGATCTCGGCCATAACAAAGGCTACAAATCCCCTTCTTAGACTGGCAAGTTAACACGGAGCGAATCCGAACGCGATCGATCCCTGTTTCATCAAGCTTCTTAACAAGATCTTCGGTGATTTCGTGATTTGCGGGGACAACCACTTCATTCGTTACAGGATCAATAACCTCATCCAGGGTCACACGACCCAAGATACGATCTCCCATCTTCTCAATCACTTCACCACCTTCAATCAAAGCACCGACATACAAACCATCAAGAGCTCCGCAATCGGGCTCAGTAACGATCACGTCCTGAGAGACGTCAACCAACCGTCGGGTCAAATATCCCGAGTTCGCCGTCTTCAGAGCGGTATCGGCCAAACCTTTGCGCGCTCCGTGTGTAGATACGAAGTACTGCAACACGGATAATCCTTCACGGAAGTTCGCCACGATAGGCGTTTCGATAATTTCACCAGAGGGTTTCGCCATCAACCCACGCATTCCGGCGAGCTGACGAATCTGCGCATTACTACCTCGGGCTCCAGAATCGGCCATCATGAAAATAGAATTGAACGCGGGCCCTGTGACCTGAGCTTCTTTATGATTTCTCGTCGCTTTCCAACCCACGGGAGCCTTGAATGTCTGAACCGACAATTGCTTCATCATCGCAGATGCAATTTGCTCCGAAGTTTGAGCCCAAATATCAATAACCTTGTTGTAGCGCTCACCATCAGTGATGAGACCTTCAATGTATTGATTTTCGATCTCATGAACCTGAGCATAAGCTTGATCCAAAAACACCTGTTTCTCAGAGGGAATGGACATATCATGAATCGAAATCGAAATCCCGGCCCTCATCGCCTGTTTGAATCCCGTTTGCATCAAATGATCGGCCAAAAGAACCGTCTTCTTGTTACCCGTCAAACGATAGCAAGTATCAATTAGCTCAGCGAGATCTTTTTTCCCCAAGACTTTATTGTAAGCTGGGAATGGAATGTCCTCAGGAACTATTTCTGCCAACAATACCCGACCAACAGTGGTATCGTAGAGCTTGCCAGCCACGCGACTACGAATCTTACTCTGAAGACCCACGACGCCGGTATCATAGGCAAAATGAACTTCTGCAGGACTCGAGAACGACTTGCCTTCACCCTTCCCATAAGGGCGCTCGCGGGTCATGTAATACAAGCCAAGAACAATGTCCTGACTCGGAACAATAATTGGCTTCCCATGAGCGGGAGACAAAATGTTGTTCGTAGACATCATTAGGACTCGAGCTTCAATCTGTGCTTCGATCGAAAGAGGAACATGCACAGCCATTTGGTCACCGTCGAAGTCGGCATTGAAAGCCGCGCAAACGAGCGGGTGAAGCTGGATCGCTTTTCCTTCAATCAACACGGGTTCAAACGCTTGAATCCCGAGACGATGCAGCGTCGGCGCACGATTCAACATAACAGGGTGTTCGCGCACAACTTCTTCAAGGATATCCCAAACTTCTTGGCGCTGTTTTTCGACCATCTTTTTGGCAGACTTGATGGTAGTGACATAGCCATACTCAGAAAGTTTATTGTAAATAAACGGTTTGAAAAGCTCGAGCGCCATCACTTTGGGCAAACCGCATTGATGCAGCTTCAACTCGGGCCCCACAACGATCACAGAACGACCAGAGTAATCGACCCGTTTGCCAAGCAAGTTCTGCCGGAAACGACCTTGCTTGCCCTTGAGCATATCCGACAGTGAGCGCAGAGGACGCTTATTGGGACCCGTAAAGGTTTTACCGCGTCGTCCATTGTCAAAAAGCGCATCCACAGATTCCTGCAGCATACGTTTTTCGTTCCTGATAATAATTTCAGGAGCATTCAGTTCCATCAATCTCTTCAGACGATTGTTACGATTGATTACGCGACGGTAAAGATCATTCAAATCAGACGTCGCAAAACGTCCGCCATCCAAAGGAACAAGCGGTCGCAACTCAGGCGGAATAACCGGAATCACATCCAACATCATCCAATCAGGCTTATTCGTTCCACTGACCTTCAAGGCCTCAACAACCTTAAGGCGTTTCGAAAGTTTCGTGCGCTGAGCTTCCGAATTTGTTTGCTTCAAATCACGACGCAATTGACGAGAAAGAAGTTCTACATCGACCTTCTTGAGAATATCACGGATCGCCTCTCCACCCATTGCGGCCGTAAAGGTAAAACCTTCCTTAACCATTTGAGTATATTTTTCTTCAGAGACGACAGAGTTCTCTTCGAGACCGCTGTTTCCTGGATCCAAAACCAAATAGGCCTCGCAATAAAGAACCTTCTCCAGATCCTTTAACGTAATATCGAGCAAAGCCCCAATACGCGAAGGGAGCGAACGTAAAAACCAAATGTGCGCAACGGGAGTTGACAACTCAATATGTCCCAGTCGTTCACGGCGAACCTTCGACTGAATGACTTCAACCCCACACTTTTCACAGACTACGCCCCGATGCTTCATGCGTTTGTACTTGCCGCAATTACACTCATAATCCTTGATTGGTCCAAAGATCTTGGCGCAGAAAAGACCGTCACGCTCAGGCTTGAACGTTCGGTAGTTGATCGTTTCAGGCTTTTTCACCTCTCCAAAGGACCACTCCCGAATCTTTTCAGGAGAAGCCAAGGAGATTCGAATCCCCGTGAAGCTCAATGGATCTTTTGGTTTATCGAAAAAGTTTAGAAGGTCTTTCATTGCTCGCCCTCGCCTTAATTTGTCTAGAAATACGTTTTGAAAACTTGAAACACGCTGCCAGCCTAGTGAACGTCGGCCTTTGCACCCTTATCATCTTCGATCAGCTCAACGTTCAAAGCCAAACTTTGAAGTTCTTTGACCAAGACGTTAAAGGATTCTGGAAGACCTGGCTCCAACAACTGCTCACCCTTCACAATCGCTTCGTACATGCGATTACGGCCAGTCACATCGTCAGATTTCACCGTGAGGAACTCTTGCAGCGCATACGCTGCACCATAAGCCTCGAGTGCCCAAACTTCCATCTCTCCCAAACGTTGACCCCCAAACTGCGCCTTACCACCCAACGGCTGCTGAGTCACAAGACTATAGGGACCAATGCTTCGCGCGTGGATCTTTTCCTCAACGAGATGATGCAATTTCAACATGTACATCACGCCGATCGTGACTTCTTCAGCAAACGGATCACCCGTCACCCCATCGAACAAGGTCGTCTGACCCCGAACAGGCAACTGAGCCACGGTAAGCATTTTCTCGATATCCTTTTCAGACGCCCCGTCAAAAACAGGGGTTGAAATATGAATACCTTTCCTCAAATGCCAAGCCATCTTCTTCACATCATCGTCTGATGCCTTATCAAGATATTTATCCACTTCAGGATTTGAATAAGTATCCTTGAGGATCTTGCGAAGCTTCTCGCCATTGAAGTTTTCCATATAGGAATTAACCCGCTCGCCGATTCCGTGAGCAGCCCAACCCAAGGTCACTTCAAGCAACTGCCCGATATTCATTCGCGAAGGAACGCCAAGTGGATTCAAAACCATGTCCACCGATGATCCATTTGCCATGAAAGGCATGTCTTCCATAGGAAGGATACGGCTGACCACACCCTTGTTCCCATGTCGACCGGCCATCTTATCGCCAACCTGCAAACGACGCTTGATCGCAATCTGAACCTTGACCATCTTGATCACGCCCGGAGCCAACTCATCGCCACGCTTCAACTTATCGGTCTTGTCCTTGAAGATATAGCGAACCGCTTCGATTTTCTCCTTGGCGGTTTTCATGACGGTTGTCACTTCTTGCTCAAGCTCATCCTTCACAGGAATAAAACCCAGCAACTCGAATGGAATCTGAGACAGCGTATCGCGATCCAGTTTTTGAGCCTTCTTCAATAGCTCCTCAGAGCCATCTTCAGAAAGCAACTTGCCCGTCGTTGATGCGCCCTCCAGAACCTTAGAAATCTTATTGAAAGCAGACTGCCGAATCGCATCGACTTCAATCTTCTCATCGCGACGAATGGTAGCAATATGTTCTTCGAGAATTGCAGTGGTTCTCTCATCAGGCTCAGTCCCTTCACGGGCAAAAATCTGCGCATTGATGACAATCCCTTGAACGCCGGACGGCACACGAAGAGAGGTGTCACGAACATCGCCCGCCTTTTCACCAAAAATAGCGCGCAGGAGTTTCTCCTCAGGAGAAAGCTGAGTTTCACCTTTCGGAGTCACCTTCCCCACAAGGATATCGCCCGGCTTCACTTCGGCGCCAATGCGAATAATTCCGCTGCTATCCAGATCCTTCAACGCCTCTTCGCCCACATTCGGAATATCGCGAGTGACATCTTCTTTTCCAAGTTTCGTATCACGCGCGACACACTCAAACTCTTCGATATGAATCGAAGTAAAGGTATCTTCTTTAATGATGCGTTCAGAAATCAAAATCGAGTCTTCGAAATTATAACCACCCCACGGCATAAACGCGATGAGGATGTTTTGTCCCAAAGCCAACTCGCCTGCATCCGTTCCCGGTCCATCAGCCAAGACGTCGCCCGCCTTAACCTTGTCACCCATATGCACAACGGGTCTTTGGGTCATACACGTATTCTGATTAGAACGCTGATACTTCGTGAGATTGTAAATATCGACATCTGATCCAACTTCGTCGGACTTAAGAGCCGCACGCCTCACGACGATCTTCGTTCCATCGACCATGACGACTTCGCCATCATATTTCGAAAGAATGATTTGTCCCGAGTCACGCGCTACAATACGCTCAATCCCTGTGCCCACAAAGGGCGCAGAAGTCCGAATCAACGGTACTGCCTGGCGCATCATGTTCGAACCCATCAACGCACGGTTAGCATCGTCATGCTCAAGGAAGGGAATCAAAGACGCCGCAATCGAAACCAATTGGTTCGGCGAAACATCCATCAGCTCCACTTCATCCGGATTAACGAGTGCAAAATCCCCTTTTCGACGAGCAGAAACAAGATCTGAACCAAGCTTCCCAGCCTTGAGAGACTCCGGTGTCACCTGAGCGATAACCTTATTTTCTTCTTCGGTCGCCGTAAAGAACTTAAGATCTGAAATGATCTTGCGACCCTGTACTACGTGGTAGGGCGTTTCAATGAAACCGAAGTCATTCACACGCGCATAGGTTGACAAGCTGGCAATCAAACCAATGTTTGGACCTTCGGGAGTTTCAATCGGGCAAATACGACCGTAGTGGGTATTATGAACGTCGCGGACCTCGAAGCCAGCGCGCTCACGAGTCAAACCACCAGGTCCAAGAGCCGAAAGGCGACGTTTGTGTGTCACTTCAGACAAAGGATTGGTTTGATCCATGAACTGAGAAAGCTGGCTCGATCCAAAAAACTCTTTCACGACCGCAGCCACAGGCTTCTGATTAATTAGATCATGGGGCATGAGAGTTTCAACTTCTTGAATACTCATGCGTTCCTTAATCGCCCGTTCCATGCGAACCAAGCCAATACGATATTGATTTTCGATCAACTCACCGACCGCGCGAACACGTCGATTTCCAAGGTGATCGATATCATCAATCGTTCCGCGCCCATTATTTAGCTCACAAAGGTAGAACATCGTTGCGAGGATGTCCTCCTTCATAAGAATCTGGGTCTCTTGAGGAACACCATTTTCCGGGAACTTGTAATTCAATTTCAATCGCCCGACCTTAGAAAGATCATAACGATCTGGATTAAAGAACAGATTTTCAAACAGTTGCTTGGCAGCCTCAACAGTTGGGGGATCACCGGGCCGCATTCTCTTATAGATTTCGATCAACGATTCTTCCGGGCTAGAAACTTTATCAATAACGAGCGTTTCACGAATAAACGGCCCGTAAGTGAGGTTGTCGGTAAAAATAACCTTCACTTCTCTCACGCCACGAGCTTTGAGTTCTTCAATTCGCTTTTCGCTCAGCTCATCGTTACACTCAAGAAGAACTTCGCCCGTCTTCTCATCAACAATATCCTCAGATGCCACTCGACCAAAAACAGCTTCGAGAGGGACCTCAAAGCGCTTGATGCCCGCATCCTGAATTTTCTTAATAACCGCCTTGGTGAATTTGCGATTCTTGCGGACGATTACTTCTTCGGTCTTAGGATCGAGAATATCTTCTTCGGCGCGCTGCCCGGAAAGAATCTCTAGATCAACGGCTTTGTAATACTTGCCATCTTTGTCAAAAGAAAGTTTCTCGGCACGATAGAAATAATTCAAAATCTCATGATTCGACATTCCCATGGCGCGCAACACGATCGTTGCAGGAAGCTTACGCTTGCGATCGATACGAGCATGAACAATGTCTTTGTGGTCAAACTCAAAATCGAGCCAGGATCCGCGATGAGGAATAACTCGCGCAGAGTAAAGGATCTTACCGCTGGAATGGGTTTTCCCTTGATCGTGATCAAAGATAACGCCGGGAGAACGATGGAGCTGACTCACGATAACGCGCTCAGTCCCGTTAATGATGAACGAGCCCGCTTCAGTCATCAGCGGTATTTCGCCCATATAAACTTCTTGTTCTTTGATATCGCGAATGTTGCGAGTACCCGTTTCTTCTTCGACATCGTAGACCACGAGCCGAACAGTGATCTTCAAAGGGGCCGCAAAGGTCATTCCCCGTTGACGGCACTCACCCACATCGTACTTGGGCTTTTCAAGAACATAGCTCTCAAACTCAAGTGAAGCTGTGCGATTAAAGTCTTCAATCGGAAATACAGACTTAAAGACAGCCTGAAGACCCGAATCATCCCGCTTGCTAGGGAGAACGTCAGCCTGAAGAAACTTCTCATAACTCTTGCGCTGGAGTTCTATAAGATTCGGAATCTCCACGGGAGAACTAATTTTAGAAAAATCTTTTCGAATACGGCGATTTTCAGCGAACAAAGACGCCATGCCTACTCCTCACGTGCAGAGTTGCACAGGATAAAATAAAACAACAAAAGGCGCCACCGCACCCCCACAACTCTCTCTTAAGAGAGGTGGGGGCACAGTAAACGCATCGAACCAGACGTGTTACAAAAACTGGGTAGATCGCGATCACTTGATCTCGACCTTAGCTCCCTCAGCTTCAAGCTTTTTCTTCATTACTTCAGCGTCTGCCTTGCTCACGCCGTCTTTCAAGGTCTTAGGAGCCCCTTCAACGAGATCTTTGGCTTCTTTCAAGCCAAGACCTGTGATTGCGCGAACTTCCTTAATCACATTGATCTTCTTGTCGCCAGCGACAGAAAGAATAACGGTAAATTCCGTTTGCGCTTCAGCAGCAGGGCCTGCAGCAGCACCTGGAGCAGCCGCCATAGCGACGGGTGCCGCAGCGGAAACACCAAACTTACCTTCTAAATCCTTCACGAGCTGCGAAAGCTCGAGAACTGACATGTTTTCGATAAACGAAATAACATTTTCCTTATTAATAGCCGTACTCATTGTTCTACCTCTTCACTTCTGGTTCAAATTGTGCCGCAAGACCATCCGTGATCCACGACCCTTTTCCCCTGAGTTACCTCAGGGTGTGCTACCCGAGGGCCATCCGGACCCTCGGCACCAAACTAAAAAATTATGCTTCTGGATTAGCTTTCTTTTTCTCAATCGCCGAAAGAACGGTGACTAAACTCCTTGGGACAGCCGCCAAAACGCCGACAAAGTTCGTAATCGGCGCGTTCATAGTGCCCAACAACTTAGCAAGAAGAACTTCGCGACTCGGCAAGTTAGCCAGAGCTTCGATATCCGAAACAACTAATCGCTTCGAACCCATGAGGCCATCCTTAAGTTTCAAGGCCTCATTGTCTTTTGCGAATTTGTGTATGATCTTTGCTGACGCGGCAGCATCATTATTTGCAAAAGCAACAAGTGTTGGACCCACAAGCTCATCAAGGAGCTTCTGGGCAGCCTCGCCCATCGAGCCATCCTTAGTGACCAACCGTGCAATATTGTTTTTCAAAACCTTCACTTCGGTCTTTTGAGTCCGAAGTGCCCGACGAAGATCATCCGCTTGGGTAGCCGTCAACCCTTTGTAGTCCGCGAAAAATGCGACCTGAGCCTTAGAAAACCTAGATCTCATGTCATCAGCCAATTGTGTCTTTTCAGTACGATTCATGGTTTTTAAACCTCTCTATTTGAAAATAGAAAACTTAGTTTTTATGCAAGGCCCGATGCGACCAATGCGCTAGACGGATCAACCGAAATCCCAGGACTCATGGTTGTCGAAACCGTAATATTTTTTAGATAGGTCCCTTTGCTGGTTGGGGGCTTAGCGCGCATAATAGCAGACATAAGCGCTACAAAATTTTCCTGAAGCTTTGCCGCACCAAAGGACTTCTTGCCAATGCCAACATGGATAATACCAGCCTTCTCAGTCCGATACTCGACCTTACCAAGCTTCTGTTCCTTAACCGCTTTGGCTAAGTCAAAAGTCACCGTGCCAAGTTTCGGATTTGGCATTAGACCGCGGGGTCCAAGAATCTTACCGATTTTAGAAACGGCGACCATCATGTCAGGAGTGGCAATCATCTTATCGAACTCCATCCAGCCGCCGGTAATCTTTTCAATCAAATCGTCGGCGCCCACAAAATCCGCTCCGGCTGCTTCAGCCTCTTTTGCTTTTTCACCCTTCGCAAGAACGGCAACACGAACTTTCTTTCCAATCCCATTTGGGAGGACAATAGCACCTCGAACCATTTGATCGGAGTGTTTTGGATCAACACCCAAACAAAAAACAGCCTCAACGCTCTCATCGAACTTAGCATAGGCAATCGCCGGAAGTAGGCCAAAAGCCTCTTCAACCGAATACTTCTTGCCGTCTTCTAGTTTCGCCAATGACGAGAAATATTTTTTCCCGTGGTGACCTAAACGCTTTTTCTTTTCAGTCTCACTCATTTTCAACTCCCGTGGTGCATGCGTCAGCTTATCACTGACTCCCACTTATTTACGCTTTATTTAAACTAATCTTCGACGGTAATACCAGAGCTTCGCGCGGTGCCGGCAATAGTACGCATTGCTGCCTCAACACTGCCAGCATTAAGATCTGGCATTTTGAGCTTCGCAATTTCTTCAACTTGTTTACGCGTCACCTTGCCGACCTTCTTCTTATTTGGCTCGCCCGAGCCCTTTTCAATTTTTGCAGCTTTAAGCAGCAAAATCGATGCGGGAGGCGTTTTCGTAATAAATGTGAACGAACGGTCAGAATAGACCGTAATGATCACAGGAATTATAACGCCTTTTTGGTCCTGAGTTTTTGCATTAAATGCCTTACAAAACTCCATGATGTTGACGCCACGCTGACCGAGCGCTGGACCAACTGGAGGTGCAGGATTTGCCTGACCGCCAGGAATTTGAAGTTTAATCTGACCTGTTACCTTCTTTGCCATAAGTGTGCCCTCTTACCAGTCTTCTTAAATTTTTTCAACTTGAATAAAATCGAGTTCTACAGGAGTCGACCTCCCAAAGATACTCACCAAAACTTTAACTTTGCCTTTATCGGGATTGACGTCCTCAACGGAGCCACTGAAATTCGCAAAAGGCCCATCGATAACACGAACATTTTCGCCTTCTTGAAAGGAAATGCGTGGACGAGGCTTCGCTTGTCCTTCCGCGATTCGGTTGGTCATTTTCTGAACATCCGACTCAGGGACAGGTACGGGCCGAACTTTATCGCCCACGAAACCAGTAATCTTGGGCGTATTCTTTACGATATGCCAAGTTTCATCCGTGAGGATCATTTTTATGAGGATATAACCCGGGAAGAAACGGCGCTTCGTCGTCTTTTTTTGTCCCTTAACCAGCTCGACCACGTTTTCCTCAGGAACAATAATTTCTCCAAAAAAAGGTTCTTTTTTAGCCGCCTTAATTCTTTCCTCAAGAGCAAGCTTCGCTTTGTTCTCAAAACCAGAATAAGTGTGAATTACATACCAGGCCATATCGGAGCCAGCCTGTACTTGAGTTTCGATCACAGTCTAGTCCTCCTTATAGAACCCACTTCAAGAGCAGGGTCCAAAAATAATCCAAAAATCCCAAAATAAAACCAGAAATAATGACCATTACAATCACAACCAAAGTAGCAGAACTGGTTTCCTTCTGTGTTGGCCAAGTCACACGAGATAACTCGACCATGACTTCATTCATGAACTGATTCACTTGCTCATTTTTATAGAGCATAAAAAAGAGAACCCCACCCATGACAACAGAAGTGATCCGAATAATGAGATCGATATTTCTAACCCGAGCTTCAAAATCGTACATTCCCACAAGCTTTGCTGAAAGCTCGAAAACTATGTATCCTAAAAGGACCGCCACAGCGAGATAGCTAAGATTTACCCACTTCTGAAATTGGTTTTCCATATTCTAAAACTCCGATCGCCTATAGACAAAATCTGGCAGGGCAGGAGGGACTCGAACCCACAACCTACGGATTTGGAATCCGCCGCTCTACCATTAGAGCTACTGCCCTAACAATGAAACTATTTGCCCTCGCGATGAACCGTATGCTTGCGACACGCCCGACAGAATTTCTTGAATTCGAGCTTATCGGTCGTTTTCTGCTTATTCTTCGTCGTGGAATAATTTTTACGTTTACAATCTGTACAGTCAAGACTCACAATTACACGCATGGTACTACCTCAGTATCCAGCTCCGTTCCAAACGGGGAGGATGACCGAAGCCACCCCCCCCTTTTTTCTCCGGAAACCAGAATTAGGATCGTTAATCTACGATCTCGGAAACAACGCCTGAACCCACAGTTCTGCCACCTTCACGGATAGCGAAACGTAGTTCTTTTTCCATAGCAATCGGGGTGATCAGCTCAACTTCAACCGCAACGTTGTCACCAGGCATCACCATCTCAACGCTTGCAGGAAGCGTCACGACGCCTGTCACGTCTGTCGTACGGAAATAAAACTGAGGACGATAGCCATTGAAGAACGGAGTATGACGTCCGCCTTCTTCTTTGGTCAGAATGTAGGCTTGACCTTTGAACTTCTTATGCGGAGTGATCGTGCCCGGATGAGCAAGCACTTGACCGCGCTCAACCTCTTCTTTTTTCGTTCCACGAAGAAGTGCACCGATGTTGTCGCCTGCCTCACCCTGATCGAGAAGCTTACGGAACATTTCAACGCCAGTAACAACGGTCTTCGTTGTCGGACGCAGACCGATGATTTCTACTTCTTCGCCGATTTTAATGATCCCACGCTCAACTCGACCCGTAACAACAGTTCCACGACCAGAGATCGAGAAAACGTCTTCAACAGGCATCAAAAATGGCTTATCTTTTTCGCGTTTTGGCTGTGGAATGTAGTTGTCGCAAGCATCCATGAGTTTCATGATAGAGCCTTCACCCATATCACTTAGATCACCTTCGCCGGCTTTCAAGGCTGACCCGCGAATGACCGGAATCTTATCGCCAGGGAAATTGTAGGAGGTCAAAAGCTCACGAACTTCCATTTCAACGAGATCAAGAAGTTCTGAATCATCAACCATGTCACACTTGTTCATATAGACAACAATCGCAGGAACACCGACCTGACGAGCGAGCAAGATATGCTCACGAGTCTGCGGCATCGGACCGTCAGCAGCAGAAACAACGACAATTGCGCCGTCCATCTGAGCAGCGCCGGTGATCATGTTTTTAACATAGTCAGCATGGCCTGGGCAGTCAACGTGTGCATAGTGGCGATTTGCAGTCTGATATTCAACGTGCGTGGTATTAATCGTGATACCGCGCTCTTTTTCTTCAGGCGCATTATCGATTTGGTCGTAAGCACGCGCTGTCGCCCAACCTTTTTTCGCTAACACCGTCGTAATTGCCGCTGTTAACGTGGTCTTCCCATGGTCGACGTGACCAATAGTCCCAATGTTACAGTGGGGCTTGTTTCTTTCAAATTTCTCTTTTGACATACCCTTCTTGCCTCCGAAATGTTTGGGTAGGTTTTCCCGGAACCTACAACCGGTTTTTTCAAAACTGGAGCTCTTGATGGGATTTGAACCCATGACCTCTCCCTTACCAAGGGAGTGCTCTGGCCAACTGAGCTACAAGAGCGTACATCACCCTATGAGCAAAATTTCAAAAAGTTCTGGAGCAAGGTGTTTACACAGTTTCTCACCAATTTTCAGCTTTTTTTTGAACTTTTTCTCTTTTGCGAAATCTACAGCCATTTTTGGCTGAAATTTGGAGCGGGAGACGGGATTCGAACCCGCGACCCTCAGCTTGGAAGGCTGATGCTCTAGCCAACTGAGCTACTCCCGCCCAAAACACAGTCTAGAAGTGGTGGAGAGAGAAGGAATCGAACCTTCGAAGGCATACGCCGCCAGATTTACAGTCTGGTCCCTTTGGCCGCTTGGGTATCTCTCCATCAAATTTTCAACTGCGAAATAAATTTCGCTTTGCAAGCTGGTGTACGGCTTTTGGCTGCAATCCTCTTGCGTAAAATGGAGCTGGAGAAGGGATTCGAACCCGCGACCTGCGGTTTACAAAACCGCTGCTCTACCAACTGAGCTACTCCAGCACAAATTTACGCAAAACAACTAGCACATCGCGTGTTCCTTAAAACCTTGGCTAGGTTTTTTTAGACAAACGAACCCCAAAAAGCTTTTGCCAGCTCCAAGGTACGAAAATTTCCATTATTTCGAAAAAAAGTCAACAAGAGTTTACCAATTGACGAGAAAGCCAACGCACGAGACTATTTCAGGATGAAAAACACGAAAAAGACACTCACCGCCATATTGGTAATTCTCTGTTGTACACTTACTCTCGAACCCAGCTACGCCAAGGAAGGAGGTTCCAGGAAATCTGCAACTCCAGCCGCCGATACCAGCGGGGACGCGCCAGCAGGCGCGCCTACGGATACACTTCGGCACCGAACAGGCTTCGGAATCGCCGCAGTTCAGGGGCTCACCAACACACCCACCACTCCGACGATGCTTTTTGATTTGTCGGGATCCAACGTTTTCCAGCTATTTTTTGGGGTTCCGGGAACAAGTCCTTTTCAATTCTCTCTAGGAATGCTCTTCAAACATAACCTCAAAGAAAATGCGACCAACGGTTTTCACCTTGGAGGGGGATTTGGTGCGGGTTCCCAAATTACTGAGGGTACTACCACCGCTTTTGCAACGGCAGTCACCGCGATTTTTGGATTTCACTTTTTAATTCCTGACGCCCCGCAGATCGCCATGCACTTTGATGCGGGTCCGACTTTGCGCAGTTTTTCGGGGAAAACTGATATTTCAATAGCCGCTCTCTCCCCCGCACTCGGGATGAGCTTGCTTTACATGTTCTAAGATTTTAGAATATTTCCAGGTATTATGAAGACACGCAACGAGCGGCGAAAACCTGTCCTCATCGTCCAGCACGCCCTTCATGAACATCCCGCCGTCATTCGTCGTGCACTGGAAGCGCAGGGCATACAGACCCTTCTCATTCACCCCTATGAGGGAGAATCCTATCCCTTGGTCGGAGAAATCTCCGGATTTATTTCGCTGGGTGGGCCCATGGGGGCGAATGACGAAATGCAGCACCCGTGGATTCCGTCGGAGTGTATGCTCCTTCGAAAATGTACTGAAAAAGGCCTTCCAGTCGTTGGAATTTGTCTGGGAGCTCAACTCTTGGCAAAATCTTTGGGAGCGGTAGTGGAACAAAATCCGCAAGCGGAATTCGGCTGGTTTCCTGTCACTCTGAACGCACAAGGATTAGAGGATCCTGTGATGGGAGCCGCGGGTGGGCATCCGATTGTTTATCATTGGCACCACGATACGTTTCACCTTCCGGCGGGGGCAGAACTGCTCGCGCACTCGCGCTTATGTGAAAAACAGGCCTATAAAATTGGAGATTTGGCGTATGGATTTCAGTTTCATCCGGAGGCTGACGCACAATTGGTAGCTGAGTGGCTTGCGATCGAAAGCTGTGGAGATGAAATTCAAGCCACACAAAAGAAACACGGTCCCTCAGGCGTGCAAGGTCAAAGTGTTCAGGGTAATTTTTCCAAGAAAGGCGAGCGCGGTAGTCTCAAAATTACGGATGCGCTCAGTCGAATTTTCAGGCAACTGCCTATGAGGGAACCTTTGAAAGATGTCGAGTTAGTGCTGCCTCAAACCACCGTTCAACGAAAGCGGATTTGCATCGAGTTCCACGATTCTTCTCGAAAAACACAGCAGATTTTGGGCGTGGTCATTAATTTACTGCGAATTCCTGCGGGCGAGTTTGTGGTTTTTCGGGATGATAGGGGACTGCTTTGGCCGTGAAGAGCGAATGAACGATTCAAAAGAAACATGCGACACTCACTTACACACATAGATCTGCTTCAGTGATTTCGAAGAAAACGGACCTTTTTGGGAATCGCCGAATCGGTCAACCATCTTGAACCCGCTGTAACGAAGCAAGGCCTGAAGCTCGAGTGGATAAATACACTGCATATCGAGCTTCTGCCGGTAAGACCTCCCTTCAAGATGTATTGTCCAAGTTGCGCGAATGATTTGAATAGCGGCGTTGTAGCGACAGCTTTCATCGATAACGATTTTTCGACCGTCCGGTAATTGAAATCGATATCGCCCGCCCACGGGCTTGCGCTCGGAATCGACGATAAACTAAACTCTCGGATTGAACACATCAAAGAGAAACCTCCCGCCCGGTGCTAGGTGCCGGCGAACGGTTTCAAAAACTCGCTCTGTGTCCTCGATCGTGTAGGTATTTAAGAGAGAGTAAAATGGGATGAAGATCATCTTGAATTTCTTACGCAGGCGAACCGCTCTCATGTCTTCCTTGATGAATGGAATATCGAGACCCGCAGATTTGGCCTTTTCTTTCGCTCGAGTTAGCATTGACTTGGTAAAATCCAGCCCCGTGATTCGAATTCCAGCTTTTGCCATCGGGATTGTCAATCGACCGGTGCCACAACAGAGCTCGAGGACTTCGCCACGCGCTCGTAACGCGTAATCCAAATAGAATGACAGGTCCGTTGTAAACGTGTTCATCGCATCATAAAAGCATGCATCATAGATTTTTCGATCAACACCCAAGTTCTGAGTCATAAGTCCTCCATCATCCCCGGCTCATTAGCGCTGCCACTGAAAATACACAAATCAGGGCGCCTGAAAATCGATTGACCCAAATCATCACTTTGGCTGAAAGAGATTTTTTCCATTTTGCCGTAATGAAACTCAGGAAAAGCCACCAGGTCATTGAACCGAGAAAAACCCCAATCACTATGAGGCTAGCCGCATAGGAGTCCAAGAAATATACTCTTAACAAGCACGGCTATAGTGAACACTAGTAAGAACATCCCCACATATTTAGTCATTAGTATCGACTTACTTTTACGGCAACATTATTAAATTAAGAAATTGACTTATATTTCTAATTTTATTAGCAAGGCTTAATGGATGCTACAGATATTAAAATCGTGAAAAATCTAATGGAGAATGGGCGAATTGCCTGGAAAGAGCTGGCACATAACCTTCGGGTATCTGCTCCCACAATCGCTGAACGAGTTCGAAAACTTGAAGAGCAACGGGTCATTGTCGGTTACGGGGCACTGGTGAACCCGAGCGCAATTGGATTGAAACTGACCGCGTTCATTTCTATAACTCTTGCTCGGCCGGACGATAGAGAACCATTTTTGAAAAAGATCTTAAAAATGCCTGAAATTCAAGAGTGCCATCACGTCGCGGGAGATTACGATTATCTTCTGAAAGTACGGTGTAGTGATACAAAAGCTTTAGATAAACTCCTGAGCATCGAACTCAAAGGGATCAAGGGAATAGTTCGAACTCGGACCACAATCGTATTGGACTCGACGAAGGAAACTTCATCGCTGCCTTGTTCAAGTTCGTGACGTCACCGTCTCATGGCGATGCACCAATATTGCTTCGAGTGCACTTACCTAAAAATACTGAATGATTTCATATAAAAAATAATGACGCAGACACTCCTGTCGCGATACAGGCTTTTCGAGCGGTTCAGTCAGATATTTAGCGCTATCCCACGAATGGAAATTCTGAAATCTCCCTTGCCGTCCCCGTTTCAATAACTCCAATTGAGACAATTTCTCCCGCGATCCTGGTATCATACTTCAGGCAGACTTCAATGATCCGGGGCACCTGTTGAAGATCGCATCGAATTGCAAGAGTGCTATGGGGCACCCAACTTCCAGGCTGATAATAGGCTGAGCAACGTGCCATCAACTCGCGATTGCCATTATGAAATCGTGAATGAAGACCCAACAATTCCGTGGAGGGTACCAGGGGCAGGAAAACGTGAGCGGGCTCAGTCGGAAAAGTCGCCACTCCATAGGACAATACTTTAACTCCGGAGCTTACCTTCGCGAATACTTCTGCAAAAGCACTCAACTCATCCGCCGTTGCCTCAGCCCAAACGCCTAAGGTTACACCCGGTCGAGACCCCGAATCTTTCATAAATTGAGCCAAGGATTCGTTAGCGAGATCATCCCATATGAGTCTGATCGCCTTCGACGAAGCATCCGAAAAAAAGCATTTAACAGCAAATCCCATGTCGAATCTACTTCGTCAAATGGGACATCAACACCCCGGCCGCCACCGATACATTCAGCGAAGTCACTGACCCTTTAGGTTGAATCCCGCACAAAACATCGCATGATTCTTGGGTTAAACGACGCATTCCTTTTTCCTCATTGCCCAGCACAAGTAGCCACGGGCGATCAGGCTTTACCGTTTCAAGCCCCTCTTTCGCATGCTCCGAAGTTCCTAAAACCCAAATGCCCTGATCTTTTGCACATTGAAGGGCTTGCTGAAGATTGGTTTGTAGCGAAAATGGAACGACTTCGACACCGCCTGAAGCCACATCATAAACCGTGGGAGAAATCGGCGCCGAACGCTCTTGCGTGAGCAAAATCCCCTGCACCCCAAAAAATCCTGCGGCCCGAAAAATCGCTCCAACATTATGAGGATCTTGAAGACAATCCAGCGCAAGCCAAAGTCCTCGTCCGCCCTTCTTTTCTGAAGCCCCTGAAAACAGCTGTTCCATTGGGATGGAGTCTTTTTCCTTCACGGTGCCTTCGGCGCCCCCTTCTCTGCCACCTTCATCGGAAGAGGAAAAACCGCCGTGAGGAGGCTCTAGAGCTTTCGTTGAAACCTGGATTTTATGATCACGCGCAAGCTTCAGAACCTGTTGCCAGGGATCATCGGGGTTGCCGCTTTTTTCCATTCCGCGCGAAATTTGGATTTTTTGGACATCTTTGGGACGAGTTTTCAATACAGCCAAAAGGCTATGGGGGTTCCGAATTCTAACGCTCACGGTTCTACTCCTCTATTTTTATTGGAAACACTTATCCATTAAAATAAGCGCTTTGGCCACTCTCTCTTAAAATTAATTCGGTAACTTTTCGAGGGTCCTCAGACTCGCAAATGGGTCGGCCCACCACAATCGCGCTTGCCCCCGCAAGATGCGCCTCATTAGGCGTGATCACCCGCGCCTGATCCTGGGCTGAAAATCCCTGGGGACGAATTCCAGGCACAACGGTGTAGAGGCCAGGAAACTGCTCGCGGATCGGCTTTAGTTCTATCGCAGAACAAACCACACCATCCACACCCCATGCTACTGAATGCTCAACCAAACCAAGCACCGAGTCCATCACATCGACCGCATGGCCGGAAATCGCCTTGGTTACTTCCGCCCACCTCACATCGTCAAAGGAGGTGAGGACGCTGACTCCAAGAATCCTAGTGCGAATGGATTCAATTTCAGCCAGTTCATTCACAACGGACTTGAGCATATGGCTTCCGCCCGCCAAGTGAACCGTGAGCATTTCCACCCGCAGCAAAGTTGCTTGCTTGATTGCACGAGCGACCGTATTTGGAATATCGTGAAACTTGAGATCCAGAAATATGCGCTTTTTTTGGTGCACGAGTTCTCTGACCAAATCAGGGCCGCCCGCCAAGAACAGTTCAGAGCCCACTTTGTAGATCACGGGCAAATCGCCCAACTCCTTCACGAGCTGAAAAGCAGGCTCAGTTCTGGGAAAATCAAGGGCAACGATGAGGTCAGTGTGATGAGTTGTTTGGTTTGGCATTATGACTCCCCCTTCGCCTAAATCGCTCCTCGCCAATTAAATAAATGCAAAAATCGAGCGCGCACTTTGCCTATGTTCAGCTGCACGCTATAACACGACTTTACTTGAAGGGTTTTCGTCTGTCCATGGGAGAGGGATCCCCTCCTCCCGTGGGAAAAGTTGTCGGCAAGGGCGAGGGGATTAGGCTTTTTTCGATCCACTGGAGGTCCTTTAGATTGGGTAGATTGGGGCCAGAATTGAAACCATAGTTCTGCCATCCCTCCACCGTTGTCCTCGATTTCGCGGTAAAATCAAATTTCTGATACATCGGAACCGAAACCCCCACGGGATCACTCCAATCTGAATAAGTCTTGCCCTCATAGTTGGAACCAGGGGATCCTCCGATTCCCAGCAAAGTCACGACATAGGCCCTCACTCGGACAAAGGCCTGTATTGGCTTCAGGCTTGAAACTTCATAGGGAAGCGGTCGCATAAAGACTTTGTTAACTGTGGTCTTCACCCACAAAGACTCTTCCTTCGCGGGAGGCGCTGCAGGTGGCACATCAACGGTCTTCTTGAATTGTGTGAAGGGAAGATCACTCTTAAAAGGTTCGGTAAACTCAAACTCAAACCCCACGGAATTCCCCATGCAATTATAGGATTCTGCCTGGAACTTGTATTCAACGACATCCTGAGTGAATTGAAGCTGCTCCGGCACCTTTGGTGTCGGAACAACAGGGGGCGGGATCCCAAATAGACACAGCGGAACATGCTTGGAGGTAAAATGTTGAAGTTTTCCACTCAGCCCTATTTTCACCCGAGGAAGTTCGGCCACAACCGACTCTTTTCCATTTTCGCAAACCTGCTTCGCGCCCCAAACCCAAACACCAGTATCCATAGATTGGACCCAAGTCGCCTCTCCATTCTTATTCTTCTTCGTATCGTGCTCAAAAACGGTGTTCGTAAGAAGTTCAGTAAAGCTAAAACGGACCACACAGGGAGCGTACTTGTAGGAAGGTGCGACCACCTGCGCCTTTAATTTAGGCTTGGGCTGACTGATCCCCTCGAGATAAGTGTAAACAAAATGCGTCGTGGAATCCCCAGGGATCTCATCCCCCGCAGTATCAATCACGCTCTGAGTGAGACCCAGGGGCACATCAGGTGACGAGACAAAACTCGGAGCACTTAGATCGCCCGTATCTATGAAGTTTGAACGCAACAGCGAAGCCCATTGAGGCTGACTCAACAAACCCTTGCCCACAAAATACTTGCCCAAAGAGAGGGGAGACAAAGGACTAGAATTCGTTGAAAGCCTCAGAACATTATATTTATGCCCAGTATTCGGCATTTCAACAGCAGCAGGCGTTCCTGGAGGATCGAATTCGGCACCGGGTTTGGACTTCACGAAATTTGCCATTCCCCTTAAGAAGGGAATAAGATCCAAAGAAAGGTTTTCCTCATAACCCGTATCAGCCCAAGTTTTCTTATAGCCCGCGATAAATGAATCCACGTCCTTTACTGTGCCATCCATAATTTCAGCCGCGATATAAGTTGAATCGGCTATATACTGAGATTTGATATTCAAAAAAGTTGCCTTGTTGCCGGGAACGCTATCGAGTAAATCACATCCCAACTGCGACCAACGTGCCTCATTGTTGGCCGTAACTCGTACCGCGGTCTCTCCCATCGCATAGATTCTCTTAATCAAAGTCTGAAGTTGGTCTCTTCTGCGAATCCATTCTTTGGAGTCTTCAACTACACCCCTTTTCAGCATCTGATAGCGAAAAAAGTGGTTAGAGCACCCATCCTTTTTGTCGCAACTCGAAGTCGAATTGAACACCGCACCTAGAAAGCTGTCATCATATTGAACTAACGATCCCCCCACGGGCCCCCCCGAAGGTCGAGAAGAATCGTCCCAATGCGCGCACCGATTAAGAATATACTGCCCCAAGGAACTGGCGAATCCTTCGACAAAAGCGGTACCTAATTCTTGGTACTGACCATAATCATGTCCGATATCGTAGATAGGATGAGGGTATTTTTCGGGATCATCTTTTATAGCCGCTTTAAAATCATCCAGCGTCTTAAATTCAGCCGGCTGCGCATAATCTTTCGGAAGAGGATTGGGACGACGATAATTATTTGCAAACGAATAATCGTATGTGAAGCTTGATGACGCGAATGCCGCATGAACCGAGTGACCGAATTCATGAGCGATCGTCTGCGTTCCCCCAATCAACCAAAATAGATCCATGGGGTCATCCCCCAGCTTCTCAGCATAGGGTCCAAAAAACGAAATCCCTCCCAACCCCCCAAACGCCCAGGTCGCATCAACATTAACAAAATAGAAACCCGTGTCCGAAAAGATCACGTCCAAGCTCTTTGAGACGTTTAGATTCTTGTCCCACAAGAACATGGCCTTGACGTACTGATCGGGAACAAGACTTTTCATAAATTCTGCTCGCAACCGGCGATGAAGCTCCACCACATTTTGAAACCCAGAAACAACTTGCCTCACATAGTTAAAATAGAAATCCTGAGCGGTCTGAGAACCCAAGAAAACCAACGTTCCCAAATCCACGCTTGGGGCCTCATCAAAGGCGGTAAAAAAATTGAATGTCGGTGTTTGGCTCTTTTTCCCCGTGGCGTCTTCATAAGTGGGTACTTGTCCCAGGAAAAACTGTGGCTGTGCATTAATATCCCACGCCATAATCTTGGTGACCAATAAGTCAAGGCTATTGGTCTTCTTTACTTCCTCTCCCCCCTCATTTTGCGGCCAACCGGCCACTATCGCACCCGTTTTGTCAAAGCCCTTGAGCTGATAGACAAGCTTCGCTTCCAGTGAAACGATCACCTTCTGCCCTGCGCCACACGCCTGAAGATCAACTTCAAAGTTCCCCTCCGAATCCGTTTGAACAACCTTCGACACGTCGCAGAGTTGAAGATCTGGTTTAGTTCCTTTAAAAAGGCTGATCTTCACTTGAGCGCTAAAAGGACGAAGCAAGGGGTAGAGTTCGCCTGTTACAGAATCATAGATTTCCTCCGGCATCAGATCTTCAGTAACCGGTTTTCCCAAATTGGGACCCGCTCCATAAAACCGATGTTTATACTGATGACATTCCTGTCCAGAAACAAACTGTCCTGGCACGGAGCTGTCACACCCCCAGTTTTCTTCAAAAGCCAAACGCCCTTTAATGGTGATCTTTTTCTTAAAAGAAGAAACCGGATCGCCTTTATATCCGTCTTCGCCCAGACCAGCAGCCGCTGCGGCCATCTGCAATGAACAGAATACCAGAAACCCTAACAGAAGGATCTTGGAGATATTCATCGCCCCCTCCCTAAAGGAGGAATCACATAGCCTGCATTCGGAAGTTTACCTTGATTGATTCGCGTTCGATGTTCACGGATCAGGTCACGCGCCAAAATTTCGCGCCCGCGTCCTTTGGAATCAAAAACGACACCCCAACCTGCTCGAGCCACAACCACGCCGTTAATAAGGAGCTGTCCTCGAACACGCGCACCAAAATTTCCGGTCGGCGTAAATTGAATGGATTTTCGCAAACCCCGTTTTGCCTCCGACAGATCAATGGCAAAAACGAAATCCCGGCTTCTGTCACTTCGATTGGGCCGATTACGAACACCCCGAATCCGCTGAGATTCGGGCAAATTCAAAGCTCCATCGGTTGCGCTAAGCAGCACTTCGATCTGTGGTTTCCTGCCAGCAGTCGATTGCATGTGAAAGGCGGCAGGTAAATCTGGAAACGTAAACGAAACGTCCACCGGCACGCCTTGTCCACGTTTCACTTGAGTCATGGAAACTTTTGACTCAACGGTGAACTTATAAGGATTTGAAATCTGCGAACGGCGCCCCTCTGCTCGAGATGAAATTGAAGCACTCATTCCCATCAGCATGAAAACAAGTGCAAATCCGTAATTTCCCCTGATCTGTGTAAAAGGAGACAAACGCCCCGCCCTTCACCCTCATTTTGACAAACCAGACCAAATTACTCAACTAACGAGTTAAGAAAGCATCTGAAAATAAAGAAACCTATAAATTTCAAATGCTTTTTATGACTTAGCGCAATCAGGTTGTACGAAATTACGTCTCGATCCCGTAAGATTTGATCTTCCGATGAAGATGGCTGCGCTCAATTCCTAAAACCTGGGCGGTCTTGGAAATGTTCCAATCATGCTCCTTAAGCGTCTTCAAAATAAACTCGCGCTCAAATTCCTGCCGAGCATCACGAAGATTGCGCCCACCGGTCTCTGCCGTGTCTCCGCGGGGTTCATCGGCCCGCTCTTCGAGATTGAAACTCCAAGAGTCATCCTTTAGATGCCCCAAAATGTGTGCGGCCAAAATCAACTGCCCCTCTTCACTTTCGGCAGTCAAAATCACAACACGTTCAATAAGATTCTTCAGCTCTCTCACGTTCCCGGGCCAAGGATACGCCATGAGGACTTGCATCGCTTCTTTCGAAAACTCTCTGAGTTTCCGCCCATGATTCGCAACCGAGTCCTTCAAAAAGTGCTCCGCTAACAAGGGAATATCCTCTTTGCGATCACGCAAGGGAGGAATCACAAACGGAATTACATTCAATCGGTAAAAAAGATCTTCCCGAAATCCACCCTTTTGGATTTCAGCTTTCAAATCCTTATTCGTTGCAGCAACAATTCGCACATCGACGGCGATGGTCTGCGCCCCCCCCACTCGTTCGAATTTTTGTTCCTGAAGAATACGAAGAATCTTCGCTTGAGTCTTCAGCGACATATCGCCGATTTCATCCAAGAAAAGTGTCCCGCCATGAGCTAAGTCAAATTTTCCCCTTCGCAAATTTGTCGCGCCCGTGAAGGAGCCCTTTTCATGGCCAAAGAGCTCACTTTCGATCAACTCTTCAGGAATAGCGGCGCAATTCACCTCTACAAAAGGTTTGTTAAAACGCTGTGAAAGCGCATGAATACTGTGAGCCACCACTTCCTTGCCCGTGCCATTTTCACCCGTAATCAAGACTGAGCCCGTCGTGGGCGCGACTCGTCGAATGAGCTCCTGAATCTGATTCATGGCTGGACTCGCCTCCACCAAGGTGTGAGACTTGCTAACCTGTTTGCGTAGCGCCTGGTTTTCACGCGCGAGATCCTGAACGCCCGCCATGTTTTGAAGCAACACTAAAATACGCTCGAGCGAAAGCGGTTTTTCCACGAAATCGAAGGCCCCAAGCTTTGTCGCGCGCACCGCTGTCTCAATATTTCCATGCCCCGACATCATGATCACAAACTGATCAGGCCACTCGGCCTTAATGAGCTTCAAAGTTTCAAGCCCATCGAGCGAAGGCATCCAAATATCTAAGATCACTACATCCGGCCGCTCCGAGCGAATCAGATCAATCCCTGCACGCCCCGAAGAAGCCGTGACCACACGATAGCCCTCGTCTTTTAAAGCCCCCGAAAGCGATTCCAAAATCGATGTCTCATCATCTACGACCAAAACTAATCGCGACACGGTGCCACCCCTTTCATCATATTTAATTAAACCCTGGGTGAGCGTTGTTCTAACTGATTTCGTACCGTCGTGGGAAGCTCAATTACGAAACGGGTCCCCTCTCCCGGAGCCGAATGAACTCGAATAAATCCATCATGATCATTGATAATGCGCTTCGTAATCGCAAGCCCCAGCCCCGTCCCGCCTGTTTTAGTGGAAAAATAAGGTTCGAAGATCCTCGCTTTAACGTCCTCACTGATACCCGGTCCATTATCCCCTATCTCAACAACCGCAATTTTCAGCTCCTCGTTGAAAAACGTAGAAAGGTCTATTCTTTTGGGGCTCCCCAGGGGCAAGGAGTTGAGGGCCGCGACGGCATTATCCAACAAATTGATCACCACGCGTTTAATTTGATCACGATCAAACTCAAAAATCGGCATGCGCGCTTCAAGCGCCACCTTAAATCCAATCGAAGGATGAGCTTGCTCAAAAAGCGGGAGAACCTCCCCCAAGGCCTTATTAAGATCGTGAGGCGCGGGAGAAGCCTCAGGGAACCGAGCGAAGTTTGAAAACTCATTCACCATTTCCTTCAGTTCATCCGTATGACGTATAATGGTGTCCGTACATTCTTTCATCAGGGCACCATCTTTGCCTGCAAGCGCGCCCAGTCGGCGCTGCAGCCGCTGAGCAGAAAGTTTAATGGGGGTCAGAGGGTTCTTAATCTCATGAGCGATTCGACGAGCGACTTCTCTCCAGGCCATTTCTCTCTGGCCTTTAATTAGATGGGTCATATCATCGATAACAGAAACGACCCCCCATTGTGCCCCGCCCTCCTGAAGAGGAGTCGCGATAGCCGACAAAACCTGAACGCTCTCTCCTTGGTGAACATTCCACTGGGCGAGTTCCGGCTCACCGGCAATCGCCCCACTCGATCCCCGAAAAGCCTGATCAATAGCCAATACCAATGGAGCGGCCTTCGAGACAAGAAGCACATCATAGCGCCTCCCGACCGCTTGCGAAGGCTCAATCTCAAGCAAGCGCGCGACCGCGCGATTGAAGGTCGTAACAATCCCATCGCGATCGACCGCGATCACACCCGTTCCGACATTGGCAAGAACCGCCTCGAGCTGTAATCGCCTTCGCTCAAGGTCTGCGCCAGCTTGAGTCAGTCGCTCCTGATGATCTTTGAGATCGCGAGTCATCTTATTGAAGGACTCGACGAGAACCGCGATCTCATCGTGTCCAACCGCGGAAATTGAAACATCCAAGTTCCCCGCGCCGACCGCCTGGGCCGCTAGCACGAGCCGTTCAACGGGAACCGTCAGCTCTCTGGCGATGTACAAGCCAATCCAAATCGCGACAAAGATAATCACAAGCGTGATCATGATCAAGATAAGAAGATAGGTCGTCTTCATCGGGTACTTCAAAGGGTTTGTTTCTTTATAGTCCTCATAGACGCTCGTGATTTCAGCCACTTTGCTCTTCATACTGACCGGAATATAGGCACTCACGACTAAAACCGCCGTGACGGGACTTTCAATGCCCCCCCCCCTTCTGATCCCCGCTAAACATCTGATGAGATCGCCGGAACCCACATGCTGGGTGATGAAAAACTTCTCTCCCGAAAAAGCCCGTTCCAAGACATCCACAGATAACCGCGGCAGCTGATCAACAACCTCCGGTGAGATCGGTCTCTTTGCCAAGAACCGCTCCTCCAACGGATCTGCATAAACCTCAACCGCATCGAGCGCCAGAAGCTCACGTTGGAGACGTAAATAAATCTCCACTGAACTTGAAATTTCGCCTGAATCCGAGGAACTCCACTTTGGCGCCAAGCCTTCGGCTAAATGTTCCGCAAAATGCATCGCTGTCTGCGCAGTGTTTCGATAATAAGTTTGAGTGATATCCAAGGATGCCTGAAGCGTGTTCTGAATTTTGAGGGAAAACCACTTTTCGAAGCTAGAATTGATATAAAGAGCAGAAATCACGAACAACACGAGCGTCGGCGTGATCGAAAGCCCCAAAAAGGCGATCACGAGCTTTGTTTTGAGCCGCGCACCGAGAATTTTGCGTCTTCGTTCCAAAAAGAGCTTCCCGATGTTTCTAAAAACAAGCCATACGAGAAGAATGAGGATGATAATGTTGACGTTCAACAACCCAAAAAAGAAAATTGAGTTTACGAAGGGAAGCGTTTTTGCCACTTGTGTAAGCTGAAATTCAGCAAAAGTGAGAAGAATGAAAAACCCCGCCAACAAAATGATCGCAAGCGCCTCACGACGACGTTTCAATCGCTCCTTGGGATCCAGTGGAGGAAGAGAAGGAAGATTTTTCACCGATTCGCGTCCCATAATCTTGTTGTCGCACAATCTGCAGCGCTCGATTAAAAAAAAAGTGAATTTATTTTTGATCTTTACTTGATCTAAAATAAATTCAAGGTAACATCTAGGTATGTCAATAATTGGGCACCTAAGCTCAAATGACGGAGGAGAAAAAAATGGCAACAAAGAAAAAAGCTACAAAGAAAAAAGTAGCAAAGAAAAAAGTAGCAAAGAAAAAGAAGAAATAACTTCTTCGCTTCTAAAAGCTCACAAAAGCCTCGGGCCTCAAGCCCGGGGCTTTTGTGTTTTAGGACTGTTTTCGGCCTATTTTGCGAAGAATTTCGACAGGAAAAGAAGGCCCATTCAAAATCCACCCCGAATAAATTTGAATTAAATTTGCGCCCAAGTTTAATCGCTCAATCGCCTCCGCAGCCGTAAGAATCCCGCCCACTGAGATAATAGGCTTCGATGTCATCCCTCTAACCTCTACGAGCCGCCGCCGAGAAATCTCCCTCAACGGATTCCCACTCCATCCCCCTTGGACCTTTTGCCCCCCCCGACTCAAGGTCCCGCCCAACGTATTGGTCAAAATCCATCCATCAGCCGCGACTGAATGAATAATATCGGCTAATTCAGGGCCCTCTAGCTCTGGTGCGAGCTTCAAAAAGGTGGGCGGTACCTTTTTCCACCCTGATTTGACTTCCAAGACAGCGGACATGATCTGCGCGAGCGTTTCTTGGGTCTGCAAAGAGCGCAGGCCGGGCGTGTTTGGAGAGCTCACGTTAACCACAATATAGTCCGCGAGCCCGTCAAAAGGCTTGATGGCTGCCGCATAATCCTCAAAAGCGCGCTCAAGAGGCGTATCTTTGTTCTTACCCACATTCACGCCCACGCGAAACCCCTGCGGTAGCCCGCGCTCTCTGAGTTGAGCAAGTCGCCGCGCACCTTCGGCCGCTCCCGAATTGTTGAACCCCATGCAATTAAAGAGCGCCTGAGCCTTCGGATCTCGAAACAAGCGCGGACGGGGGTTACCCCCCTGCGCCCGAGGGGTCAGTGTTCCGATTTCCGCAAAACCAAACCCAAGATGCGGAAGCGCCAAGAGAATTTCACAATCCTTGTCAAAGCCGGCAGCAAGACCCAATGGAGAGTGAAACTCGAGGCCAAGGACTTCAACTGGCGCAACGCCTAGAGTATTCAAAGAACGCACGCCACTCACAATCCGCAGAACTTTAGGATTCAGAGCACTGAGTTCACGCACAAGGGAAACCATCCCTCGGTGAGCCTTTTCAGCATCAAACCGAAACAAGAAAAATTTTACGAGTTTCCAAAGCAGCTTTCGAAGCATGAGCATTCAAGAAGTCCTCGTTTTTGATCCCCTCACGAATTCTTTCATATAGAACCCATCACTAGGACCCGGACCGAAAAAACCCCCGAACCCCTCCTTAAAATCAGAGTTGTTTTTCAAAAACTGCTCAACGACATCAAGAGTTTCTTGTTTACGAAAAGTACAGACCCCAAACACAAGGTGCCCCCCCCTTTTTACCAATGGGGCGTAGGCTTCCAAAAGTCGCAACTGAACCTTTGGTAAGCGTTCGCGCTCGGCCAGAGTTTGGCGCCACTTGATATCCGGGTTTCGCCTCAAAACACCCCACCCACTACAAGGAGCATCCACGAGAACAATATCCGCACGCGCCGAAAACTTTTTGACGGTCAAATGTTCTTCGTTTTCGATCACGCAAACTGTTTGGATGTTTCGAAGGCCGGCCCGCGAAGCTCGCTTTCGCAAAGCTTGCAGTTTCCTCTCCGAAACATCGTAAGAGTACACCCGCCCTTTTCCGTGAAGAAGATCGGCCATGGCAAGACTCTTACCGCCCGCACCTGCGCACGCATCGATCACGGTGAGCGCGCTCGGGAAGACGACAGTCGCGGGGTCGATCGGCGCACTCACAGTGGACCCTGGCTGGGCCTGTAGGAATTTTGAAAACACCTCCGGATTCAATGCAAAAGCAGACATGAGCTGAGAGCCTTCATCCTGAATTTCAAAGTCGCCTTTTTTAAAAGCGTCAGATCCCAATACCGGAGCATATCCCGAAAGTCCGATGCCGCGGGGAACTCGCGGCATTATAAAAGGGACATCCTTTATATCAAAAAGCTGAAGATGCGCTTCTAAGGCGCTCCGCACTCCCTCTAAATCAGCGTTTGATGAAGCCCTCATCGTCAGGGGGGGCTCCTGACTCAAGAGCCGAGCAAGATCCTTTACCGCCGCGACTCCCCAGCACTGTTCCCACTCCGAAATCATTTCAGGGGGGAAATTATCGACGAAAGACTCGTATCCCTTCGATCGGGGGGACTCCCGATTTTGAACTAAGAACTCAGCCAAGTGCGAAACCCAAGCCAGCTTGGTCATCCCGGGGGAACCAGGCTCCCGTAATGACCAAGGTTCCCCCAAGGGAATCCTAACCTTCGCCCATCGCGCCACCGACGCTGGCCGAAGCAAGATCTTAGACATCACAGGACTCAAAATGGGCTTGAGTTCTTTGGGAAGCCGCGACAAGGCCGAATCAAGATGAATGGGGGAAGAAAACAAATCGGCCCAAAGGGATGCAAAAGCGATGCGCCAAGAGGGGAGTTTCGTGGTCTTTGTAATACTCATGGATACTGTTGTACCGCATCTTAAACTTGCCTTGCAATTCATGTCGCAATAAACTTCAGAAACAGTATACTTAACCCAAAAGTTCACTTCACTGGAGGATCTATGATCGACTTTACACTTTCCGATGAGCAGCAACAGCTACAAGACCTGGCCCGAAAGTTTGCGAAGGAAGAAATCATTCCGAAAGCCGCCCACCACGATGAAACAGGCGACTACCCTCATGAAATTGCAAAAAAAGCTTGGGAACTAGGCATCATGAACACTCACATCCCTGGCGAATACGGCGGAATGGGTTTAGGCGTTCTCGAAGGTTGTATCATTACTGAAGAACTCGCTTATGGCTGCACAGGGATTGCCACTGCGATGGAAGCCAACACCCTTGCTGCCGCACCGTTGATTGTCGCCGGAAGCGACGAAGTGAAGAAAGAATTCCTTGGCATGCTCACCGCTGAGCCAAAATTTGCTGCTTATTGCGTGACCGAGCCCGGCGCCGGATCGGATGTCAGCGGCATTCGCACGATTGCTAAAAAAGTGGGCGGAGATTACGTCATCGATGGATCTAAGATGTGGATCACCAATGCCAGCGTCGCGAGCTGGTACTTTGTACTTGCCTACACCGATCCTGCAGCCAAACACCGAGGGATGTCGGGTTTTGTCGTTCCGGCTAACCTTCCTGGAATTACGGTTGGGAAAAAAGAATGGAACATGGGTCAACATGCCAGTGATACGCGCGGAATCACCTTTGAAAATGTTAAAATCCCAGAGCGCTATCGTATCGGCAAAGAAGGCGAAGGCTTTAAGATCGCGATGAGCGCATTCGACCACACCCGCCCCGCTGTTGCCTCCGGAGCCGTAGGGCTCGCTCGCCGCGCCATGGATGAAGCCATTGAATACGCAAAAACTCGCAAAGCCTTTGGACAGCCGATCGCAGCGTTTCAAGCCATTAGCTTCATGATTGCCGATATGGCCAAAGACATCGAAGCGGCTCGAATGTTGGTGCAAAAAGCCGCTTCGATGATCGACAACGGACATCGTAATACGAAGTTTGCCGCGATGGCCAAGACATTTGCGGCCGACACAGCGATGCGAGTGTCCACAGATGCGGTGCAAATCTTGGGCGGTTATGGATACTCGGCTGAATATCCAGTCGAAAAGCTCATGCGCGACGCCAAGATTTATCAAATCTACGAAGGCACGAGTCAGATTCAGCGCCTGATTATCTCAAAAGAGATTTTTGAACGCTAAACTTCATCGAGTTCTTGAGTCAATGACTTAAGAATTCGATGATAACTCGCCAAGCGCAAAGAAACGACGTCACCCGTTGCATCTGCGACGCAAGTCGTTTCGCCATTGTGTTTGCAGCCTTGCGTGGAGCATTCGAGTTCGTTGAGATCTGGAAAATATTCTAACAAAGACTCCTCTGTCACGCCTTCCAGGCCCAAATCTTTGATTCCGGGGGTATCGATCCAATACGATTGATCCGGCCCGGAAAACATGGCGGCACTCGTGGTGGTATGACGGCCCTTGCCAGTAGCGGAAATGATTTCACCGACTCTTCCAACCTCACGCTGCAAAAGCGCTCGTAAGAGCGTGGTTTTTCCAACACCTGAGTGGCCGCAAAAAACGGCAGTGCTCCCCCTCAGTGCGTCTAAAAGCTCCGAAACGCCTGAGCCTTTTTTCGCACTAATTTCAAAGATGCGAGCAGCCAATTTAGTATACAGGGCTTCGAGAACCTCCGTGCTTTCATCTTTTCTTAAGTCTATTTTGTTCAAACACAAAACCACCGGAATCCCCTGCGCTTGAGCTGCAATTAAGAAACGATCAACAAGCCCTGGGCTAAAATCGGGCTCCCTGATGGAACACACAACCACGAGCAAATCGACGTTTGCGGCTAAAACATGTCTCATTTTCGCTTCAGAACCACCGGGTGCGGGCCTTGAAAGACGGTTTCGTCGCGGAGTGACGGCCTCGACCACCCCATTTTCGCCACTGAATGCGCCGACCACGACTCGGTCGCCTACGGCTACGGGCGTGCGTTCCCTCACTTGGCCTTCTTCCAGATTCTCTCCCGCACGAAAGATACGCGCGCGGCGATAATGACAAAGATACTCTGCCGAACTCTCAATCATCCGCACTTTGCAAAGCTTAGGAAATACCTCAATAACGACCGCGTTCGCTTGTTCAGCGCTCAGCGTCGCACGAGAAGAGGGCGTCTTCTTCTTAGCGCTTCGTTTAACACTGCGCTGGTCGTCCAACCAGTCATCACTGCCGCCCCGATATTTGGACATTAAGAAATCTCACTCCTTATTTTAGTAATTTCGACTATACTCTCATTTATATGGCTACCACATTTCAAAAAAATGAAATCAAAGTTCTGCTCCTCGAAAACGTCCACCAAATCGCCCGCGACCTATTTTCAGGCGAAGGTTTTAGTGTCGAATGCCTTCCCCAAGCGCTCGGCCCCGAGGAGCTCAAGAAAAAGCTCCGTGATGTCCATGTCCTTGGGATCCGAAGCAAGACCCAGATCACTGAAGAGGTCCTCGCTGAAACGAAAAACTTGATCACGATGGGCTGTTTTTGCATCGGCACCAACCATGTCGATCTCATGGCGGCCAAAAAACGAGGAATCCCGGTCTTTAACGCTCCTTTTGGAAATACTCGGAGTGTCGCGGAGCTCATGATTGCCGAGATCATCTCGCTGTCTCGCAAACTGGCCCAGCGGACCATGGAAATGCACAACAAGGCTTGGAACAAAAGCTCAGCTTCATGTTTTGAGGTCCGCGGCAAGACTTTGGGAATCATCGGCTACGGCAACATCGGCTCTCAGCTCTCCACGCTCGCCGAATCCCTAGGAATGCGGGTCATTTTCTACGACATCGTTTCAAAGCTCCCCCTGGGAAACGCAAAGGCATGCAATACGCTTAATGAACTTTTGCAAATGAGCGATTTTGTCACCTTACATGTCCCTGCTACTCCTTTGACTCATATGATGATCTCGCAAGAGCAATTGCGCTGGATGAAAAAAGGCTCCTATCTGATCAATGCCAGTCGCGGCACGGTGGTCGATATTGAAGCTTTGGCCGAAGCCCTGAAATCCGGCCATTTGGCGGGAGCGGCGGTGGATGTTTACCCCGAAGAGCCAGAAGGAAATTCCAAGAATTTTCAAACGCCACTTCAAGGTTTAGCCAATGTGATTCTCACCCCGCATGTCGGAGGCGCAACCGAAGAAGCCCAAGTCAATATCGGCGGTGAAGTTCCCGTTTCGCTCATGCGATATGTGAATATGGGAGTGACGACGAGGGCTGTGAATTTTCCAGAAATTGCGATGCCTCCCACCCCAGGAAGTCACCGCATTCTAAATGCACACCAAAATACTCCGGGAGTTTTGAAAGAAATCAATCGCATCGTCTCTGAACTCGGAGCCAACGTTCGCGCGCAGACGTTAGCGACGGATGGAGATTTGGGTTACTTGGTGATGGATACCGATCAAGAGCTATCGTTTGAAGTGAAAAATGCGATTGAGGGGTTAAAGACTTCGTTGAAGACGAGGATTTTGTACTAAAATATTTTCCCCGGATTCAACAATCCTTTTGGATCTAAGAGAGATTTCACGCCTTTCAAAAGCGCCATCTCCTGCGGCGTGCGCGAATAATGAAGCGCTTCTTTTTTGAGCAAACCAATCCCGTGCTCTGCGGAGACGCTCCCCGTATACTTTTGAACCAGGGCAAACAATTCTTCGTCGACCGCTTCACATCGCTTCGTGAACTCGTTTTTATCGAGGTTATCCGGCTTCATTGTATTAAGGTGCAAGTTCCCGTCTCCCAAATGTCCAAACAGGTAAAGTTCAAAACCATGACGAGGATTTTTAAAAAGCTCGATGAGTTCGTGGACAAAGGGCTTGAGACTCGAAATCGGCACTGAAACGTCGTTCTTATGAACAAAGTTCTTTTGCATAAGGCTCTCGGGCGTGCCCTCGCGCAGCGACCAAAGATCGGTGGCTTGGCGTTTGGATTGAGCCAAAACTCCGTCTAGAACGAGAGTATTTTCAAAAAGCCCAGTAAGCCAAGCGCTCAAATCCAAATCCGAACGCTCGATCTCGAGCAAGACATAGGCCCCCACCTCATCGCTAGACCCACCGGCCGACTGAGCAAATGGATGCGCCAAACTCCGCTGTGCAACCACCGTCTCTAAACAGTTCTTCGATAGGCACTCAAACGCCATGACCGAAAACGGTGACCGCCGTACCGCATGGAAAAGATTCACGGCGGCATCGAGATCTTTGAGTGCAAAAAAGAAAACATCCAGCTCTCCGGACATGGGCGCAAGCTTTAGGGTGGCTTCGGTAATAATTCCCAAGGTGCCTTCGGTCCCAATAAATAGCTGCCTCAAATCCAAACCGGTATTGTTTTTCTCTAAAGCCCCATTCAATTCAAGAACCTCGCCCGACATTGTCACAACCTGCAAACCCAAAACCCATGCGCGAGTCAAACCGTAACGAATCACCTTCACGCCACCCGCGTTGGTCGCGATGTTCCCACCCACTGTGCTTGATCCTTTTGACGCAAAATCAATGGGCCAAGTCAGACCCTGTTTTTCACAATGATGATGAACCGCTTCGGTGACCGCTCCCGCCTGGACGCGCAAGGTGTTCGAGAGTGTATCCACATCGCCTAATCGGCGCATTTTAACGAGACTAACGACCACTTCGCCATTTGTCGCGACCGCCCCGCCCGCCAGTCCCGTTCGTCCGCCCGAAGGAACGAGCGCCACACCGAACTCCGAGCAAAGCCGCGCGAGATGGGCGACCTCGGTGGTTTCCCTAGGAAAACAAATCAAGCTGGGTTTCGGAGGATAGAGCTTCGTCCAATCCCAGCCGTATTCTTCCAAATCAGCAGGCGCGACAGAAGAGAATCCCTCCGCGAATTCCTGCCTTAGTCGTTGTAAATAAGCTTGAGGCAACATCAGCGCAAGGCACTCAGTTTTGTTAGAAAGGTGGTATATTTTTGCATTTCATCGTGCCGAGGATCTGCCGTTTCAAATTTGACTTGCTGGAACAGTTTCATCGCGCCTGCGTAGTCTTTCTGAAAAATCGAAAGTTTCGCGAGTTCGTATTTCAAAACGTCGTTCCCTGGGTCGGTCATCAAGACGGACTTCATCGTTTCAGTAGCCCACATCATATGTAGCTTCATCATCACTTTCGGACGCTCTGGATTTAGAGGTGAAAGATCCTGGGCCCTGGTCAAATAATCAAAGGCCTGACGAAACTCTTTTTTCTTGAGATACAAAAGTCCTAACTCATTAAGCGCCACCACACACTGAGGATCGATCTTGACCGCTCGCTCGAGATGTTTTTCGGCCTGGGTGTAATCCGGAACCTTCGCGTAATAAGCACCAGCCTTCGAAAGAATTCTGGCATTTTCGCCGCCCGTTTGAATCGCGAGGCGAAATAATTTATCCGCAAAAGTAAACGCCTTTTCATCAAAAGCTCTCTCGGCTTGCCGCACTAGCGACGAAACACTGGTTTTGTCGTCTGCACGTTTTTGGCATGCAAGAAACTGCTCTTCGATATTTTTCGCACTGAATGGTTTCATCAGAATGGCATCGACATGCATTTCTTCAGCAATATTTTTTAAAGCTAGGCTATCTTCATCTACAGCCAAGATCGTAAATACATTTGCGGAGGCGGGAAGCTTTTTGATCTCTTGAAGTAAGCGAAACGCGGTCCCATCCGCATATTCATATTCCATTAAGATGATGTCGGGTATCGTGTCTGCTATCACTCTTTGGGCCGCGACCATACCCGTAGCGTAGTATGTGCGATGAGGCCCCATCGTACGAATGTATTGATCCATTACATCTTTGGTGAGCAGCCGAGTACCGACACTCAAAAAATTCAGGCCACCTTCTTCTTGCGATTCTTTCTTTGCCATTCCTAGAAGTATGATCTTCTAAGGTTCGTTTTTCGAGGGGAATTTATTCCCCGATTTGAGATAGAGCGGATCCGTTCCAAAGCCGGCGGAAATCGACGTTAATTATGCCGATATGGAATCAAACAATTCCACACGAGAATGAGGCTGCGCAGCATCTGACCTATTGCGTCACTGGAAATTTAAGGTTTTTTTGCGGTGCAACTAGAATTCTTTGCATATTACGACTCGGTGCCGTATTTGATGCTCCGAGTTCTTAATGTACCAAAAAAAGGGGGAATTTAATGTTTAAAGCTTCAAAACGAAATCAGCTCTTAGGCACGGCTATCATAGCTCTAGCGCTCTCCGTCACACCTGCTTCTGCCGCTTCAAAAAAGCTAAAAGCAAAAAAGGGCGACCTTAAACTTCGCATTGCGAAAATCCACACCGAAGAAGTTGCGATTGATCCATCACTCATGACCGATCTAAAATACTCCAATCCGGCACCGCAACTTAAACTGTTCGGCTTCATGGAAGACATCACCGAGTTGGAAATGGCTTTTGACAAAGTTGTAAATCTCGGGAAAAAAATGTGGGCGCTTGTTGAAGAGAACAGACCCGTAGTTAACGTTAGTCTCGATTCTGCGAATGCACTGCCCTTTGGTGTACAAAACGCCTTTGACCTCGAAGGATGGCGCGCTCCGTATGCCCGTGCCTATCGCAAAACCTATGAAAACTTCTATGGCGTCACTGTCATTGACTACACCTACCAAGTGATGTTCACCTATGGCGGATCGATGGATGGGGTGGGCCGCTATATTGCCAACGCGCAAATTATCCCTTCGAATCTACGTGTAATGTGGGGATATACATTTAACGCTAAAGCCAAGGTCCAAGTGGTTACCAACGCCGGCTCAAGAGCCAACCCTGTGGCTGCCATTCAGTTGGCTCAGGTCTGGAGTATTGATACGGCGATCAACCACGAAGAAAACACCAACACGTTCTACATGTCAGGTGCCGGTGAATTCAAAGACATGAATCCTTAACCCTGAAATACGAAAAGGTAACTTCCATGAAAATCGATAAATCAGTCCTTACGTGCCTTCTTGCGCTTGGAACTCTAGGCCCCACTTCCCTAGCTTTTGCAACGGCACCCAAGGAGAGCTGCAAGCTCGAAACGACCCTCAAGATCGAAAGATCTTTGATTGAGTCGCCTGATCAAACCCTTTTTGTGGAGGTGACCTTTCGATTTCACGCCGAAACACCGTATGCGCGAATCATCGAAAAAAAGCTACTAACCATTGAGGCAGCGGGGCCCTCAAATCCTTCGGAAGCTTCTTTCGCGGCTCTCGCCGTGGATGCGCAGATCAGCTCTGTTCTTTACGAACGCACTCTTCAAGACGTTTTAGTCTCTGTTTTTCTCGATCCAAACACGCGAACAGGTTTTCCCATCGCGGTTGAGAGGTTCTTGCCTGAACGTGTTGAGCAAGGCGAAACATCCAAAGAGGGAATTGCCCTCGTATGTACGCTGTGGGCGAGTTGAGCGCGTTTTGTTAAGTTGGTTTCGATTCTTGACACCAGAACTCCAATTGAACCCACCGAGCAGATCGTTGCTTTTGGAGCCTGCCAAATTTTGAGTTTTCGCCCATCCGGAAACATTAACCAACTGAACTGATTGAGTTTATTGATTACCGCATCTAAACTTGTCGACTGCGCCGTATTATCAAAGCGCTCAAGCTCTATTTCGACACTATGAGCGGAGGTGCGAATTCGTCCGGGCTGTTTCAGCACATGACGAATCAGGGAAAGGGTCTCATCCTTTTTCGCGTGGACTTCAACAAACATCTGCTGCAACCACTTCTCACAATTATAGTTCATGGCCTTAACAAGATTGATCAGCATCCGCCTGCGCTGTTTTGTGATGACACATTCGTCTGCGAGGTTCACTTCAATCTTTGATTCTAACTCGGATCGCTGCCGCTCAAGCGGTGGTCATTGTTTATTGTAAGAACCGCTTCGCCGCCTTCGCAGCTCTTGAATACACCGAGCTGGTCCTTTCTCTCCCTGCCGCAGCACGCGAAAAGGTGCTTGAGAAAATCCGTCGACTCAGGCGCACGCTCACCGACGAACTTCTTGACGCCCGCCCGGCTTAAAACAAGTCCGACTACATCACTGGGTCATTCGCCGTTTTTGAGCCACTTTTCGTGCCGCTTTTGTTAACAGCAAAATCATAGACGGATCAAATTCCGAATTTTCAAATTCTCCTGCTATTTTAAGCTGTGTCACTGCAGACCCCCGGCCTTTAGTGCCCCCCACTGTCTGAGCCACAGAATTTAGAGCCGCCCCTTGACATCCCCCAAAAACTCCTTCACGCTTATATACAAGGAGAGTTGAAAACTCTCGAAAGGAGGCCTCGAATGAAAACCTTCACGCTTCCCCACCAACGTCAGCAAATCCTTTGGTGGCGTTTCTAAACCCACTCACCTGTCCATATTTTTTTCCCGCCCGTCCAACACCATAAACGCTATCGCTCTTTTTTCAAGGAGGAAACCGAGCATGAAATTAGCCACACTTGTATCAACCGTTCTAGTTATTTCCCTAGGAACTCTCACCGCAGCTTTTGCTATGGAGCGAGATTTCTCCAACACCGTCATCCGAATGGAAAGGGGCAATCCAACCACAACCGTATCGATCTCCGGCACCCTCTCCTGCGTTTCGCAGGAAAACGGGACCCCGTGTGAACTTCAAGTCCGAGATTCCAAATCGGGCAAGAACTTCCGCCTCGCCAACGCTACCAACGCGATGCGCATGCATCACGACGGAATCAATAACGTCGTCATTGAGGGCGTCATTGCTTCAACTGAGCAGACGGCGAATTCTTTAAACACACTTGAAATCAAAAAAATCGATCGTCTCTAGCTCTAATGCATTTGGCAGTAGCCTCCAGGGTGAAATCCAAGTAATCCTGGAGGCATGCTAAATTTCGACAAAGAAAAATATCTGCAGATCGCAATAACTCAAGGGCCCCACGTGGCGCTCACAGAACTCCATCGTGAACAAAATCTTTGGGAAATAGACATGTTTGAGGGACCCAAGGGTTATCAACCCGAGAGAGTGTCTGAACTCGAAGAAGTTCGCAAATTCTCTCGCGAACTATGGGAAATAGCGCTCCGAAGTGACGGGGAAAGTCCTCAATGATCAGAGTCATTTCATGTGATGGCACCTTAGCCATCACACAAGAGGAGGCTGAAGCACGCCTTCATACTGAAGGGTACCGCGCGTTTCGCTGGCATGACGTCCCGGGTTCTGCCTATCCACGCCACATCCATGAGACGGATGACTGTTTTTGGGTCATCACCGGCGAAGTTTTATTTACGATCGCAGACACTCAGTACAAATTCAAGGGTGGAGATCACCTCTATATCCCTGCCCGTATCCCTCACTCTTCAGAGGTCGCGTCCACAGCAGGCGCAACCTATCTCGTTGGCGAAAAGATAGGTCCCAAAAATTATTCGACACATGAATAAACAGAAAATTATCGAACGGCTTCTTCAAAAACTCGAAAAAGAAATTGCTGTTATCAGCGACGCCGCCCATGCTGCCCACCTCGCAGCTACGCACGAGGAGAGCAGAGCTGAAGACTCACACGACACCCGCGGAATCGAAGCCTCTTATCTGGCCGGAGCCCAAGCAAACCGCGTCGCTGAGCTCAAGAAACAAAGTCAGATGCTCAGGACACTCCCCCTGCTTGCTTTCAAACCCTCTGACCCCATCGCTTTGGGCGCCCTCGTAGAGCTGGATTTGGACGGACAGCGCTCTTTTTGCTTGTTGGTAGAAACCGGAGGAGGACTTACGGCTGTAATCGATGGGAAAACCGTTCAACTCCTCACCTTTCAGGCGCCATTGGGCGAAGCGTTATTCGGTAAACGACGGGGAGATGTTGTTGAGGTTGAGGCTCAAAAGACAGTGCGAGAATATGAAGTCGTGGGGATTCAATAGCTCGCGCATTAATTCCTCAGAATATATTCTTGACAGTGCCGCTAAGATAGGGCATTTTCCTGCGTCTATGTACGCAGTTATTGAAACAGGTGGAAAACAGTATCGTGTTGTTGCGGGCGATGTCGTGCAAGTCGAGAAACTCGACGGAGAAGTCGGCGCTAGCTTAACACTGGACCAAGTTCTTTTCGTAGGGAAGCCCGGAGCCGATAAATCTCAAATTTGGCTGGGCAAACCTCTTCTTCAGGGCGCCAAAGTGCAGTCTGAAATCGTCGGCCAAGGCCGCGGCGAAAAAGTCGTTATCGTTAAAATGAAACGACGAAAACAATATCGCCGCACGCAAGGTCATCGCCAATTTCAGACCCAGCTTCTCATCACCAGCATCGACAACGGTGCCGGCGAGACTTTCGCGATGAGCGCTGAAGATAAAAAGGCATTTCTCGGGAAGTACTACACGCAGCTGGCCCCCAAAGGCGCTGCAAGTACGAATCCCCATCTTCAAGCTAGCCCGAGCGAGCCAATCGCCAAAGCCAGCAAGACGCCAAGTAAAAAGGCAAGCGCTAAGCCGAACGCTAAGCCAAGCAGCAAGTAAGACACGAGGATTCTTAAACCATGGCACACAAAAAAGCAGGTGGTAGTTCTAGAAACGGTCGCGATAGTAACCCCAAAATGCGTGGTGTGAAGCGCTTTGGTGGACAAGTCGTCAACTCCGGCGAGATCCTCGTGCGTCAAGTTGGAACGAAGTTCCACCCTGGACGTAACGTAGCCTTGGGCCGCGATTTCACCCTCTACTCCCTCATTCCGGGAGTTGTGAAATTTGAGCAGTACGATAAACAGAGAAAACAAGTCTCTGTCTATCCTGCCGCTTCGTAAGCAGCGATTGCCGTTCGCTACACACCCCAGTCAATCCTAGTCAACCCTAGCTAAGAAGTACCATGCGTTTTATCGATGAAGCCCTTATCAAAGTCTCTGGAGGTCACGGCGGCCCAGGGTGCGTAAGCTTTCGAAGGGAAGTCTTCGAGCCTCGTGGCGGACCCAATGGTGGCGACGGTGGCGCAGGCGGCGGCATTATCTTCATAGCCTCGGTTCAACTCGGCTCACTTCAAGACTTTCGATTCAGACGTACCTATACCGCAGACAGCGGAGATAATGGTTCGGGAGCTAACAAAGCAGGAAGAGATGGCGACGACGTCGAAATCCTAGTTCCAGTGGGCACGATCATTCGCGATGCAGACTCGGGCGAGATCTTGTATGACTTCTCCAAAGACAAAGAGCGTTGGGTGGCATGCAAGGGTGGACGAGGGGGTAAAGGGAACACACATTTCGTTTCTTCGACTTTTCAAGCACCCAAGTTTGCCCAACCCGGAGAAGAAGGCGAGCATAAGAATCTAAAACTTGAGCTCAAACTTTTGGCAGATGCCGGGATCATTGGCTTCCCCAATGCGGGCAAATCCACGCTCATCTCTCGCATCAGTGC
>JBBCAV010000299.1:0-2003 GCA_051382305.1 Bdellovibrionota bacterium FG-2
GGGTTGAATAACAAGGTTCGAGTCATCCAGCGTCGGGCTTATGGACTACGCGACGAGGAGTATCTCAAGCTCAAGGTTCTCACGTGTATGCTCCCGCCTCTCGAAAAACCTTAAAAAGTACCCACTCAAAAACCCGAAGATCCTCTTTTCTTTGTACTCAAAACCACATCCACTGGAAACTTTTCCATGAGTTTCTTGCTCTCTTCCTTCACCTTCTGATTGGGCCAGGAAGGGTTCTCCGCTTTGAGTTTCACCGCCAGGTCGGAGACGAAAATTCCTCCAATACTTTCCTTCCAGATCCTGCCAGGCGCTAACGTTTTCAGAGGGCCCCAGTCGGCATCATAAAAATCGAACTCCGTATAGCGAGTCTTGTCCTTGCTGTCGGAGCTTTTGTCCCGCTCAATGATAATGGCGCCATTGTTCTTTTTGAGGTGTTGTCCTTTTCGGAGTTGGTAGCGATATATTTTTCGATCAGTCGATGGCTTGTTGACGATATAATTCATTTCGAATTTCACATTTGGAATGAAGAAAACGGGCACATGTTGTTCCCAAAAGGTTACGAACATATTGTTTGTGCGTGAGACGACATGCACGTCATCGAGATCAGGAAAGATCTCTTGGTAACCCTTGACGTCATCGAGAATGGCCTCAACGCGCTCGAGGGGAGCGTTTACCCACATGCGCTGCTGGAGGCCGATGTAGAACTCGTTATTGGGAGTTTCTATGCGTTCCATTTGAACAGGGGATGTGTCCTGATTTTTGAAGCTTAACCACGGAGGCGGCCACTGAGATGTGACCTTGATAAGCCAATCGGTGTAAAGGGGGGCCATCGAGTTGAGTATTCAAAGGCAGGGTAGGGGCCTCTTGCGCTTTGATCTCAATAGAAACCGAGAAGGCCAAGAGCGGCACCCAAAAAGGTACCAAAGAAAATAGTCGAGGATCCATGGCTCCATTATACACAGGTATACCCAGGCATACACAGGTATACACAGGCATACACAGGCATGAAACTTCGGACAAACGATTGCTTGTGGGGCAAAACTATGACGCCTTGGCAGTATCACCCCGGTGCCCAATCCTTCGACATCTCGTTAGCCTTTTGCCAGTGTCGCGCTCGACACACCCTCATAGTTATTCAGCAATTTCAGCCTGAAGCCCTCTGGCCCTCCAAATGCAATGCTGTAGGAGGTGGAGTGACCTCGACATGGAACGCAAAGAACGCAGACTTCGAAATTTTCTTTTCTCCGTTTTAAGTGTCGCCATTTTTTCTTGGGCTAGCCCCGAGCTCGCGCTGGCCGATGTTACTTCACCTGAGTGTGATTGCGAGCGCTTCAAATCGCTTGCAGGTTTGAGCGATCTCACCGCGGACGCGGCAAAGGCAAGCCAAGGGGGGCTGGGGCTTGCGCTCGATTCAAAAGCGGCCGCTCAAGCCACCCAGCTCAAGATCGAGGCCGATGGACTTGTTCCTGCCCATTGCAAATCAATTCTGATGGCCAAACCCAGTAAGGCTCCGAGTAAGTTTCAAGGCGAGTTCTTTGCACGACTTTTTGGTGAGCTTGGAGCAAAACCAGCACCTAATCTGGATCTTTCAGGCGCCAACTTGCTTGCCATCTACGACGGCCGCTATTCCAATTATCTGTCAAAAATGAGTTCCGCAAAGTGTGCAGCAAATAAATCTATGGAGTGCTCTCAAAGTGTAGTCCCCGATGCTTGGAAGCAATTCAGCCAACAAATGGAGACGAATCCTGCCTCTTTGTTCGATACCTCTGGGATAACAACTTCTGCAGGCGATTTAAAACTTTTTCAAAGTTATCACAAAATTATTACTTCTGGATCCGAAAAAGAGGCGCTCGATTTTGTGAGGGCTAAGAGTGATGGCCTTTCAAATGAGCAGTTCATGACTTTGGTTCAGATGGTCGGCCAACAACTCGGCCGCGGCTATGACGAAATCCGTAATCATTCGGATGAAAAGTGCCACGTCGGTATCATCAGTGGGGATCAGC
>JBBCAV010000300.1:0-1998 GCA_051382305.1 Bdellovibrionota bacterium FG-2
CTAACGGTGTTTTAGAGATGTTATCGATGTAGCACAGAACATTGCTCTGTTTTAGTGACCCAATTATCCGACTTTATGTGATTTTATTTTTGCGCGGCGCCTTACTGTGAACCAGGCCAATCCCAAGATGAGCGCATACTTGCGCCAGGTAGCAGCTCGAAAAACTCGGGCCGTTATCGACATATAGGCGGTCAGGAATTCCGAATTGAAGAATCGCGTCCTGAAAGACCCGCTCGATCGGGAGGTTGGTTTCCTGAATACCAAATCGGGCACCCACGATGAGCCGGGAGTGATCATCGATGATCGCAAGCAGGATCGCTTTACGCATGCGCTTACTGCCAGCGCGCTCGATCACTTGCGGACCATGCATAAAATCGCCGGTCCAAAGCTCGCCAAAGCGGCTCATTTCAAAGCGTTTGCGTGGTGTTGGATTTTTCTCCTGAAATAGGTTCTCTGACTTGAGAAACCGTGAGAGCGTCGCCCCGCAGATCGGGGGCTCGCCCAGAAGTCCCTGTTTTCTGGCGCGTTCATGAAATTTAACGACCGAGAGATCCAGGTTATCTTTTCTGAATGCTATCAAAGCCGCCTGCATTTCTGGGGAGAGTGTTCGGAACTTCCCTAGGTCAAGTCTCTCCCGGGGGACAATCCCGGCGAACCCGTGTTTTCGGTAGCGGTGCAGCCAGCCTTTCATTGTCGCGGGTTTGAAATATTTTTGACCGCGTCCGGGAACTTCAAACGCTTGCGTTTGGAGTTCGCGAAAATACTTCATCTGCGCCCGCCCCGAATCCATGAGGACGGGTGAGATGATGCGGTGCCTGAGTAACCCAATTGAGTCTCGTATTGTCTGTTCCATAAAAGAGCGACCTCCTTTTGATCGCAAGACATCCTTTACGTGGCGCAGCATGGAAACATGTCCAAAACTCTCGGCTCAAATGGGCCAGGTTTTAAAAATGCCTCCGAGGTCCTCAAGGAGGGATGAGAATGAGTGCAGACGCCACGCGCCAGGGCAGCGAAATCTCCAGACACGAGGTCAATGTACGAAGCGGGAGGCGCACTAGTTCAAAAACTGAAAAGTGCAGAGGTGGCACGATTTGAAGATGGCCAGAATGAAGCCGGAGTCTCACGATGAGAGCGTAAAGCCATTGGTAGGCGGTCGAGCGGGGCACCTCGTAACGGACCTCCCTCTCAAGTAAGGTTCCGGCGTCCTCATCGGTTGCCGCAACTCCGTCCGCAAACTCATCCCGAGCCTCCTGCACGCTATGGCGATGTTTCCATGTCTCCAGGAACGCAACCAGGCCCAGGCGGCTGATCTGTTTTTGGGGCAATAAAAAGCTCGGAAGCAGTGAAAAATCACAACCTTGAGTGCGACAGTGCCCGGCATGAATAGCGATGGCACCCGCGAATTCCATCTCCGAGCAGATCATCTGGCGGAGGTAATAGCCCTTCCATCGGGCACAACCGGCGTTCCCGCAAAGCGGGCAGTGGTTGCGAACCCGTGGAAACTCGTAATCCATGGACGAGTACGGCGGCGCCGCAAGATAAAGCTCGCTGGCACAAAGGTACTTTTCAATTTCAGGCTTCCCATCTATTCTGAGAACAACTGTCTTGCGTAAGATACAAACAGTTTACCCCGTCCGGGTGTCGCATGTCGAAAACCGGGCGGGGTGTTTAAACAGCCCGCTCAATTCCTCAGATCTTTATTTCCACCTCAGCACCAGGCCCAGATATTTCAATTCATAAAGATTGCGTCGCTATCCGCTATGAACAGCGGGTCTGGGAACAGATGGGACAGCCAGAGCATGACTCCAACGGAAAGACAGCAGCTGAGCACCACTGCGATTGCAAGATAGAGAAGCAGGCTATTGGCTTGGGTGTGGATAAAGGTAAAAAACAAATGCCCGGGCGGAAGATTGAGCTGGGTGCCCATGTCACCCAATTTAGAAAAAACCTGGGAAACTAAGCCCATCAGAATGCCAAAACTCGACAGTAAAATGACCA
>JBBCAV010000301.1:0-2954 GCA_051382305.1 Bdellovibrionota bacterium FG-2
GAGATGAGACTTTATGTTGGGCTGCTGCGACGAGGGCGTGTCATGATCGTTCCCTCCGTTAGGGTAGTTAAAGTAACGTTATTTAAAGCTCGGAATCTTAGTCCGGGCTTTTTTTATTTGTACCCTCAATCCTAAAATCCGCAACAATTTTATCAGATCACGCCGACGGCGGCGAGGTGAACGGGCTTATCCGGCTGCCATTGAGATTAGTTGAGAGACACCGCGGCGACTCAGCGTTGCATTCGCAGCCAGTATCTCACGCAACTTCTCGACTTCGTCCTGACTGAATTCCCTGCCTCTGTAGCGCATAATTCATGTGTGCCACAGGTGAATTTTAGTCGCCAGCTAAAAATGAAAAAAAACTCACGCGGGGGTGAAAAACTGATTTATGTCAGGTTGCGCACGGTCCGAAAAAGGACACGATGGAGACGTTACTCGTGCATCGCGATCAGGCGAGCGCATTAATTCCTAAGCTTTACGAAAAGATGTCAAAGTTTTCGCTTGAGTGGTTTTGTTGCCCGGACAGTGCGGAACTTCTGAAGAAAAGGTCCAATGTTCATGCGGCCACCCGAGACTCTTGGGACACCGAGTACCTCGATCTGAAAATGAACTGCAAAATCGTGGATTCGCTAGAAGACGCGATAGCGCATATCGAGAGACATGGATCCCGGCATTCTGAAGCGATTGTGACAAAATCCTCCAAAGTTGCAAAGATGTTTCAATCAAGCGTCGATGCCGCTGCCGTTTATTGGAACGCCTCCACGCGATTTACGGATGGCTTTGAATTGGGCTTAGGCGGGGAACTGGGGATCAGTACTCAAAAATTGCATGTCCGAGGGTCCGTGGGTTTACGCGAACTGACCAGCCTGCGATGGATCATCGATGGCGAGGGGCAAACCAGGGCGTAGGCCTGTGAATGCTTGGGTGATCAATCATGCGGGTGTGCTCTTTTTTTCCGCAACACATACTGTCTCGCGCGAGTGTGCCCTACGGACCTCAGCAGAGGACAACCTTTTAAATCCAATTCTGCTTGTCTCATCGAAACGGCATTGTGTAACTTCTCGCGATAATCCCGGACTGTAATTCTCGTGCGCGTGTACAATAGACTTTCAAGCGCCGCCAACCGTGCTCTAGGCGGCATCCAAGTTTTCTTTGAATTCGTGGCAGCGACTCTCTGCTGAGCTTTATTTATGAGGACTTCCCGCCCGAGATAACCCCACTTGCTGTAAAACATCAAAGAACCCTGCGCGTCTTCGCGCATGAGTTTCCCCCCAAAAGAACGAAGTCCAATGAAGAATTGCTCCCCGCTTGCACAAGCCACATGGGTCATGACACAATCTGCCCATTTCGAAAATAGCGTACGCTCGGATTTTTCGAAGTTCCCAAGCTCCTGAAGTTGAAACAAAAGTACCCCGAGTGCGGCAGCCCAGGGCTGCTCCCTTAACTTGGCATTCAAATCTGCAGGCAATAAGAAGCGCCAATTCTTAGCAAAATAGGTGATCAACTGCTCTGCAAGTCGTGGATCAAATCGAGACCACTGGCTCCACAAAACGAGCTCACCAGTAGAAATATCAAACGGTCGTGACTGCAACTTCTCATAAGCCACCCCTAGATCCTCAATACTCGGAATTTGCACAAGCCCTTTCATTAAGAGAGGTCCTGAATATCATCCAAAAAATCCAAGGCCTCTTGCGCCCCCGGAATTCCCTTCTTTTGCAGAGACATAATATGCTTTTCCGCCTGCGCGATCCTCGCCCCTTTTTTCAAAAGGCCTTTTGCATGGCTGACGTCTTTTTGTCGGTGGGCGAAGCATTTCATGATCAGCATTTCTTCTAAGCCAAGAGCCAAGGCAGTGAGCTGTCGTCCTTTAAAGACTTCAATCAAACGATCGCCGTAGTCTGAGGGCAGCGTATGCGCGAAAGTTCCATAATAGGGGTTCAGCCAATCAGGAACTAACGAAAGCTCGCGCGCCACTTGTTTGATATAAACGTCAAGTTCGGACAGATCCATTCCGCGCGGAACGGCATCGATGTCCGTGGTCGTCAGGGTAAGCCCGTGCGCAAGAATCATGGCACCACCGCCTCCTACGATCAGGGTTACTTCAATGGGAATGAGTTGATCCAAGCGTTCAAGGGAGTTCAGCATTATTTCACGAGTTAGATTGCCCATAAGGCTATTTTACGAAATTAGTGTACTTTTCGCAATAAGTTAAAATCATGTGAGAAATCAATCTGCTATGTATAATTATTATCAAGAATGCGTATTTTTCTGAGCCCATTTGCTCGTGTGAAAAACCCAGACGACCGTGAGAAGCGCAAAGCCCGACAAGGCGAAAAACACTTCGCTCCAGCCAAACGCATCCGAAATCGCGCAGGTTCCCCAGGCGGCGACTGCTCCGCCCACGTAGCCAAGGCCGTCGATGATGCCAGTGTAGGTGCCTGCTCCTTCGGGGCCTGCGATATCAAGGCTCAGGCAGCCGGCTGACATCGAGTACGGGCCATAGATAAAAAAGCCCGAAAATGCCAAAAGAACAATGATTGCGATTTGGAACTTGAGATGAAAAGGAATCAGCAGCGCGATGATTGCAAGCGATAGCACCGATCCCAAAAGCATTTTCCACATGGCCGCTGAGCGGTCTCCGTTTTTCGCGAAACGATCAGTGTACCAACCCAGGCCAATCGTCCCCAGGCAGCCAGCCAGCGGAAAAACGGCGGATGAAAATGCGGCATTTACAGTGCCCATTCCCAGATCCACCATAAATTTCGGAATCCAAAACATAAAAAATAAGTAACTGGTCAGCCCTTTTTTTTAAAACTTGAAAAATTAAGTTGACACACTTTTTGTGCAGAAATGATTGTACGAAATATTTTTCTAAATCCACTCGTGAAGCGTTGTTGAGCGCGCGATATCGTCCTTGTGACGAGCTAATCTGATGCCGTTGTGCTCAACCCAAG
>JBBCAV010000302.1:0-4633 GCA_051382305.1 Bdellovibrionota bacterium FG-2
TAACAATGACAAAATGGAAAAAAAGAAAAAGTTGACAAGGAAGGTACAATCAAGCGAATAAATCGTCGCCACTCAGCTGCGAATTTCAACTAGCTTTGGGGAAAGCTGCTCTTGCTTGGGGGTTATGCGAACCTGGTTTTCACCTGAAATTCGGCCTTACTGAGAATCCACTTCCCGGACCCGGAATACGAAAACCGGCGTCGAAGGGGACCGCGCGTACCGCGCGGGAAGATCATCGAGGGGGAAACGCCCAAAAAGAGCTGTCATTTTGCGTAGATTGTGACGGCGGGGGCGGTTATGCTATCAGCTTCGCGCTTGGGCTTGCGAGCTTAAAGGCTCGTTCATCGACGGCAAGAACTTTTAGGAAATTGAATGTCTGAAAGCCTGGGGTGTTCGTCCCGCACTTAAGAGATGAGAGGTACTGAGGGGTGATGCCTACCCTCTGGGCGAGATCGGTCTGCGTGCAGTGCTCGCGCTCAACGATTCGATCAATGAAGAGACGAACTTGCGTTGCGATACTTTCCACCGCCGCCTCATCAAAGCGTTTCCCATCACCAGGCCCGCTCATGGTTTCACCACAGATTTCGCATTGAAAAACCGAGATCGGCCTTACCAAGAAAACCTGTGGGAAGTCTTTCCAGGGGTAGGGGCCGGAGTAGGGTTTGTTTTTGACTTCAAATGATCCGCAGTTACCGCATCTCTTGTTCTTCATGGTCCAAAATCTCCTTTAGGAACTTTAATCCCACCGCTGGTCGTTAAATCCTTTTCGGGCGGATGAAACGATATTGGCTCTAAGATCCCTTCTTCATCGATGAGAAACTTCACATACCAAGGGCACCCTTCGAAAATGATTCCATAGACATCAGCTACGCACTTTGGGTCATCCCACTGAAGCACTCGTTGAATAAAATGCGCGTCAGTTAATGTCTTTATGCCACGCAAGATAAAGGCTTCAACCTCGTCCTCAGTGGTGGCCTGACCACGCATCTTAAAGACGCGAACGACTTTAAAAATGGATCTACTCCGGGCCGAGAACCAATACTTGCGCTCGTCGATAATCCGAAAGACTTCGCTCAGTTGATAGCGTGCTCCTAGTGCCACAAACTAAGGATACATTAATTTAGGTGTAACTGCCAACAATAATCTGAGATCATTCAAAAAGTTAATGTCAGATTAATGCAAACGCTATTGCCGGCCATATTTGAACCCGATCCCCTCGATTGTCGCAAACCCGGCCCCCAGGAGAATCCAAAAAACTGGCGCTACGGAGACGACGCTATCATTTGCGATCGCCGCAACGAGATAAGCTAAAATCGAAGCACTTAGTCCGAACAATAACCCCACTGAGGGATTCAGCGCGGTCATATGGGACGTGCCTGATTGACTCATAAATAATCGAGTGGCTTTGGCAAAAAACCCTCCGATTAGCCCCAAGAAACAGACCAGAGCGAAAACCCCCGAACCATGCGCGATTTGCAAATAGCCGTTGTGAGGTTTGTCATGAATCACAAAAAAATCGTGTCCGACGCGTCTCTTGCCCGCAAAATCGTTTTGGGGAAAATCGGTTGCGAAGACTCCTGGGCCTGCGCCAAACCATAAACGACGTTTTAGAAGCGGCAGTGTCCGTTTCCAGGTGTAAAAACGGCTATTGAATCTTGCATCTGGTAATGATGGAAACCAAACTTCAGGCATTACAGGTCGCTGCAAGGCGCCTCTATTCTTAAATCTAAAACCCTGATCAGTAATATAGAAGGTCAGGCCGATTTGGTAGCTGATGCCCACAGTGCGCAAACCGTCTTCGCCCCCAAGGTTTAACGTAAATTTGTTATAGGGGTCTCTTAGAATCTTTACTTCATGTTTAGAAACACTGACAGGCAAGGGCACACCATCGAAAGTCAGGACTAAAACGTCAGGTCCATTAAGGACAAGTTTCAAACCTACTCCGGAGAGTTTGATCCGGAGCGTGTTACCTACTGCTTCGAGAAATTCAAGGGGGTAATCAGAAGCGGCCGTTTTTGAGCGAGAATCATCCTCGATGGTTGAAAAAAAATCCGCAAGTGCGGCTTTGCTCATTTGCACCCGTCCTGCTAACTCGCTTGATACCGGAGCGGTGTAGCCCATCACCGCCGCGATTGTTGCACAGGTTCCAATAAACAAGGACAGTGCTTTCCAATCTAGTCTCCTGACGTTCCAGATTATAAGCCAAGCGCTCGCTACTGCGCACCCGGCCCATGCAGCTCTGCTATGGCAACCGATGAGCAATGCAAAAAGTAAAACACCGAGGAGGCCAAAACAAAACCTTTTCCAAGTCGGGCGTGAGAACAAAAACAGAGCAAAGGAGAGTGGAAACACGAGCGCCGAATAACTCCCGACATAGTTTGAGTGGTACATCGTCGCGTAAATTGTGCCGCCTGCGGTTTTAGTGAAGTTAAAAAGCGTCGCATACTGGTCACTTCCGGCAATCAGGCGTTTGACGGCTGGAACGTCAAGAACATAGAGCCCATAAAACTGAAACAGCCCGATAATGGCAGCCACAACCGCCGCGATGAGAAGACCGCTTATCACCCATTTCATTAGGTGTGTGTTCGTCAAAAATACCGAGGCCGCTAGAAGTAAAACGAGATAGGAAAGCCAAATAATGCAGCCTTCGAACTGGCCCACGAAACCCCAAATGGCGAGATCGGTGTGTTCTGAGAAAAGCGTTGAGAGAATTACAAGTAAGCCAAAAATGCCTACAAAAGCAAACTCTGGCCTTCTGATGAGATCGTGATTGCTGGGTTTGTGGATGCCACGCGAGACACGATCCCAAGCCAAACATGGCACGAGTATGCTCGCTGCTAGAATCACGGCACTTGCTTTGTACCAGGAGAAAATATCGACGTAGAAGTTCCAATCCGTAAAATGGTCGTAGAGATACCCTGGAAAATCTAGCGCTCGTGCCTTTACGATCAAAGGAACGAGCGCCACACAGAAGGTCAGAACTACGGCCGCGAGCTTCGCAGCAAAACGAATCGGATTCGTTGAAGGCACTATCTTATCTGCAGCGGTCCACTAAACGGATAGGTGATGCTTGACGGGAAGGTGTAGGAACTGCCGGAAACGACGGTGACGGCGTATGTGTTGGACTTCGTCGTTCCACTTGAAGTTACGACACAATCCCCAGAGTTTGCTGAAGGTGTTACAAGATAGTCCCCCGCATTGTACCGAAACAGCGAGTAGATGGTAACACTAGAGGACACCACCTCACTTCCAGATGCCGAGACAAAAGAATTCAAGGCATTCATAAAAAGTGATCCACCTGTTGGCTTGTCTGGTAAAATACAGTTTCCAGAGCAATCAGTAGATGTAAACATGCAGTAGGATTTGGTGCTGCTGATTGCAGTGCTTGAGTTTGCCTGAAAGCCAGTCCAACCAGTCATATTATAGCTCCCCTCGCAAAACCCCGACTTACAATAACCCTTATCGTATTCCCCTTCCGTAATCGAAAAAGCACCAAACCCGCCGTTTGAAAAACTAATGGCCACACCCGGCCAATCCGAAAACATCAGACGACCCAGATTCACGTTGCCGCTGTCATAGAGCGCGTAACCACCAGTAGCGCCGGTTGCTCCCGTTGACCCTGTACTACCCGTGGAACCGGTCGCGCCAGTACTACCTGTCGCACCAGCAGCCCCCGCTGCGCCCGTAGCACCAGTCGCGCCTTGCGCACCTGTTGCACCGACCGCCCCCGCACTTCCCGTCGCACCAGTACTGCCAGTAGCCCCAGTTACACCCGTAGCTCCTGCGGCACCATCCGCACCCGAAGACCCTGTCGGTCCGGGAGATCCCGTAGGACCAGGCGCGCCGTCAGCACCATTTGCGCCTGCCGCACCGGTGTCGCCCTTCTCTCCTGTGGTCCCGCCAACCCCTTTTGCACCGGTGAGATCAATTTTTGTCCAGGTGCCGCCTGAGTCGCAGTATTTGAAAATCGCCTCATCCTTTATATAGTAGGTTTTGCCTTCGCTGTCTTGGGCGCAATCGGGGAGGTCTACGGCCGAGGTTACGATGCGAATTGCATTGCCGTCATCTACGGGTTTCTTGCTCCCACAGGCGTAAATTCCTGCTGATAAAATAACAATCGCAACCACCACTTTTACATTACGCAAAACAGTTTCCATTTTTGGTCCCCACCTCTCTAAATTATTTGGCGCACATCAAGATTCGAAAACTAGCCTACTTGGGGGGGGGGGGCAAGAAAAATAAGAAAACCGCATAGAAATTTTCATCTCTCTTTTTATCTTTGGTCGCTATTCCGCGCCCACTGGTAGGGTAGATATCTTGCTGAGCGTTTCCCCCTCGGCGAGAAAATTTTTCGCGAAGCGCGCCCCCTCTGGAGGCGGGTTTCCGGATTGGTGGTCCGGGAAGTGGATTTGAGCGGCGGAGGGGGCTTAGCTGGCTAGGGCGGAAAACGGGTTTATCCCACTTCGGAGCCCGGAGCTTTTGAGCGATTCGATGATCCCAAAATACTGTAGGCAGAAGGAAGTTTTGTCAGGACTTATGCGGCCTGTTTGACCGAGACAAATGACTCATCGGTTGCTTCCTGATTTGCTTGAATTTGGATTGGACTCGGGCCGTCTTTGTAGAGCCAGTTCTC
>JBBCAV010000303.1:0-4996 GCA_051382305.1 Bdellovibrionota bacterium FG-2
TGTTTTTATGAACCAGAGATGAGGCTTTATGTTGGGCTGCTGCGACGAGGGCGTGTCATGATCGTTCCCTCCGTTGGGGTAGTTAAAGTAACGTTATTTAAAGCTCGGAATCTTAGTCCGGGCTTTTTTATTTGTACCCTCCATCCTAAAATCCGCAACAATTTTATCAGATCACGCCGACGGCGGCGAGGTGAACGGGCTTATCCGGCTGCCATTGCGTTTAGTGTATCTCCCACAGATTCAGATTCAAGTTCCACACTGCGAAATCCTTATGGCTAATACGGCGGCGAAATCAAACATCCGCGCGGGACCATTTAGTCAGCTCGTTTCCACGGTTCAATCCGGAGGAGAGGATGGTATGTGGTCTTTTGAGCGCTATTCGCGTTGGATTGCGACGAAAAGAGACTGGGTCAGGCCTTCGCAAGCCACTCCTCTGGATGAGAGGAGTGAGATTCCGGTCGCTCCTGATTCCTGTCCGAGTACCCGCTCCACAACCCCGGCAGAAACGTGAACTTGAGATACCTGCGGATGATGAAGAGTTGGATGATCTTTTGGAGCTCGTTAAGAAGATCCCGGGTAAAGATGAGTCGTGACCCAAGCCTCGTACTAATTCGCTAACCATTGCAGTGGATTGACAGCGACATTGCGGGTTCGAATTTCAAAATAAACCGGAGTTCCTGCGCTGTCCGTCATGCCTACGGCATCCCCTTTATCGATCGTCTGCCCCGTCTTGGTTGAAACCTCTCCGAGCTTGGCAAGCAAAGTATAGAAGTGGTCCCCATGATCGATGACCGTGACTTTGCCCAGATCGGGCAATTCCCCTGAATACGCCACCACGCCCGAAGCTACCGCGCGTACGGGAATCACTTTTGGATTGGAGATCTCAACGCCCTTTCGAAAGATTGTAAGTTTGGATTTGGGATCAAAAGCGCGACCAAAATTCCCCACAATCTTTCCGCCGAGAATGGGAAGTTCCAGTTTTCCCTTGAGTATCCCAAAAGCGCTTTGGGTCATTAAGGTAGAAGAAGAGGGAGCCGAGCGCTCGGCTTCCTGCGCCCGCTGGAGTTCCCGCCGGGCATTGAACTGTTGAATAAGCGTTTCGACTTGTCCTTGGGATTTTTTTAGATTTTGGTACTGAAGTAAATCCGCCAGGCGTTCCTGATGTTTGCGCTGAAAAATATCGGATTGGAGTCGGCGATTGAATTCGAGAAGCGTTTCTTGCTCTTGCAGGTCTTGAAAAAGCGAGGCGAGTTGATGTTTTTCGTCTTGAATTCGCTCTTCGAGCTGGTCGGAGTCATTGAGATCCACCCGGAGAGCCTCGATCTCTTTGATTCCTCGGTCCGTGAGATTTGACAGAAGTTTGCGCCTTGGCGCTTCGAGTTTTTCGCGCGAAGGCTGATAAGCGGTTCCGCTGTCCTCTCTTAAAGACGCTTCGAGTGCCTGAAGCAGACGTCGAATCGTGCGTTGCTGTTCGGTGATTTTGCCATTTACATGGGTACGTCTGCGCTCAAGTTCGGCGAGCGTGTTTTCGAGTTCACTCATGCGTTCTTTGCGAAGCGTGCGCTCGTTTTGTCGCAGCTGAATGAGATGTTGAATTTCTTTAATCTGCGATTGCGCCTGCTTTTGGGTTTTTAATCCTTCGATCAACCGTTGTTCGGCTGAGATGACTTCTTGACTGATTCCTTGGAGTCGATGAACAAGGTTGCTGGGGGGGCGGGGGCCGCAACTGCTGTTGCGACTGCAGTCGCGACCGCGAGTGCGCTCCACAATACTACCAGAAACAACCGTCTCCCCATTCTAGCTCTTCCTCTCGGCTAATCCAGAGAACAGTCCAAGTAGGATTCCGCAGCCTAGTATAAGGAGCGCAAAATACGTGGGCGGATTCGGAAGCGCTTCAAAAAGAGGCGAAAGTAGGCGGATTCTAGAAAGCGCCAGCAGACTTCCGCCCAGCCAAACGCCGGCGGCTAAAGCTCCGCCAAGGAGACCTACCATCGCCCCAGAGATTAAACTCGGCGTGCGCAAGGTAAAATTGGACGCGCCCCACAGGCGAAGTAATGCAAGCGAGTCGCGGTGAAGCATTGAGTTCGTGCGCGCCAAGTGAATCAATCCTGAGAGCAGAGCCACAGCAATTCCCAGACTTAAGAAAAGAGACACCCAGCGCAAAGTGGAGAAGGCTCCTGCGATGTGCTTGAAGCGCTCGCGTGAAGTTTCCGCACTTTCAACGCCCGGAATCGCCCGCACACGATCAATAGCTTTTGTATCAAGCATCCCCGTGATGGAAACGTAGCGGGGAACGAGTTTTTTGGCTTCGGCGCCGAGGTCTTCAACTTCTCGGGCGAGATCGGGATAGGCGTTGCGAATCAATGAAAAAAATTCCTCAGTCTGCACTCGTCTTACCTGAACTTGGGCCTGCACTTGAGATTCTGAGTTTCGGCTTGCAGAAGCGCCGACAGCGACTTTGATCGAGTCAATGACGGGAGCCTCATCCTGCACCTCGATGCTGGGATGAATGTAAGCCGTGATGACTTGTTCGCGATCCAGGCGATCGACCACGGGCTTGAGCCCTTGGCCGAGCCACAAAAGAAAACTGAGGAGCACAAGAAGAAGTCCCATCGCACCGGATGAAAAAATCTGATTTGATAGCGATACCTTCCAAGGGCGGAGGGCTAATTTTAGTAAGTACACCAAGCCTCCTCCATTTTACTTTCAAGGAGCATGCGCCCCCCTTTTAATACCGCGCAAGGTTTGGGGACGCGCCTTACAATCTCTTTGTCGTGCGTGGCAATGACAACGGTCGTGCCTCCGATACTTGCTTTGAGAAACAGATCCATAAGCGACCACGTAAACTCTTGGTCTTGGGCGCCGGTGGGTTCGTCCGCGATGATGAGCTCAGGTGAGCGCGCTAGTGCGCGGACGACCGCGACCCGCTGGGCCTCGCCTCCTGAAAGTACTGATGCGGGTTTGTCTCGTTTTCCGGCTAAACCTAGGCGGTCTAGAAGACCGTTGATCGTACTCTTGGATTGTGCAGAGAGTGAACTCCTGCCCGCGAGTGAAACGGATAGGGCTATGTTGTCATAGACGCTGAGATCGGGAATCAGTCGAATATCCTGCGGGATGTAGCCTAAACATTTTCGAATTGTCTGTAGGGAGGATGCGGAGGTCGCGGAAATGGGGTACCCAAAAAGCGAAAGAATTCCTTGGGTTGGAGTTTCTTCGGTTGCAAGCATTCGAAGGAGAGTGGACTTGCCTGCGCCCGTTCCGCCCAAGACATAGAGAAAGTCTCCACGCTTTAGTTCCAGATTTATGTGATCCAGTACTCGGTTTGGGTCCGAATATGATTTGGATACTGCTTTAAGCGAAATCATCAGAAACGCGTGCCCCCACCCCACAATACCACAAGTCCAAGCAAGTTTGGCAAGAGGACTTTGCCCCTCTTTATGGTGATCTAAGGTTGACTTCCAAGGGGCTCAATTCTACTGTCTCAGAACTATGAACAACCATCGATTTTCTTGGGTAATCGCGGTTTTGTTTCTTTTGTTCGGTTGCGGTTTTGGGTGGGCGATGGAGCCCCCTGGCAAACCGGGAATTCCGCATCGATGGGGCCCCGCGCTTAAACAAGCTGTCGGAACGAGTGTGGGCGCGCGCTCCCCTGTTTGGTTTACCCTCGCCGAAGGAATTTTGACGGAAGTTTATTACCCTACGGTCGATCACCCGCAGGTGGGAGATCTCCAGTTTGTGGTAACCGATGGAGTCTCTTTTTTCTCAGAACAAAAACGCGATACGAATTCTCAGGTTTCTTATCGTGATGATGGAATGGCAGTGGTCGTCCGCGGCGTTCAAAAAGACGAGCGGTATTCTTTTGAGCAAGTGTATGTGGCGGATACTGAGGCTCCCGTTGTTCGAGTCCATACTCGCTTTGTGCCGCATCAGTCTGGGCTTCGTTTGTTTGTTTTGTTCAAGCCGGCCCTTGATTACACCGGGGCGGGCGATTTGGGATTTGCGAATCCACAAGGGCTTTTTGCAAGCGGAGAGAAGGCTCACACCGCGCTAGTTTCTTCAGTGCCTTGGCGGCAAATGTCGGCGGGTTACACGGGTTTTTCTGATGGTTGGCAGGAACTGTCAAAACATTTTGAACTCTCCGAACTCTATCCCCAAGCAGGCCCTGGAAACGTCGCTTTAGTTGGGGAGCTTAAGATTGAGTCGGGTGCGCCGATTGATTTTGATCTTTCCTTGGGCTTTGGCGCTACTTCTAGCGACGCGCTCCTGAGTGCGCAGACCTCGCTGGCCACCCCTTTTTCAACCATTCAAACTGCCTATGAAGCGGGCTGGAAAAAATACGCAGCGTCTTTGAGTGCAAAAAGCGCGGTTTCTCGGCAGTCGGCTCAGATCATTAAGATGCATGAAGATAAGCAAAATCCGGGGGCGATCGTGGCGGCACTCTCAAAGCCCAGTTTGCCGGGACCTCAGAATGCGGGGGATGAAGGGGGCGGCTATCATTTGGTGTGGCCGCGGGACTTGTACCATGCCGCGATGGGGCTGCTAGCTGCAGGTGATGCTCAGACGCCGTTGAGCGTGTTACGTTACTATGAGCGGACTCAGAAAAAAGACGGTTCGTGGAATCAGAACTTTTGGGTGACCGGTGAACCTTATTGGACCGGGCTTCAAATGGACGAAGTGGCTTTTCCCATTTTGCTTGCGGCGCAACTCAAAGATCACAAGGGTTTGTTGCTAAAGAAAAAAGATATTTCAATGGTCTGCAATGCGGCTCGCTTTCTCGTGAATAACGGCCCAAAAACGGGGCAGGATCGGTGGGAAGAAATTGGGGGGTTTGTGCCTTCCACGATCGCCGCTGAGATCGCCGCTCTTCGTGCGGCTGATCGTATGGTGGCTCAGCAGTGCGCCGATGTTCCGATGCGTGCGACGGCCGAGCTTTGGGCTTCTCGCCTTGAGCAATGGATGGTCGTTTCAAACGGACCTCATGGGCAGGGGTATTATT
>JBBCAV010000304.1:0-2157 GCA_051382305.1 Bdellovibrionota bacterium FG-2
TTGGCTTTTTTTCGTTGTAGGGGTTGAAGGCGATTCGCGTGGGTTTCATGGATTTTCCTTTGGACCGACTAAAAGCACTTTCGCAAAATTTTCTGGAGTTTTATGCAGCCCGGCGAGCAACACTTTCATGACGTGGAAGGGACGCATATTCAACCGCTCGGAAGAATCGTTCGCGGGGCCGTCGATTTTCTCGCCCCGAACCAGACTTCCGTCCTTTTTCAACACCAACCGAAAACGGGATGTCTCAAAAAAGAACTCTTCCGAGGCTCCGTCCGTTTTGAGCCGATATTCCTGCCCCGCAAGCCGACCTTTCATCTCCCAAGGAGTTTGAAGCCAAAAACCATCAAGCACGGGAGTAACCCGGTAACTCGTTTCAGAAAGAAAAAACCGAGGCTTGACCTGGTACGGTGCCCCATCCTCGGGACAAAAAGTTTCGCAGTTTCCGCATTCATTGCAAAATTCGGCCAGATTGGCGATTTGCCGGGGCCGAACCAACGTTAGGGATTCACTTTGAACAGGATGGAACTTGCCCGATTTGAATTCAAAATCAGTAACCCCTTCAGAAGTCTTGCCGGCACTGATCCAAAAATTCGCGGAATTGGGGCAAACTGGAATACAGACATTGCAAGTGATGCAATCAAAGAATTGAAGCTGGGCCTCAGAAGACTTCGGAAGCGCGCTATTTTGGCTGAAATGGTATTTTGGATTCGTCACCAACCGCGAGACGATCTCCTCGGAGTTTCGACCCTTGTTTGCGATAAAACTCGCGATGGAATGGGCGCCCACCGTCTTCATCTCGCCGGCGAGGTGATCCAGATACGCGCTCAGGCGGCCATAGCCCCCTTCCTTCAACAGATCCGTGCAGGTCGTGATCGGCTTCATGCCGCATAAGACGGCGTCGGAGAAATTATCGCGGTCAATCCCGGCCGAAAAAGAAATGTGAAAATCCGGAGCCATTTGAGCGCGAAACCGCTGCATCGTATTCATGGCCAACACATGGAGCGGGGTGCCTGAAAGGTACATCACGCGATCCGTGAAAACCTGGTCATGATTCTGCACGACGAGGGTATTTGAAAATTTAGCCCCGAAGTTTCGGCCCCGCTCTTTGGCAAACTGATGCAACCGTTTCATCATTGGAACGGCATCCGCAAACGAGAGATCGCCTTGAAAGGCCTTTTCATCGAGTTTGAGCTGATGATAACCGAGGTCTTCCAGGAGCGTTTTTCGAACAAATTCGTAACCCAACAAAGTGGGATTCATCTTCACGACGACGTGCAAGCCGTGCTCTTGAATGAGGTGGCGAACAATCGTTTCAATTTCATCCTTGGGACAACCGTGAAAAGTGGAAAGCGTGAGAGAGTCTGAAATGGACCCGGCCAAATTCAAATTTCGAGCTTGTGGAAACTCGCTAGAAATCTCCCCAATCATTTTACCGAGAAGTTCCTGCGGTTTTTGAAAACTGCGCAGCCAAGCGCTCATTTTCGGACTCGAAATCCCCTTGAAATCGTAGCCCGCCGAAAGATCAAAGGCGAACTCATAAAACGGATCACCTTTCGGTTTACCCAAAAGCTCGAGCTCTTCGATCATCTTGAGCAGAATCCAGGCTTTGAAGTATTCATCCTGTGATTCTTCCAGTTTCAGCTCCTGGGACCACTCCACGTTGAAACAAATATTTCTCGCATCGATGCAGGGCCGAGGCAACTCGAGCTCATCGAGAATCTGCACGGTTTTCAATTCAAAAACCCGGGCGCCCCCCAAGTAGGCCAGCACAATGTTCTGGGCCATCTGAGTGTGAGGGCCTGCAGCCGGACCGAGGGGCGTTGAGACGCGCCGCGCATGAAACAGGACCGAAAAATCGAGTCCCTCATGTCCGAGAAAAAACTTACTCTGAGGGAGACCAAAGATGCTCTTTCGATCCTTCCATTCACTCAAAATGCATCGAAGATGATGCTTCAGACTCAAGCCAGAGAGTTTAGGCATCGTCCGAATCTATTCAGCTCTATCCCAAAAGACAAGGAAAGAGCACAGGCTAAAACCCAAAACTCAATTTTCCGCCCAACGAGGAAACTCCAGAAGTACTATAATCCCCCTCAAAAACCAATTTGAGGAATACGGCTTTGAACATGATGCCACCGTAAATTCGCGGATTGGCCCCAG
>JBBCAV010000305.1:0-3724 GCA_051382305.1 Bdellovibrionota bacterium FG-2
CCCTTTATCGTCCGGCACTATTCGCCCGGCGGCTTCTCCATCGCCTTTGCCGTTTTCTTGCTTTTTTTGGCCTATTATCTCCACTCCATGCGCGACTGGGTTTTTAAAATGGCCAACCTCATGCAACGCGATGAAATGACGATCACCACCTCAAAAGGTGAAGTCATCAATTATACGACCAACATCGAAGTCGGAATCATCGGGACCTTTATCATTGGATTCTTAGCCAACCTCCTTGGCATCGGCGGCGGCGTCATTCACGTTCCCTTCTTAATCACCATGCTTCGCGTCCCGCCCCACGTCGCCGTGGCAACGTCGCACTGTATTTTATTCATCTCTTCGTCCATCGGCACCATCGTCTTTGCTTTGATGGGACACGTGCGACTCGACTTCATGATGGCCATCGGAATCGGTACCATTTTCGGCGCCATCATCGGTGCGGCGATCTCATTAAAAACCTCAGAAAAAAGCGTCCGCACTCTCTTGGCGGTCGTCGTTTCGATCGTCGCCCTCCAAATGCTCTTCACTGCTATTAGAGGGGGATGATTTTTAGATCATGCCAGAACCCACGCCACGGCTGAAGGTTATCCAGTCTTTTGAACTGCCCACAGCAGATTCGAGCGCCACAGGCACAGTTACCACCGCGGATAACGATGCGCCCCTTGTGCTTGCCAGCACACTACCAAGCGCCTCTCCAAGCTCAGTGCCCCAGGTCGATCCAATGGCAAATCAGATGAATCTGATTAGTGCTTTGCCAAATCCAAATCTTCAATGTGAGAAATTTATGCAATACCCCGCGGGGTACCGCGTGGTCAGAGTGTTCACCGACACGGGAGTTGCTCAAAGCACTGATAACCTCCTACACCACCCTCACCTCCTGCATTTGCTAGGCTGCGAGGTCGTGTTGCTCATCGCCTACTTGGCATTGCGAATGTGGCGACTAAATCATGCTGTGAGCTGGGGACAAAGAGCGTGGACAAAGACGTGGACCCTTGTTGCCTATTATTCTAGCGCCGTGTTCTTCGTCCCTATCCTCGTGCTTTGGGACGACTACTCCAATCTTTTGCGGGCACTCTTTAATATCATGAGAGGGCATTAAGAGATGCAATCCAATGTCGTAAAGTTTCTGGGCTTTTTCATGGTTGGGTTTGCATTGGGTTTTGTTTCATCGGGCAACGTTTCGGTCGCAGGCGAAACGGATTTGTCTAAATTTAAATCCGCCGACGAAGTATTGACCACTCTGCACTCCGCCAGAAAAGATTCACAAAGTTTAAGCGCTCTTCATCTTGAGATCGCGACCTCTGTTTTGCCCCAACCCAAATTCGCGTTCGATTCTCGCAGCGATGAGATTTTTGAAACACTCCTCTCCAAAGGGCTTGTAAACGAAGCACTAGCAACTCAGGTTTTAACTAAACCCGAATGGATCAATAGGCCCAAATCTACAGAATGGGCCCACAAAATCATGTATCACGGAGGGGCCGGGGCTTGGAGCATCATTCAAACGACGCTCGCGCAAGAGTCTTGGGCCAATGAGCGGGGCGCGGAAATCGCCCGATACGCGATTGGCAAAAAAGTGGATTATTTTTCGCTTTCATCCAAATATTTTGATGAAGCCGTTATTGAGGTACTAAAAGGGGCCGCCTGGCAGAAACAAGCTTCCCTCACGCTGGAACTCACTGAGCGACTGCTTTTAGCCAATATTGCAAGCCCCAGCGCGCTGCTTGCCCTATTGAAGTCTCCCACTTTAGCAAAGGATCCCATCACTGCCGACCTTATGCGTGTTTACCAGGACACTCTGATGGATCCAGATCTCGTAGGTGCCCTATCCGCGATGGCAACCCCCGAATTCGCCGAGAACCCCAAAGCACTTGAAATTTGGAGGCTCTTTGCGGCGGGCGATGGCAAGCCGCTTGACCGCATTCTTTCGCTCCCTCACTGGCAAACTCATGAAGGGCTTCGCAAGCTCTGCAAGGAGCAAGCGCCCACGTCTAACTGCTTGAAACTTGCATTTCCTGTGGCAGAAGAAAAATCACTCTTGCACCGGGTCTTGCGCTTCTTTCACGTAACCGTGGTAACGGGATTTGCCGTGATATGAAAATCTTTCACCTACTCTATATCAGTACGTCAATCGCTCCAGCGAAATCCGAAACGATCCAAAGTCTTTTGGACGTTTCTTCGAAAAACAATAAAGCCAAAGACATTAGCGGACTTCTTATTTATCGCTCGGGGTATTTCATACAACTGCTCGAGGGAGACGAAACTGTAGTCAATACCCTTGTCGCACGAATCCAAAGAGATGCTCGCCATCGCGACTTGAAGATCGTCCTATCTTTTAAAGATGAGAAACGCCTTTTTCCCCATTGGAGCATGGGCCTCATTACAGACGATCAAGACGCCGACATGCTCGCACTGTTATCCAAGAAACTGACTTCAAGCAAAATAGAGAATAGAGACAACATGGCTCCAGAAGCCATCGAGATCTTAAAGTCATTTTCAAAAAAATATAGAAAACATCGTTAAGGAGATCGCATGGCTCAATTAGACGTCAAATTTTTCAAACCCTTCGTTGATGGCACAATCAATACGCTTAAGATCCAATGTTCCATTGAAGCCAAACACGATAAGCCATTTATAAAGGGACAAAGAGAGCAACCTCCTTTTGAAATTGCAGGAGTCATTGGGCTCACCAGTCAAGCTTTCACGGGATCAATTACGATTTGTTTTCCCGAGAAACTTTACCTCTCAATGATGAGCAACATGTTAGGAGAAAATTTCACGACAATCACAAAAGATCTCCAAGACGGAGCGGCCGAATTCCTAAACATCATTTTCGGTCATGCAAAAACGGTCTTAAATCAGCAGGGGTACTCTATTCAAAAGGCGATCCCCACCGTCATTCGAGGCAGCAATCTCCAAACCACTCAACTCGGAACTGGACCAGTCATTGTTCTGCCGTTTAAAACGGAGGCGGGCGAGCTTCACATCGAGATTTGCACAGAAGGGACCAAACTAGAATAGTGCGCCCAGGAACGTGAAAGCTGGTATAGGGAGCCTTGTCGCGTGCCAGGCGGAATTCGCAGGGCCTAACACTCGACGAACTTTCAAAGCGCACCCGAATTCAACGTAAACTGATTGAAGCGATTGAGCGATGACTTTGGGACCCTACCCGCCACTTCTTACATTCGCGGACTTATGACTCAGGCTGCACGCAAGTCGGGATTCCCGGTTCAAGCCCCGCGGGTCATTCGCATGCAGCACAGCGCCAAAACTTGAAGGAAAACGCCGCTTATGCGGCGTCCTCCTATGATTCATCGAGCATCTTCTCGACTTCGTAGGTCCAGTAGTACGTTGACTCATCGAAGGTAATGAGGCTCTCATCGCTGACCTGCTGGTCGATCCACTCGCTCTCAGCCAGGCGCCAAGAGACGGGGTCAAATTCTTTCGCAATGTCTACGGGATCAAGGTCAAGCCAGAGAACTTTGACTGAGTCAGGATAACATTCGCGAATCGACGCCTCAAAACATTCGGCTGTATCGACCGCTGTGAGGTTTTCTCGCAGAAGTGATTCGACTAGCCACAATGAGCCGTACTCACAACCCTCGCCCCGTTTTGAAACCATCAAATCGTTTATGTGAAGTGTTGAATTATGTGGAGTAACCCTGCTGAAACGGCCTAATAACACCCGATTTTGCTTCGACTACTCCACATAATTACGTTCTAGAGT
>JBBCAV010000306.1:0-1821 GCA_051382305.1 Bdellovibrionota bacterium FG-2
TTCTTGTATTTCCTGCCGCTCCCACAAGGGCAAGGCGCATTGCGCGAAATTCTCGGGGGGTCGGTCACCGGCAATGAAGTCGACTCCTTTTTTGTTACTTCTGCGATAGTGGCAGATAGGGTCTCGAGAGTTTCCACGTGGGACGTTTCCGGTTGAGCCATGGGCGGTGACGGAGTCTCTGGCCGTTGGGCCACTACGGCCACCGGGGACGACGGTGCCTGGGGTACAGGGCTTTTCGCAATCTTTTTGACAGCGGTGGGCTTCACCGGCGTTTTCTTCTTTGGTGCCGCTTTTTTCACAGCCTTCTTCGCTGGCTTCTTGGCCTTGCTTACCGGCTTCTTTTTTGCCGAGACTTTTTTCTTTGCGGGTTTTTTCTTCGTAGATTTCTTTTTTGCAGCCATGGCGCCCCTTTGTTGGTTACGTCGATTGTAGGGCATGAACTTCGATTAACCAAAGCATTTCTGACGCCGTAGAAGTGCAACGTGAGGTTAAAAATTAAACCGCGCTTGCTCGCCGGATGCATGCGGTTCCGGCAAACACCGCCACCGACATATGCCGTGCACTCGGGGTCTCCCGGGCCACGATGTACCGGTCAATAAAACTCGGGCTGAATTTGCCCCAGCATCCAAAACCATATATCAAGACCTCAACTCAATTTCAGCTGAGCTTTGACGTGGTCCGGAGAGCCTTTACGTGTCAGCAGTATTTCCTAATGTGAGCCTTGACTATCTCCGCCACAGAATCCTTATTGATCCCATTTTTCTTGCAGTATGGACGCTCAAACCATGCTTTGAGCGATTTCGTTCCCTTGCTCGCGTTACATGAAACACAACATCTAGCGATATTCTCCAGGGAGGTTATCGCGATGTCGTTGATGATATGCTCCCATGATGACGCTGCTTTTCTGGAAGTACCGAAATCAACACGGCAATACACGCACGAGTCATCGCGCTTCAAAACCATGTCTTCGACTTCTTTTGGAATACCCCATCTATTCATTCAAATTCATTTGTTTCAAGGGTATGTCTAAGTGCTTGATTTTACAATGCACACTATTCGGGTCCAGTTTAAGTTGCTTCTACCGCACTCGTTGAGCTTGAAGCATGCTTCGAGGTCAGGGGAGCCAGATTTACCATGCCGTCGCCAATTGTGGCGTCTTTGCTGGATAGCAAAAACTGGAGACGCTTTACGGCATCGACGATCTCATCCCGTCGAGCAAAGTGCATGTCTCCTTTTTTAAGACCAGCGGCAAAAGTCTCAACCTTGGTGACGAAAGAAACAAGTCGATCAACTGGTTTATTTCCTTTGCGAGTCGTCCGCACAAGAGTTTCCAGGTCTTTTCGAGCACAGGTCCGGACATTGATATGTCGCCCAACCAAGGTGCCATCGTCTTTGAGCTTCGTTTTGTCTTTTGCACCGGGAATACGGCTGATAAAAACGATACGTTGAAAGTCCTGAATATTTCTAAACTCCTCTCGTTTTTTAAGAAAGGTTTCTGCTTTGATCAGACGGGAGATCCAACTTGCCGAGATTTTAGTAATATCAGCGATTTGTTGGCCCACTTCACCGGCGCTCAACTTGGTGTTTTTTGAAAGCTGCCAGCATACCTTGGCTAGTTCCGCGTTGTTTCGGTTGCGCGTGTCCACGGCTTTTTCCAACCGAGAGGCGATTCCCTTGAACTCTTCGTTCTGAGGAGAAACTGAGCATGCCTTGGCCAATCTCGAGGTGAATGTTTCCACCTTTGCGTTAGAAACCCTATTTGTTTTCGCTGCCTTCTTACCCATAAAATCTCCTTCAATTGCATAAAAATAAAACGAGCGC
>JBBCAV010000307.1:0-20510 GCA_051382305.1 Bdellovibrionota bacterium FG-2
GCAATCCGTCCCAAAATCTAAGTTGTGGTAACCGATATTCTGACAGAGTGCGGGATAGTGACGCTACCAGGTAATTCAACCAAAACTGCGCACCGCATCTAAGTAACAGATATTTTGAGGCAATTCGTTAGCAATAAATCGAGGGAATTATCCCTTGCTCTTGGTCCCTCGTCAGTTTACGTTTCTTTCCATCTATTCTGAAGGACGCGCTTACAAATTCCCACAACTACTGGGACTCAGCTTTGGAGGAATAATGTGACGCAACATGTTCAGGTCTTATCGCTTATCGTTCCCGTGTACAATGAGGAGCCCCATCTTGCCACAGTCATCAATCGCCTAATGGCCACCTCGTGTTCATTAAGTCGCGAGTGGATTTTTGTTGATGATTGCTCGACTGACAAGAGTCTTCAGATTCTTCGTGAGCTGCAGCCCCGTTTCGGGTTTCGCCTCATTGAACAAAGCTCTAACCAGGGTAAGGGGTGTGCAGTCATCCGGGGGATTGCTGAGGCTACGGGTGATCTGATCATGATTCAGGATGCGGACTTTGAATATGATTCCAACGAAATCCCGCTCCTTCTTGAGCCCCTTCTTGAGAACAAAGCGGACGTCGTTTACGGTAGCCGTTTTAAGAAAACGACTTTCCTCGTTCATCGCACCTATCATTATTTTGTGAATCGGTTTTTGACGTTCATGAGTAACCTTCTCTCTGGGATTTATCTGACCGATATGGAGACATGCTACAAGGTTTTTCGGGCGGACCTTGTAAAGAGTATGCGGCTGCAATCGCGGCGTTTTGGGATTGAAGTGGAGTTCACCGCCTACATCGCAAAAGTAAGGGCACGCGTTTTTGAACTCCCGATTTCCTACTATCCCCGCACACAACTTCAAGGCAAAAAAATCAACTGGAAAGATGGAGTCGCGGCTTTGTTTCATCTTATTCGCTTTAACTGGTTTACTTCACGGGAGCAGGCATTTTCAAAATTGCCGGAGCAGTATCGGCCGGAGTGAGAAGAAAAAGGGCTGTTGCCTGACGTCGGCGCCATTGATTTCAATATGGCTGAAGTTTGCAGTGTTGTTGCCTGGCACATTAATTTGTAACTGAGCGAAGGCGTCTAAATTGCCGAAGCGTAACAAGGAGTGTCAAGGGTGTCAGCTCTCGGGCGTTGGGAAGGTTATATATTCCTCATTCACTTACATGTGCTACCAACCTGGCCACAAGGATTCAGTGACGGCACACAGGGAGTAGAAATGGATACCACTTGAGTCAATAACTGAGGTATACAGCGGTCATGCCTAAGAAAAAGAGCCTGACAGACCAGGTTACGTTTAATAATGCGGCGCTGCTTTTTGTTCTCCTTTACGGATTGTGGAGACGACGAATGATCCATGATCCTATGCCGACTGCCGAAGTCATCGGATACACCTCTTTCAATAACTTCCTCGCTCGGCATGCCCAAACGGTCTGGTCAAAGCAGGTCTGGAGCAATGTTGTCCATGAATTACACGAGAAGGGTCTAGTTACACTTCCCGCTGTTAGTCCCGAGGATGGCCTCAATGCAGTGGGCCTGAGCAGCTATGGCTGTAGCGCTCCTGACGAAGGTTTTGAAAAGGTAAGTAGCTGGGTCGCTAATGTTCTCCGTGGCAAGCACAAATGGATGATCACGGTAAGCCCTGAGTGGAAGCGGCTGTTTGATAAAATTTATCGAGGCCAGCTTGATCCGAAGGACGCTCAAACCTGGTAGCCATGAGCTTCGAATCCGCACAACGATTCTATTCCCAATACGCAATCCCCACCTTGACCCGATTGAAGGCTCAGAAGGTAGTGCGTGGGGATTATTCCATCACGCCACAGCCTGATGGCTCATTCAGATCAGTATTTCAGTTTCTGGCTGCGTGGGAGGTTGAGATCAAGTTCCGCTACGGTACCGCGCTTGATCGATTTATCCTAAGGGCCTCCGGAGTTGCAGACGAAGACCGCAAAAGAACTTTGAATACCATCCACTCGTTTCATTTTCATCCCGACATCCGAGATTCTGACCTATGGGGCTGCGTTGACGAATATGAAAGAGGCCCGCATCTTCATCTGTACTTTGAGCGAGATACCAAGCTCATCTCGCTCGCTACAAATCCAGTGCCTTTAGACAGCTTCTTGCTTTTTCTCGTTGGACGTCATCATAAAACAAAGATGAAGCATATTCAGAAGGTTCTTGGGCTTGAGAATGTCCAGGCGTTTGGTCTTGCCGCAATAATTGCGTAGTAATGAAGGCTTTATTAGTTTTGTTTATCTGCCCTGTGTATGAAATTTCAAATGTTTTTGTGGGGGCTGTTCTTCTTGCGCATTTGGGTGATGGCAATTAACGCTTCGCAGGTCGAACCTCAGGTACGGTAAAAAGTTCTTTCTCGAAAACGAATTTAGCCGCTTGAGCTACCTCAAATACGCCATCTAAAGACGTGGCGTTTCTGAGTGTCCAAACGCATTCTTTTACCGAACGGAGCCGGCCGACATTTAGCTGGCTACGAATTTGAAGAGGCTTAGCTTGTGAGCAGTCTTGCCGCTTTTGGTCCAATACAATCAACCCCGTTGGGTAGGTCTTGAGAAAAGATTGAAGATCTTTGCGCGTTTGAGCAGAAGTGAAGTTACACCCTACGGCGTCTCTAATGAAAAAGGGGTGCGAGTAGGCCCCACCAATGAATTCAAAATAGAGGCTCGGGATATCATTTGCCCAGCAGTGATCGTGTAGGAGAAACACCGGGAGGCCGGTCGCTCGTATTTCCTGGTAGGCAAGATAATAAAAAGAGAAGTTGCGGGGTATCGTCCGAATCCGATCTCTGCTTGCCCACGTATCTCGAGCCATGGAGGCGGCCATTGAGGCGACAAGCGCGAAGAGTCCGAATGACAACGTCAGTGGCATAAGGGCACTGAGAGTTTCGGGTAGGCACTTATTCAGAGATTGCGCCGCACGTGTGAGACCTCCTACGAGTGACTCTAAACTTAGGACAAAAACGGCGAAACCGAGGCCAAAAAACGGGCTGAAGTAGCGCGACCCAAAGCCATAGCTCGAGCGAGCGCGACAATAGATAAAAAAGGCCGGCGTGACTAGGCAGAGAAGAATCAACAAATGAGTGATCCGTTTGCGATCAAAGACAAACAGACCAATAAAGAGGGTGATTCCTAAAATATAACGATGCACTGGGAGGCCAAGATACGAGATGAACTCCTGCCACAGCCCCCATCCGGCGTTGGCAACATCAAGAAACAGGCGCGGTGTCCAAGAAACCTGGGCGCCACTTGGGGGCTTATTCATTAAAGCGGTGAACGCAGGTTCGTTCAAGTATCGGGTCGCAACGCAAATGCAAGCGAGTACAGTGATGAGTCTGATTAGTTTATTCCATTGTTTCATCCGGATGCTGTCAAGGGCGCGCAGCCCATAGGCTCCAATAATAAGCGGGAGCGAAAAAAAATGCGTGTTGGCAAAGAGCAGGCTTGCGAGCGCTAAAACTCGCTCGGAGGCTCGGGGTATGAGGAGTGCAACGGAGCACCAGAGCAGGGAGACCAAAGACACTAACGAATAGTGCCGGGCTTCGGCTGAGTAGCCTACTTCGACACCGTGTTGAGTGATCCATGCACCCGCAAAGAAGGCGAACGCTACGGCGATCCAGGGCGAAAGCCCGGGTCGCCTAAAATGGCGAAGCGTGATGCAGTAGGCGGCAATGATCGTGACCAGGCTAAAAAATAGGCTAGGAATCCGCAAAGAGAGCTCGTCATGGCCGAACAGCGGAAACCAAAAATATTTTCGAAGAAAAAAATCGAGCATCGGTTGAAACTGCGACCACAATTTCGCTCGGAGGTCCCATAGGTCGGTTGAGGCAAAAACAGGGTAGTTGTGGTGAGCTTCATCTTCCCAAAATCCCCGCGTTATTTGGGGCAGGCGCAATTCGAGCGCTCGTGTGAGGAGTAAGAGGAGGGCGCTGATGATGGCGGTGGGGAGAAGGATTCTTTTGGTGCTGAGTCGCGCTAAATAATTTCCCATTGTCCTGCCATAGTCTTCCCTGGTATTGAGCTACTTTAGAAACTAAGGGCTTGCAACGTAATACCTGGACCGGCGGAAAGGAAATGCGCAGGCGTCCTCTGTCACGGCCTAAGTGCTTCAGCTGAGTTATTGTGTTATATTACATATAGTTAATGCATTTGCGTTCGGTTTGGTTCGACATCTGCAGATAACGGCTAATGTTTTTGTGTAAAATCAGCGATAAAGCGTGTAGAATGTAACCTATGAAGCGCATAATTGTGATGTTGAATGCGCAGATAGGAGAGTTTTATGAACATACCAGAACAAATAACTACATTTAGCGATTATCAAGGGATCAGTGAATCCTTCTCATTGACTCCCGCAACTCAGGGCTACCACGCTAGTTGGAGCGGATTTTGTCGAGCGAGTAGCGCCGCCAATATCATTGGCCAAGTGCCGGTGGGCACTTTCCTTGAAATCAAAGACCGAAAGTTCTCAGGGGAAAGTCTGATTGTTATTAGGAGGGGCGATTTTGAACGCCTGGTAAAATCGTCACGATCATCGTCCCAGATCAAGAAGGTGCTCTTCTCTATTGAAAAGACCGTTTTGACATTTCAACCTGGTACTGACCCCACAAACATAATTCAGGCGGTAAAGGAAATCGCGAGTCTTGGTGTCGAGTTGGCGCAGCCAATGCCAGAATTCTCGACTGCTGCAAAATATATTGCCCATGCACATGCAGCTAGGGAGGATAAGACCGAGATTGACTTCGAACTTCCCAAGACTAGGGCTGAGTTGAGACGTGGCGTCAAAAAAAAATAGGCTTGATCTCGATGTCGAGGATTTGTGCAAGTCGCTCGAGGGCAAGCACACGACCGAGGGCTGGTCTGCGGCCAAGAAATGGTTTCAAGATCAATTTGGCGCTGATGTTGGTAAAAGACTGAAGTTCTTAGATTCCATCGTCTACGCGGGAAATCCCTATGTCTATAATCCGGGTTCTGGTGTTCAAGAATTCAAAGTTTTGCAGGGGGACATTATTCGCTCAACCCTTGTCAAACTCCCGAATCAACCGGAGACCTGTATTGGAAATCTTGCGTGTTTTGAGGAGGTTTCCTACATCGAAAATACTGTTCTACAGGTTGCAGATCGGGTGGCAAGCCTCAGCGACGTTGGTTGGCACCTTTCAATTCCTTCCTTGTCCATACATTCGCAAGACCCTCTTTGGATGATCTCAAGATTCGCGCGAACTCGAGGCCCTCAATGGTGAGTCCTGAAAAAGACTGATCTCGGGAGCCATTATCTTTCTCGCATTGTTCTCGTCGGGGTCTTTCAGTCGAGTCCTACTACCATCGTTGAGCATGGGCGCTATTTCGCCGATCTTGCAAAAAGGCTGTCAGCCAGTGTTACTGTCGCTGAAGTCAGCGATTCGGCCCCCGCGGAGGTCCCCCGGCTAATTGTAAACTTTGAAAACATAACCTATGCTCTAGGGCTCGATCGAATCTCGGTAGCCGTGGTTCCTCGCGCCCCAGAAATGCCAGCTCCAGATGGTGATTTTAAGAATTGTATTTTGGAAGCGAGGCAGGAGATCCGTAAATTCGCGGAACAAGAATCCCTTGCGATCAGCTTCTGTGGTGTTTTAGTAACAGCAAGATGGCCTTTTTCGCTTCAGACACCAAACGAAGAGATCGCTGAGTTTCTGTGCCGAAAGTTACTGGGTGGAAAACGATTTGCCGAGGCAGTCGCCTCGTTTTCATTTCAGATTGGAAAAAAGGTTGGAGAATTCTTCGTCAACTATCAAGCGCGTTCATTTGAGGTTAGGGCGGTCGCGGTTGACTCGTCGACACTAATGGAGCGTGGTGTGGAAATATTGTTCGACGTTAATAACAGGCCAAAGATCAATAAGGGCAATGTAGGGGATGAACTCTGTGCGCTGGAATCGGCTGCCCGGAGGGAACTAAACGCTTTGGTTCCCAGTCTCTAAAAATGCCGAAGCGTGATGCAGTAGGCGGTCGTCAGCCGCGAGCACGTCTTCTCTGATCCTCTTTAAGTCATTAAATAGGGCTCGGTCGTCCTCAAAATCAATATTTGAACAAAGCGCGTTGTCCATGGCTGTATAGTTAAAAAAATCTCCAAAGGAAATCACAGCCGTAAAACCAGAAGTAAGTAAGTCCAAGGTCTTTGTGGGCGAAACTTTGAAAAACCAACCCTTTTTCACTTCGGTCTTTCTCCAATCGGCTTAAATGGTCTCGGCTCCGCATTGTCCTTTTCAGCTTTGGGATGCAGAAACAAAACAGGGAACCTTGCGGCTCCCTGGGGTTGTAACACTTGTTGCTTCCTATAAGGAACCACCAAGGGGTTATAAGTAACCACCTTTATACCTATCCTTCATTTGCTGTCTATCGTAACTTTTTTGCGCCGGGGTGCACGAATTAGCCCTTGAATGTTTGGGTGCGGCTTGGAGCATTTTTGAAGGATTTTGTGGCGCCAGGTTGAAAATATTACACGGCCTTTCGATGGCCGGGCATCCAGATCAATCATCCCCTGAATCCTTAAGTGAAAATACTGTGTAAATTCAAGGCGACAAATCAGGGCGGACCCCGCTTTCCGCTTGGATGCCTCTTGGTATAGCTGTTGCTATGTGCACAGAGTCAAAAATGATGAAGGGGAGATACTTTATGAAGAAAAATTTGATTGGTTTTCCGTTTCTTGGTTTGGCTTTGGCGGCTTCGGTGTTCGCAGGAGAGAATCCTATGGGCAAGGCGCAAAGTCTGGAAAGTCGTGTGCGCTTGGAGCGGGGTTCTCAGAACCCACTGATTGTGGATCTAAGATCCCGGATCGAGGCGATCAATGAAATGAACGGCGAGAATGGAAAAACTTTTATCGACCTTGACGCACTGGAAAAGGAAATGAGTCATTCAGGAGTTACTGTTTCATCGGGTTGATTTCTTCAGTGGCTTCAGACTAAAATTCACCCTAGTATTCAGAGGTGACTAAAGAAATTTTAGGGGATTCGCATAATTTCGCACGTCGTGTTCAAAAATCAAACGATGGTAGCATTTCCAAGCCAAGGTGTTTGATTTGGGAAGAGTCGTTCTTGTCCAAAACAGGGAGAATTCGAGTCCTTATTGATTCGGTTTTTCAAAAGGCAAATCTGCCGTCCCCGATGAGGATGGCACCTGAATTGGAGTTCCAAGTGTTTTCTGACCCCTTTGTTTCTGGGGTAGTTGAATGCCTAGAGTTAGGGTTTGCCACCTATGAAGACTTGAGCCCAGAGCACTTGTCGCTTATTGGGGGCGTGATTGCGATCTGCACTTGGTTTGGGATTACAGATTTGCATGTCGACAATCTCGCATTTGGAAAAAATTTAACCCCCGGCGGCCAGGTTACCTTTTTTCCCATCGATATTGAGTGTATTTTTGAAAAGGTGATGCTCCCTTCGCAGACCAGCCTCGTCTCAAATCCTCACGCACTGAATGGGATTTTTGATAAGGCTGGTCTTTTTCAGTTAAGGGAACAGGGTGCCTGGGAGAATCCTCTAAACTTTGCTTCACTCCTTGATGGGTTCATGACCGCGATGGACTGCCTGGATAGTAACGCTCATACCATTTTTGAGTCACTATTGAAAATGAAGGAAGTGCAGGGGGCCCCTATTAGAGTAATTGCTCGTGCCACGAGGACCTATGTTGAATTGGGACAAGATCGTCATGCCCTACTGGAACCCTCACTTTTGCCTAGTGAGAGTGAGCAGCTTGATCGTGGAGATATTCCGTATTTTTTTAGGACGCTAACATCTTCAGCGGTCTTTCATTATTCTTCTTTTGAGGGTGCGATTCAGGCCTCGGGTTGGACAAAAGACAAGAATGGGTATTTTGACGTGCCAGAGGTTTTCATCAGCGATCATCTTGAAGGAAAGGTGGATTTGCAGGAATTTTCAAGAAGAAGGCATGCGGCGAGCGCCCTTCAACTTGTGCGATATTTTTCCCCAAAACTCCAAGGTGACAAATACAGTATTGGGAAAACTACGGTCTCGCTGTCTCATGAGATGATTCAGGTTCGCTATAGGGATCAACCACTATTTGAAACAAACCGAGCGCCTGTTTTGGAGTCGAAATGAGGTCGCTTTTTCTTCTTCTCCTATTTTTTTCTATTAACAGTCTTGCATCTGAAATGAGGTCAGCGAAAATGCTAAAGCTTTCATCTTCTACCGCTTCTTTTGCTTTTGATCCGACTTTGGCCCGAGGTTATCAGCAGTTTATGCTGCTAGGACTGTTTTGCGATACTCTTGTACGGTTGGGAGAGTCTGGGGCCATTGAGGCTGGTATCGCCGAATCTTGGAAGTTTTCTCAAGGACCCGGCAGTCATCGGTTTACTTTCAAGCTCAATTCTCAGGCGCGATTTCATGATGGGCGTAAAATCAATGCTCGCGATGTTGCATGGAGTTTGTCGAGACATTTTTTTTCTAACTCGAGTTCTATCGTGAAAACGTATCTGGGGGGAGCCCTCAAGAACACTGCAATTTCTCCTTCCAAATTGCTTGAGGCGATTCAGGTGGAAGGTGATGATACTCTGAGTGTCGAGCTTAAGGGTCCTTATCAGCCTTTTCTGAGTATTTTGGCCTCGCCTGCGTTTTGTGTGTTGCCTCAAGATTTTGACATAAACAAGCCAGTGGGGTCGGGTCCATATTTGGTTGAGACGGCCTCAAAAGATGGCAAGACTCTTCTGACTTCTGCGCCCGGTTTTATTGGCAATCCCCCTTTCTTTGGACGGATTTCAGTTACAATACTTAAATTTAAGGATGAGATTTTGAATGCTTTTAAGAAGGGTGACATTGATTTTGCCTTGGGAATTCCATTTTCTGAGTTTAGAGAGGGAGATTTGCCTGCTGATGGAGCTTTTCAGCACGGAAATAGTCTTTCAATAACCAGCATTTTTTTGAATCTTAATCGTACCATGTTCAAGAGTCGGGATTTTAGAAAAGACTTGGCTGCACTTTTCAATTTGGTGAAAAACTCTCCGGGTGCCATGAGTAGTTTTGATCGGTTGCAGACGAGTTTTTTGCCGATTGGTATCATGCCGCAGTCGTATTATGAGCGCTCTGCAATCAATATGAGCCCCGCCGCGTTTAAAAAGAAGTGGGTGGGGCAGATTCCTGCTGAATTGGATATCGTAATTGCGATGGGTTTTTGCACACCTGAATACAAAACAGCGCTCGCTAGTGTTTTTGAACAGGCGGGCCTGAGTTATCGAATACGGGAACTCAAAGGTGAACCTTTGTTGCAGGCGATGTTTAAAGGCGATTATGATCTTGCTTTTGTTCCCTACGCGGGGCTTCTCCCGGATCCAGACGGATTTTTAGATCTACTCAGTCCTGAAGGGATCATGAAGGCGGGACAGATCCCAAGTGCGAAGGTAATACAAGCGCTTGAAAAAGTTCGCTTTGAAAGTGATACTCAATTGCGGCTTAAGGGATATGAGGGGGTCCTCAAGCCCTTTGAAGAGGACTATTATCTTATTCCTATAGCGCAGCAAAATTTGCCCGTATTGTATCGGAAGGGTTTGCATGTGCCGGATTCTAAGTTTCGGTTTCATCTGGATTTGAGGGGGATACGATTGGAGAGTGGCAAGCCAAATGGCTAGTATGGAAGTTCGATCTCAATCGCTCGCGCGATTTCTTTTTGGGCGCCTTATGCTTTGGCTGGGGCTGGGATTTATTTTCTTCGCCGTCGTTTCGAGTTTCTATCTGATTCGTTTGACTAGGCAAATTGCTCGAGAACGAGCCGAAGTTTCTCAACATTGGTTTACGGCGGGAATTCGAGAGGATGTTTTGTCGGGGATTGATTCTTCGAGCTATCGCAAATGTGAAATGCTTTTTTCTGAGAAATCAGTTTTGCGGGTCGAAGTCAAAACTTCAGATCGCGTGATATGTAGTCTTGAGAAGCCTAAGTGGGACCGGGGGATAGCCATAGATACGAGTGTTTTTTTTGATAGGCAGGAGAAAAATAAGGCTGCAACTCTGACTGTTTTTTACGATCAGTCTTTTGTGACGGAGTTGCTAGAGAAGATGCTGGTCTTTTTTGTGATCGTTCTTTTGCTTTTTCTTCCTGTATTTTATCTGTTGGTTCGTAGAGTAGATCGGGTTCTTTCGAGGCCGGTATCGATATTGGCGAATCGCTTCAAAGAAGGTTTGCCCGAATTCAGTGTCCCGGAAAAAGCGGAACTTGCACAGTCTGAGATAACTGAAATTCGGGATATTCTTGGAAGTTTCTTGGGTGCCTATTCTCGAATTCAAGCTTTTCAAGATCAGGCTCTCAGAGATGCGGCGTCAAGAAGTTTGGCCGCCATCGCCACCCAAGTCTCCCACGACATCCGCTCCCCCCTTGCTGCATTGATCTCTGTTGCCCACAACAGCCCTGGTCTCCCGGAGGACTCACGCGTGCAGCTCAGAGAAGCCGCGAATCGAATTCGCGATATTGCGAATCAGCTTTTGGAAAAGAACCGCGAAAAGAAGCAGGAGAAACGCAATGTCTCAGCAGGCGCAGAGGGCCACGCGTCCGAAGATCCTCACTCCGGCGCCGGAGGCGCAGCGCGTCTTGATGGCATGTCCACCGAAGATCGCTCCACCCAGCTCCTCTCCGCCATCCTCGAGTCCGCTATCTCCTCAAAACGCCTGCAATACGCCGATAACCCACAAATCAAAATCGAATCACATACCGAGGATAGCGACTCTGCCTACGGACTTTTTGCGACACTTCAGTCGACCGAATTCTCACGCGTGGTTTCGAACCTAATCAACAACGCGGTCGAAGCTTTTGGTGAAGCGCCCATGCCCTCAAAAAAACCCGGGCGCGTCGACGTTTTCCTTCGAGACGAGCAGGGCAACGCTGTGATTGAGGTCCGCGATAACGGCAAGGGAATTCCCCCGCACCTTTTGGCAAAAATTGGCGGGCAGGGTGAGACTCATGGCAAGGCGGGCGGCTCGGGCTTGGGCGTGTATCACGCGAAGAAAACGATCGAAGCGTGGGGGGGCCGGCTTGAGATTGAGTCGCGAGAAGGCCCAAATGAAAACCAGGGCACGACGGTGCGAATGAAACTGCCGAAAGCGGCGGCGCCCGGGTGGTTTGCGCCGAAGATTCCGGTGGAGGGGATACGAACCATTGTCGTTTTGGACGACGATCCAGGCATTCACAAAATTTGGGAGGGGCGGTTGGCGGCGCGTGTGGGGTCGCGAGAACAGGTGGTCGTGCTGCATTTTTATTCCGCGCAAGAGATTCTTAAATGGTATCGCTCGAGCCTGGGCATGGGCGAAGCTGGCGATAACCCGCTGTATCTTTGTGATTATGAGCTGGTGGGTTCAAAAGAAACGGGCCTCGACGTTATTGAAAAGTTGGGCATAGCTCCGCAAAGCATTTTGGTGACCAGTCGCTACGATGAACCCGCCATTCAAGAACGCTGCGTGCGGTTTGGGGCAAAGCTGTTGCCCAAGGGACTGGCGCATCGGGTGCCGCTGGGGTGAAGAGGGGTTGCGCAGGCTCTCGGGCGCTGGCAAAGCTTTTTATTCCACATCCGCTTGTATGTATCCCGCCGCACCCGACAGCGAATACGGATGGGAGAAGCTGTTCAGCTTTGGCCCTGAAGGGACCTGGAACGGGGGCAAGGAAAAAGCTCCTGCTGCTTTGTCGCGTAAAATCGCAGGGGCTGCCGATGGCGGCGAAATCGAAATTTGGCCACAAGGATCCAGTGACGGGAAACAAACCCGCTCGTTTCTGTATATTGAAGAGTGCTTAGAGGGCGTTCGCCGTTTGATGAATTCTGATGTTACAGGCCCTGTCAACATCGGCTCCGAATAGATGGTCAGCGTTTTTGAACCTAGGGCTTTGCCGAAATGATCATGAAAACCGCGGAGAAAAAGGTGACGATTAAGAGTATTCCGGGTCCGGTGGGAGTGCGCGGACGCACTTCGATGCCGCTGAATTAAGGGGCAGATGGCGAAGGGGTGAGTGGGGGTGGCAAGCATGAGAGAAGCAAAGCTAAATCGTCGAGGAATTTAGGAGTGGAAACGGTAGGTAGGTGTTGTTCAACAAGCGGCTCCCGGTTAGCACAAGGCTTGCATCTTGTGTCGTTACGTGAGTTTAGCGTAAATGTGAGGTGACGATTGCCGTCAAAGTGTCTAAAGTTTTGACGATTATGGAGGTATTAGTTCTTTACTTGAGTTCTTGCGAATAGGGACCGATAATGGATTGTGGGCAAGGTAGCCCCGGTTCTTAAAGTTTTGGCTTGCAATGTTATTGGTGACGACCTAATACTTGGCTAGAAAGTTTGATTATCACCCCTGGTGCTTCGGTGCCAGGGTGCGAAGCCGCCGAAAGGCGGCTTCTGCGTTTTTTATGAGCAAGAAATTCAAAACGATTGTCTACATAGATGGGTTCAATCTTTATTACGGATGCCTCAAAGGTACTCCGTATCGCTGGCTCAATCTTAGAACGATGGTTGAAAAAATTCTTCCCAAGAATGAAATTGTTCAAATTAAGTACTTTACTGCTCAGGTGAGCGGTTCTGTGGATGATCCAGATAAGCCACAAAGACAGCTCACTTACCAGCGCGCACTTAAGACCATACCAAATCTCGAAATTTACAAGGGGCAGTTTCTGAGTCATCCCGGCTGGAGACCTTTGGCCGATGGAGGCAAGATGGTCAGAGTTATGTTGACTCAGGAAAAAGGATCAGACGTGAATTTGGCTACTCATGTTTTGGCCGACGCATTTGATAGGAAATTTGACGCGGCTACCATTGTTAGCAATGACTCAGACCTTAAGGCTCCGTTGGTACTCGTGAGGGATCGATTTAAAAAAGGTGTGGTTTGGATCAATCCTCATTCGGAGAATCCTGATTCGAAACCCAGCGGTGAGCTGAATCAGGTTGCCTCGATCAAACGAGGAGTTTTTGAAGAGACCTTGAAGGTGAGCCAGTTTTCGACAGAGATGAGTGATGCGAAAGGGCTCTTTCATAAACCGAAAGGCTGGTAGGGCGTGAGCTCTCGGGCGCAGGCATAGTTTTTTATTCCTCATCTGCTTGTATGTATCCCGAGCACAATCAATTGGATCCTAACAACCCCAAGTGCTCCGAAGACTCCGCCTATCCCGCCGCACCCGACAGCGAATACGGCTGGGAGAAGTTGTTCAGCTTTGGCCCTGAAGGGACCTGGAAAGGGGGCAAGGAAAAAGCTCCTGCTGCTTTGTCGCGTAAAATCGCAGGGGCTGCCGATGGCGATGAAATCGAAATTTGGCAATAAGTAAGAATCAATCACGGGAAACAAACCCGCTCGTTTCTGTATATTGAAGAGTGCTTAGAGGGCGTTCGCCGTTTGATGAATTCGGATTTCACAGGCCCTGTCAACATCGGCTCCGAATGGATGGTCAGCGTTTTTGAATTTAGGGCTTTGTTGAAATGATTATGAAAAGCGCTGGGAGTCACGATTGAGAGTAAGCCGGGTCCAGTGGGAGTGCGCGGACGCACTTCGGATAATGCACCGAAGAGTGCAATGATTTGTAAAAAACATAACCGGGCACCTTCGATGCTGTATAAGTGGATCAAGGGGCAGATGGCGAAGGGGTGAGTGGCGGGTTTGGCGGGTTTAATTTGTAACTAGCGCCACGCCCGGCTTTTGCTGAAGCCGCAAAAACACCTTTTTTTACTAACAATTGAAGCTCTCTTGACGCCGTCCGCTCGGAAACGGATCCAAGGGTTTGATAATCGCTATTCGTGATTTGACCATTTTTGCGAACGAACTCAATTGCATGGATCTGACGCTCATTTAACCCAAGTTTATCCAGCTGTTCCTTTGACCACTGTTCCCGCCGAAAAATTACGCGAAACCGCGAATGCATGCTGATGTCAAATTCAGGAACGGGCAATTGCGACGCACGCATTATCTCTACCATCCGGACAGTTCCTGATCCCCATCGTTCAATTAGCCCAGTATTAAAAAACGCTTCTGCAATCTTGTCGTTGCGGGGGACGGAGTCATGATCCTGCAATAGGTTCTTGGGTGAAAGCGACGGAGGGAGCGTTCCTGGGTTCCAAATCTCGAGCCGATCATCGTACAACCGAATTTGAATATTGCCGCGTTCGTTATAGTCGCGATGACAGACCGCATTCAGTAACGCTTCTCGAATTGCATCCAAGGGGTACTCCCAAATCACCTCTCGGCGCGGTTCCCCTTTGATCGCAAACTCCGTTTTGAAACCAACTATCTCTCTCAGAATGGTGATGTGTCTGCGTCTGGTTTGGAGGGCAACGAAAAAAGACTCCTGATTTTTAGGCAGGAAGAGCATTTTCATATTTTCTTGGAGCGCATTCGAAAAACTTCTTTTCAGCGTGCGGGCGATTTACTGCCGGTGCCGAAAACGGTGGTTGATTGTGAGCTGCCAGGGCCGTGGTCCAAATATGCGACAGTGTGGCGTGTGATGTATAAGTTGCTTACGGAGCGGTATCTCGAGGCAGATGATTTCTTCTTCTTTTAGGGCTGCCCACATAAAGGTAATGATATCAGTGGATTAGTTTTTTAGGATTGATTTTTGTTGTAGTTTAAATACAATTATTGTAATATAAATACAACAGAGAGGTGGTCTGTAGTGCCAGGCAAAACATTTGGGACATTTTTCAGAGCGCAGCGGATGAAGCGCAAGCTCACGTTACGCAAATTTTGTGAAGATCACGAATTTGATCCTGGGAACATTTCAAAAATTGAGCGGGATCTGTTTAGTGCTCCTCAATCTGATGAAAAGCTCCGAGAATATGCCAATGCGCTGTTGCTTGTAGAGGGATCGGATGACTGGGTTGAATTTTTTGATCTTGCCTCTGTCTCAAACAAGACGGTAGGCATCGGTAGAATCAGCGATGAAACGCTCCTGAGAAAATTGCCCGTTCTGTTTAGGACCCTTGAAAATAAGGAGCTGACAGAAGAAAAGTTAGATCAGTTGATTGAGTTGATTCGTAGGTCTTGAAAGTATGACGTCGTTCCTGACTTCCGCTGACATCGACAAGGCCGTGAATGCGTTTTTGCAGAAGTTTCACCCGAGTCGGTCGATCCCCATCCCCGTAGAAGAGATAATCGAAACTGAAATTGGCGCTGCAATCACAACGATTCGCGGTCTTATGGACGAACTCAGCATAGACGGCTTTTTTTCAAACACCTTTGATGAATTGTTTATAGATTACCACATTTTTATGAATAGAACGCCTAGGGCTCGGTTTACATTTGCACACGAATTGGGCCATTTCTGGCTGCATTACGATTACGTCACTGGACAAGAAATTCCCTCCACTCAGTTCTGGAAGCAAATGAAGATGGAGCAGCAGAACCAAGATCACTCGCGCTTCGAAGTTCAGGCGAATATGTTCGGTGCGCAGCTGCTTATGCCCAAAAAAGAAATACTTCGGGAGTTTAGCCGTATCAAGAAGGCTTACGAAATAAAGGCAAAACAAACCTTTCCTGATGCAGTCATCGCTCCGTATGTCGCAAAAGAGGTTGCCAAAATATTCATGGTCTCCGAAGAATCTGCCGCGTATCGGTTAAAGGATTTTTTCAAATGAGCTGGCAGAAAGTTATTCGGTCATACGCGCCGATCAGGAAATTGAATTTAGGTTGAGAAATGGAGTGAGAGACTCCGAATGGATGGTCAGTGTTTTTGAACCTAGGGGCTTTGCCGAAATGATCATGAAGATTGCGGAGAAGAAGGTGACGATTAAGAATATTCCGGGTCCGGTGGGAGTGCGCGGACGTACGTCGGATAATGCCCCGAAGAGTGCAATGATTCGCAAGAAGCTTGGCTGGGCACCTTCGATGCCGCGGGCGGGGTGAGGGCTAAGGGTGAACTTCGAGAGGGAGCCTGGAAAGAATTTCAGAGAAGACTATTTCGGCGATACTGATTGCTATTTGAACTTCACTTTCTTCGATTTCATCGGAAAAACCAGGGTAGCGAGTGGTTGCGGCGTAGGGATTCAAACAAACGGCCTCGTCAATGAGTTCAGTGAGAGTCGCGTCTTTCTTGAGAGCTAGATCACCATGATAGCTGTCCCCGAGGATCAAGCGGCATAGAACTCTTTTCCTTCGTGGATCGCGGTTTCTGGCAACGATCTGATGACTGATTTTCTTTACTCAAATTTTTGCTCGCTAAAGATAATGACGCCAATAGGAGCAGGGATGCCTCTGAGGGCGCTACGATAAGTGCGCTGGGCCAATCGATACCCGGGGGCGTCGGCTGTTGGCGTGATTTCAATCACGATCACAAGGATGTCGTAGTCACTGTTCGCGGAGCCCTCGCCCCGCGCACGCGAGCCAAAAAGAAACACACGTTTGGGGTGAAACTCTGCCACGAGCCAGCCAGGTGGCGTCAAGTGCATAAGCAGGGAAGCTGAGGCCGTGCTATAGTAGGTTCAAGATAGGAGTTTTCTATGGCAAAAGCAGAGATCAAGTTTCCGAAAAAAGGTGCCGTCTCCAAACTCAGGCAGATGAATAATAGCATGAGACATCAGCCCGTTTCGCCTGAACTGGTGGAATCGCTGAAGAAACGTCCAGAGAAGAATCTCCAAAGGAGATTGCTACATCGAAGCGTAAGCAGGAACCTAATCTGGGACTCTGAAGGGGCGGTTGGGGTGAAGAAAGGATTCTGTGAGTTAGCGTCTTTCCTTGCGGCCCATTCGGGAGCGCGCCGGGGCTGTCTCGTGGATCATTTTAGCGCACCCGAATCGTTTTGTCTTTCTTCCCGATCGCTTGCTTGAAGAGGGGTGAACTCAGAACTATGAAGATCAGAAACGTTTTACGTTCGCTTCTTGGCGTGACGAACCGCGATCTCAATGAGGCAATTCAAGCGGAGCAAGCAGAAGGGGCTGCATTCGAACGTTTGCTTTTCCCCATCGCGTGTCTCAAAGATTTTTACCTGATTCAGTTTTATAAGATGACCGATAGAGGAAGGGCGATTGCTGGTTTGGGCGCAGATTGGGATGAAAAACACGCTTATCGCAAAGCGGTATTTGAATATTTCGAGCGTAAGGCGGTCATTTCGCTAGGTCCCAGCCTTGGCTTCGATTCAACTAACGGCGTTGGTGCCCACCGATATCCGGCTTTGGCTTTTCGTGCCGGCATGAATGAACTTTTTGAAAGAGATTCATTTTTGCGACATTGGTATTCTAAGACCCCTTTTTCTAAGATTGAGGGTTCTCTCACATCCTCAAATCGAGTCTGGGTCGACGACATGGATCAGCGAGGATACAGGACCCTGTTCTGCAAGACTCATCTTGGTTTTCTCGCCACTACCCTCGTTTTCTTGATCGACCGCAAAACCGGCGGTTTTGCGCTCGGGCTCTCTAGTGGACGGGGAGGGGAGGAAGATGCTCAAAAGGCTTTCATGGAGGCTGCGACCAATTTGTTTTTTGGAAATGAGGGGAAGCAAAATGAGGAATTGATCTCTCGGGTTAAGGTCCATGGGATCACGTCACTCATTGATCATCGGACCAATTGGCTCTTAATTAATCCGGTTCCCAGCTGGGTACTTTCTCTTGTCGAATCTACCGATCAGCAAATCAGAGTTGGCAAATTGAGGGACCCGAAAGTGGAGCGCGTAACCCTCGCGATGGCGCCAGTGCCGGTTGTGGGCGCTCGATGCGAAGATTCTTTGAATTTGGTGCTTGGACTACCCAACGAACGTGACCTCGCTATACTTCGGCGATCCCAACTTCATCCTATCGACGACGATTTTGTTCCGCATCCAATCCCATAATGCATAGTGACAAGTTGGCGCTTTTTTGTAAAATATACATACTGCCAATGTCCGGATTTTTGGATCAAAAATGTAACCAGCTATTATTACAAATGAACAAATGTTTTTTTATCGTGCCGAGGTTTGGCCCATACCTTGCGTCAATGCGACGACGCAATCGCATATAAATGTTTTGAGCATTTTAGTGTGGTATTGACAAAACTGATAAAACTATGGACGCTCGGTATGTCGGCGTTCGAAAAATGAGGGATTGTATATGAAGAAGATGCTTTTCGTTGCTTTGGCAGTATTGGCTACACTGACTGAGTTCCTATTGGCCCGGGGATTCAAAGTCGAGGAATACAAAAGTTCTACAAAAGAGAGCCACATAGCCCGGGATGGGACTTCTACTTGTCGAAGCGTACGTGGTGGGTGATCGTTCCTAAGCATAAGTCTAGAATTGCTGTCTTAGGGGTATTTCTCATGGCTTTGAATCAAAGCACACCAATAGAAGCAAGCGTCTCTCTTGCCAATCGTGAACCTGAGATTCGGGTGGACCAAAAGCCAACCTTGCCGATGGATCCTATCAGGATTCAGTCTATGGCGGATTACGATCTGCAGTTGTGCCTTTACCGCACTTGGTTTGAGTACGATTCGTCTCGAAAGGCAAAGTCGGGAATTGTCTCAGAGTGGTCTTTTGATTCCAAAAGGGGGGTATATCGCTTTACGATAGCTCAAGATTCCAAGTGGTCAGACGGGAGTCCTGTTCTATCCGGGCAGTTATTGAAAAACCTTAAACGGGCGGTTGCACTTAAGACCACCTTTGGCGAAGCAGTCCAAGGATTGATCAAGCTTGAAAATGCAAAAGCACTTGATGATCGTAATTTTGAGTTAGAAACTCGAGATCATCAACCTTCTGAGAAATTTTTTCAACGAATGGGCTCGAGCTTTCTTGCCCCGGTAAATCCTGACGATTGGGACAAAGACTTTCTTCTTAAAAGTAATCGTCTGACCAGCGGTCCTTATAGAATTGTTGCAAGTGATGCTCAAGAGCTCAAATTGGAGGCGAATCCAAATGACAAGACTTCGCCGAAAACTCGTCCACTGACTGTTGCCATTCGGTTTCAGCCTGTCACGGATTTAGCCGCCTTTGTCGAAGGAAAGTCCTGGGCAAATGTGTTGCAGACAGCAACTTTGATGCCCAGCCAACTTGCGGAAAAAGTGAAGAACCGAAACCTCCCGTATTGGACACGTGGTTTTGATCGTGTATCAAGACTAATGCCCGTAGGGGCGGGAAAAGTACTCGAGGGCCGGAGGAAGTTAGCTTTAGCATTTGGCGCTGTGTGGGCCGATTTCAAGGTTTCCTCTTTGCCTTTCAATTCGAGGAAAGCCAATAGCCTCCAGCCCCCGGGCTATCCACTTTTGACTGAGTTGGATTTTCGCTCTTTTCTAAAAAATGGAGCGGAAAAACTGAAACGATCTGTAAAAATTGTCGCTTTAACTTCTCCTCAGAATGATTTTCAATCGCCGCTTATCTTAGCGGCTTTTCAAACCCTTGGGATTCAAGTTACGTGGGTATGGGCAAAATCTTTTGCCGAGTTAGACAATTTAGTTTTACAGGATCTGACTATTGATTTTCAATTAGGAAGCTTTGGTGTCGCCGATCCTGAACCAACGACTTGGATGGGCCTAATTCTGACGGAAAACTCCCCATTTGTAGAAGTAACTGCTTCAGATCTCTCCACATTCAAGAGAATTGCCGCGATCCCCTCGAAAGAGGAGGAAGTTAAGAAATTTCAATTGCTCTTAAGGGAAATGGGGTTGCGCGGGAGCTATGTTCCCTTATTTCATTTTTCCACTCTGTCATTGGGACAACCGGGTATCAGTTTTGAAAATGTTCAGGAACTTGATGAAACTGTCGACTATTCGAAACTCATTGTTAAGTAAGAACCTTTTTCGCCACGGGCTTTTGCTTGGGTTGCTTTTTTGGTTGGGGGCTCAAATCCCTTTCACGCTTGTTGTGAGTCAGTATTTTTTCCATCAGGAAATCGCAGCGGACCTTTCGCAACAGGCCTCACTTCAAAAATTACTGACTGAACTTTATGAACAAGGTGCTCGATTTGGAGATATCGTAAATGCCAGAGGCGCAGTTCTCAAGTTTGGTGCACCCTTTGGCCTCAAAGACTTAGGCGTTTGCCGGAACGGCCGGGAAATCTTGCCTCGACCCTTGGAATCTCGTTGTAAGAGTGAGCCTAGACAATGGGTTCCTGTTCAGACTTCTGCGGGAAGGATTGATCTTGAGTTTCAATGGACCCCTCCGTCGATTTCTGACCACAGTATTCCCCTTCGTGCAATCGGTGGCAGCGCGATGCTCAGTCTATTTCTGGTTCTTGGGGTGGTCATTCTGCTTAGCAGGAAGCTTTCCACTTTAGTCTCTAAGCTTGCTGGTCAAATTGCTTCATCCCGATCCTTAGATACCTTGACGCAATTATCCTCAGAGCTCGAAGAACTTACACCTATCAGCTCCGCCCTACATATTGCCAAGACTCAGTTAAATGAGTCTTTAAATGAAAATCTGAAACTGAAAACAGAAGTCGCGGTCGGTAATCTCGCCACCCAAGTCTCCCACGACATTCCGATCCCCCCTTGCTGCATTGATCTCCGTCGCCCACAACAGCCCTGGTCTCCCGGAGGATTCACGCGTGCAGCTCAGAGAGGCCGCGAATCGGATACGCGATATTGC
>JBBCAV010000308.1:0-20955 GCA_051382305.1 Bdellovibrionota bacterium FG-2
GCCGTGGGCGTAGGGCCCGCGGCCGGTGCGGCGGGATCTTTCCCGCAGGCGCTCAACGTCATTAAACTCAATACTAAAATTGGCAAAACTTTTTTCATGGTTTTCATAATTTTCTCCAACATCGGTGTCTGTGGGTTTGGACAGACAACAGAGTCGGTAATTAGCAATACATGCGGCGTGCCAAAACAGACACAGGAGGGATGTAGGATTTTCCTAACGTAAAATCAAGGACTTAAAAAATTGCAAAATGATGCAGGAACATGGATAGCTGTCTAAGAAATGGACAACTATCAAGACAGAAGACAGCGAATCTGTTTTCGGGCCAGCAAAATAGCACTTGGGCTCATGCTAAACTCATCCAACCCCATCTTTATAAGCAGCGGAATATGCTCTGCACTCCCCGCCATTTCGCCACACATCCCCACCGGGATCCCGGCCTTGTGGCCATTCTCAATCGTCATCGCGATTAGCTTCAAGACGGCCGGATGATTGGGATCATAAAGATCACTGATCTTCTGATTCATGCGATCAACCGCACACGTGTACTGAATCAGATCGTTCGTGCCAATGCTAAAAAAATCCGCATGCTTCGCAAGCTCATCCGAAACAAGCGCCGCAGAAGGAATTTCGATCATCACGCCAACCCGAAGTTTCGCAGATACGACCACCCCCTCGGATTCAAGCTCACGGCGAACTTCGCCCAAAAACGCCTTCGCTTCCAGCAATTCACCGACCCCAGAAATCATGGGAAACATAATGCCCAAATTACCGTGGGCACTCGAGCGCAATAGAGCGCGAAGCTGGGTCCGAAATAATGTTTTAGCCCGTAAGCAAATGCGAATCGCCCGATAGCCCAAAAATGGATTTTGCTCTTTCTCGAGTTTCAAGTAAGGCAACTCCTTGTCGCCCCCAATGTCTAAAGTGCGAATGATGACAGGATGAGGAGCCATGCCTCCGACAATCTCGCGATAGGCCTCGTACTGCTCTTCTTCAGTCGGAAGAGTGTCGCGATCCATAAAGAGAAATTCTGTCCGAAAAAGCCCAACGCCTTCGGCGCCATTTCGGCGCAACAGCTCGAGGTCTTTGGGTGACCCAATATTGCCTTCAAGCCTGACCCGATGGCCATCCAAGGTCACGCTCGGAGCATTGAGCAAAGTCGCGAGCTCCTTTTTCTCAGCGAGAAGTTTATCCTGCTCGTCTCTGAATTTTTTTACAGTCCCCGCATCGGGATCTAAAATGATCTCCCCTGTGGCCCCATTGAGCACCACGTATTGACCGGATTGCAACTTTGTGCTCGCGCTCCCTGTGCCCACTACCGCCGGAATTTCAAGCGAGCGCGCCAGAATCGCCGAATGCGAAGTCTTTCCGCCCACGTCAGTCACAAAGCCTAAGACATTTCGACGATCCAGTGTTGCGGTTTGCGAAGGCGTCAAATCCTCAGCCACTAAAACGATTTCACTCGCCAACGCCGCCAGATCGACAGCGGGCCGTCCCACCAGGTGGCGCAACACTCGCTCCGATACATCCCGAATATCAACCGCACGCGCACGCATGTACTCGTTTTCCATGGCCTCGAATACCGCAATGTACTCGGCACTCACCTGTTGAAAAACCCACTCCGCACAACTCCCCTCCGAACGAATTCGATCTCGAGTCGATTCAAGAAGCTCAGGGTCTTCTAGAATCATCACATGCGCGTCAAAAATTGCAGCTTTTTCTTCGCCTAAGGCCTTCTCGGCGTGCAACCGAAGCCGCCTCAATTGGACCTTTGAAGCCTCAAGTGCTTCTTCAAAGCGCCTATTTTCAAGGGCGGAATCAAGTCCCGAACGACACTTAATTTCCAATGGCTCCTGACGAAGGACTAGAAGTGTTCCAATTGCAATGCCAGGAGAGGCGGGTATTCCACGGATCATACTAATTTGGACAACGCTTCTATAGCTTGCTCGGCGTCTTCACCCTGCGCGCTGATCGTCAACTCCGAGCCCTTTTCGACCCCCAAAGTCATAATGCTCATGATGGATTTTCCATTTTTCACTACGCCCTTAGCGCGCACTTCGATGGTCGATTTGAACTGGGTCGCAGTTTTTACAAAAAGGCCAGCCGGACGGGCGTGCATCCCGTCTTCATTTTTCACAATAAGCGTACGTTCCATCTTTATATCCTCACTCTCAAAATATCATCTTTGGCCTTAATAGAGCCTTTTCTCAAAATATCTAGCCCCTTGGTCTTATCAAGATTGGTCACAACCACAGGACTAATCATCGATTTGGCCTCACGCCTCACGGCCTCCAAATCAAACTCAATAAGACGATCGCCCTTCTTGACACGCGCTCCGGTTGCCACACAGGCACGAAAGCCTTTACCTTGCAGCTTAACGGTGTCGATTCCGACATGAACGAGAATCTCCAGGCCGTCGGCTGTCACAATCCCCACTGCGTGGTTCGTGCGGAACATCTGCGCGACCTCACCATCCACTGGAGAATAAACGATGCCTTCACTCGGCTCTACTGCAAATCCGTCACCCAAGATTTTATGAGAAAAAGTTTCATCAGGGACGTCCGCCAACGCTAAGAGTTTTCCCGAAAGCGGCGAACAAAGAACGACGCCTAAAACTTGCTTTGAAGCTCCAGGTCCGACACTTGCGCCACTGGCGATGAGGGATCGAATTTCTTCCTTAATTTGATCCGATTGCGTTCCAAATACGACTTGAAGACTTCCTCCACCGGCATTCATAATCCCGGCCGCGCCTAATTGTTTGAGCCGGGCTTGATTGACCATCCCTGCGTCGCCCACTTGAAGCCGTAAACGCGTGATGCACGCATCAAGATCACGAATATTCGCAGCACCACCCAGTGCAATCAAAATCTCTCCAGCTCGCTCGCTGCCTTCAACGACATCTAAAGCCTGCTCTTCAAGCTCTTCGCGTCCTGGCGTTTTGAGATTGAGCCAACCGATCAACGTGTAAAACACGCTGAAATAAGTCAATCCAATGAGCGGTCCGACGATGGTGAACAAATAGAGGCTGTTTTTTGAGTTGAAAAATCCAAGCCCAAAATCAATCATTGAAGCCGAAAAGGTATAACCCAGATGAATGTCGAGCATCCCCGTCAACACGCCTGAGGCAAACGCAGCTAAAACGTGAAACACAAAAAGAATTGGCGCGACAAAGATGAACGCAAACTCGATGGGCTCGGTGATGCCGGTCACAATCGAAGTCAGCGCAGCCGAAAGCATGATCCCCGCCACTGCTTTTTTACGTGAAGCGTCCGCGCGCAAGTACATCGCGAAGGCCGCAGCCGGCAGACCAAAGAGCATCATCGGAAACTCAGAGGCCATGAATCGACCCGCCGTTGGATCGCCCGCAAAATAGCGAGCCGTTTCGCCATGAAGAACCTTGCCCGACTCCGTGACGAATTCCCCAAATTGATACAAAAACGGGGGATAATAGACATGATGCAACCCCACCGGAATCAATAACCGTTTTACGGCTGCATAAAAGGCCGGGCCATAATCAGAGGCCATGACCGATATGCCAAACGAATTAATCCCACTTTGAATGGGGGGCCAAACAAAACCTAAAACAATCGCGACCAGAATCGACGCGCCGGCCGTCACGATGGGAACAAAGCGTTTGCCTGCGAAAAATCCAAAAACAGGATGGAGTTTGATTTGATGGAATTTTTTATAGAGCGTGGCCGAAAGAAGTCCAATGATGATTCCGCCGAAAACCCCGGTATTGATCGCCATCGAAAGCTCGCGCGCATCGCCCACAGCTTTAAGCACGTTGATCAGGGTAAAATATCCCACAACTGAAGCGAGCCCGGCGACTGCCGCGCCGCCTGTAAATCCGATCGCGACCCCAATGGCAAACACCACGGGGAGTTGTTCGAAAATCGCAATCCCTCCAGTAAAGCAAATGTCGCCGAAAGCGTGGAGCAATTTATTCTCCGTCATTTTTTGGATCATGCGACCCACAGCCACCAACAAACCTGCCGCCGGAAGAACGGACACAGGAACCATGAGCGATTGCCCCACTCGTTGTAGGGTCGCAAAAATCTGATTCTTATTTTGAGCCACGAGGGTCTCCTTAGTGTTAGTGAGGGAGGGAATTTCTAAGGAGTTACTATTGTTTAGCTGCGCTAAAGTCAAGCCACCGTTAGATGAAAGGGCGCAGAATCTCACCAATTCGCGGGTTATCTTTGCTGTCGGCTTGAACTCCAATATAGCCAAGGAACGTCCTTGAGAGATGAGGCCACCGCTGAGCTGCGTCATACGCAAGATGCTCGGCTGAATCAATTTTTCCACGAGCCACCTGGCGCCTAATCATGATTTGAAAAACAATGGGGTCAAACACCCGATCTCGAAGCAGCTGCCAGCCGCGAGAGAGAACAGTGTCGTCCGAATCCGTTTTGTCGAGCAAATAGAATTCCATCGTTGCAAAATCATCATCGGTGCGCACGTCCGGCGGAAAGCGATCCAAAAAGCGTCGACCTTGATCCAAAAAACCGGCCTCCACAAGTGCGATGATCGCTTCACGCAAAATTCGGGGTTCCCGCGGAGAGGCCATAATGGATTTGGAGAAAAACACGATTGCGGAATTGAGGTTCTTTTTCTTGAGCTGATCTTTACCCCCCACAATGAGCGCCCCCGAAACCGTATAGAGCAACTGCGGCGTCTTGGAATCCATCGCAGGAAGCACCTCAAAGTATTCAACGACGTGATCATAATGACGAGTAAGGACTGCAAGCTTGAAAAGCTCCTCTGCGCGCTCTGGCTTCTTAAAAAAATGGGGGAGAATCTTGCGCGCCATTTCGTACGCTTCGTCGTATCTTTTTTGGCGAACGAGCATATCAAAGACTTCGGCAATAAACCCCGCGCGTGCGGGGCCCTCAGGAATCGAGGCGACAGCCGGAATCTGTACGGCCTTAGAAGGCAGACCCTTCGTAAAATCTTCTTCATTCTTCACGGCCTCAACAATCTGAGAAACCGTCGGGATCGCCGCCTTGCGCGCCTCTTCTTGTTTTGCAAGTTGCGCTTCACGCTCGATTCGAGCGCGAACTTCTTGGGCCCGAGCCACTTCAAGTTTTCGGATCGCTTTGATGAGGCGCTCATCATGAATCAGATCTTCTGGAGCCTGGGTCTTAATAAAACTTCTTGCCTTGGCCTTTTGGTCAATGGCATCCAAGATGCCTTTTCGCATCCGCTCAGGCGTAAACGGATAGAGCATGCAAAGATCCACATGCTTATCGAAAATCCGTCCGATGGTCGCCTCTGAGCTATCTTCAGTCACAATGATGGTCAGAGTTTCCGCGGGAATAAATGTTTTACCTTTTTCATCAATCCAAAGCTCAGTCCCATAGACCGTTCCTAAACGATAATCCGTGATGATCATGCGGGGGTTTCGCTTTCGAATTTCATCGCGAGCGACAAGCACGTTTGACACCACTACAAGCTGACTGAGCCGCACGCCCATCGACATAAACACACTTGTCAGAGCGCTGCGCAGGAGATTATTGGGACTAACCACCAATATTTTCTGATCGCGCACAAAGTCCTCGAAGGGAGACTTCGTGGTCTTTTTGTATGCAATAGGGGGCGATGATTTAGCCAAGACTCCTCCTTCAACTTCTCATCGGAAGTCTGTGGAAAAACATGAGAGTAGTTTCGAACTCTATCCGTCATTCTTTTGGCAGCGGCAAAGAGAGATTGGATCAATATGGGCCCGTAGCCCTTTGCATAGATTGAGTAGTAATCAAACTGATGATGCTATCAACCGCATACGTGGAAACCCCGAATTGCTGAGCGACTTCATTCTGATATTTTTTGCGCGCCTCAGTCTCAGTGCGCATGTACTCCTCCGAGGTGATCTCATTCTTCACTAGCCTGCCCCTCAATAACTCGCATTCTTTCTGGTATGGGCCATTCGCGCGGAGAAATGCTGCTAAATATTCCTGGTTCGAGAACTTCCGATTTGCCGTTGTGACTTCTCTATCCCCGACTTTAATGCCCTCCTGTTCCAGTTCACGCACCCACTGTTTCTTTACAGTATCTGGGATGGTGGGAACCTGACTTGAACCTTTGGAGACTGCCAATACATCCATCCCAAGCCCCATGCCGGCAGGAGGGCTTAGAGGCGGAAAACCCCCGCTTTGGGGCGCAGGCCACTCCCCTAATTTTGACTTTGACAGGACAGGACGTTTCTCAATCGCAGTGACCTGGCACATCCCGCGCGAATCCAACCAATAACGGTAAATCAAATTCGAATTACTCATCATCGCTTCAGCAAGTGCCGCGTCTTTCTGTAACGCCTTGTACTCGGCGGCAACCATTTGCAAGGCATGGAGCAAGCGATCTTGAGACTCACACCAGTCCACGGGATCTGGCAATATAACGACAAGAGCACTAAGATCCTGAGCCCCCCTCCTTCGGCCTTCGAGATTTATTTCCAAATGTGGAACTACTTTCCATTTTGAAAATACGACAGTAGAAGCCCATGACAGACCTAGTTCGGGGTTCATTATCACTTCTGTGATTTGCGAGGACAAGAAATCATGAAAATTCTTATTCTTGCATCCTTTAACCTGCGCAATCACGTCCCTTAAGACATCGCCCGCTGAGGCCCCCAACTTATACGAAGGAAACTAGATTTCACCAAAAGGAGAAACCTCGGCGGCGGTTCGATTCGGATAACAAATCCGCGCCGGTCCCGCGCCCTGCGCGGGGCGCACCACACACTGCGAGAGCAAGCTTCCCTGCGGTCCCGCAAAGGCCGACAGACTGGGGAAAAGCAAAAGAATGCACCAGCGGGGCATCATGATAAATCTATCGGCAATAATCCCCCATCTCTAAACCAAAAAGTCCGCCGTTAACGCGCAGTGCTGTGTTGATTTTTTGACGATGCATATTTAGGATTTCATGAGGGGACATTCTCTAAATTTCCAAGACCTAGACGCCCTTCTACATCCAAGCTATCCTAAACACATGAAGCGAGACGAGGTCCTTCAAATTATCTCAAGCCACCAGAGAGAATTGTCCTGCTTTAAAGTAAAGTCACTTGCGATTTTCGGGTCCGTCGCCCGAGACCAAGCCCGAAAAGACAGCGATGTTGACCTCCTTGTAGAGTTCTCTGAACCTGTAGGAATTTTCGAATTCATTGATTTAAAAGAATTTCTGGAAAAAATTCTAGGGAACAAGGTCGATCTCGCTACCGAGCAAGCGCTAAAGAAACAACTTCGCGATCAGATCCTCAAGGAAGCTATACGTGCAGCATAGAGACTGGAAACTTCGCATTGAAGACATGCTCGAGGCGATTAGCCACATTCACCAATACACCCAAGGATTCACTTTAGAAGCCTTTTGCGCAGATCAGAAGACAATCGATGCTGTCGTCAGAAATTTCGAAATTCTGGGAGAGGCCGCAAAGAACGTTCCTGATGACGTGCAAAATATTTTTTTCGACATTCCTTGGTCCAAGATCCGAGGACTACGAAACATGCTTGCTCACGAGTATTTTGGAATCAACACCGACATTATGTGGAAAACGATTACTACGGACTTAGCACCCTTGATACCTAAACTCCAAAAAATGCTCTTAACTACCTAGCGTCTGTATCCCATGCTCACCTACGCCATCGACTTCGGAACTTCAAACTCACTTCTCGGCGCCGCCGACGAAAACGGACTGCGCGGATTTGCGCCGCTAGATCCCGATGCACAGGACCCGGCGGTCCTACGAAGCCTTCTCTATTTTCCAACCGCCGCAAACGTCTTTTACGGCGCCAAAGCGCTCCAAGAGTTTTCAGCTCACGATCACTCAGGCCGACTTATTCGATCGATTAAGAAACAGCTGCCAAGCCGACATTTCATCGGAACGTTTGTCGATAATCGCCCCTTTAATCTTGAAGATCTCATCGGCCTTTTTTTGGGTGAACTCAGACGCCGCGCGAACCTCCACTTTCAAGAGGACGTTACGCACGTCATCCTCGGACGCCCTGCCCGTTTCGCGCCCAACGAAGATGACGATCAATATGCCGAGCGGCGCTTGGAGCGCGCGGCGCGCATCGCGGGATTCACGGACATTGAATTTTTTCCCGAACCTGTTGCGGCCGCTTTTGGATACGGCCAAGCAGAAGGAGCAGGCCACACAGAGACCGTGCTTGCGGCTGACTTTGGGGGAGGGACTTCGGATTTCACGATCTACAAACTAAACGCCGGCAAATTCAACGCCTCCGACGTCATTGCGATGGGCGGAGTTTCTGTTGCGGGAGACGCCTTAGATTCTGCTTTGATGCGAAAACGGATTTCACCCCACTTCGGAACCGGGGTTCAATACAAAGTACCTTTTGGATCCAATATTCTCACCATGCCCGTTTATCTCATGGAGCGCATGTGCCACCCCGCAGAAATTTCGCTACTTCGAAAGCAAGACACCATGGAGTTCTTTAAGAACGTAAAGCAATGGTCCCTTGGAGCGACTGATCGCGCAAAAATCGATCGACTCTTTATCCTATTGAATGACCAGCTAGGATTACCCCTTTTTGAAACAGTGGAACAAACCAAGCGCGAGCTTTCAGCTTCACTCTCCACAAGACTTGAGTTCAAGTATCCAGAAATAGAAATCTCGGAACAAATTGCACGCTGTGAATTTGAAGATTACGCCGCAGATCCGTTTGAATCAATTGCAAAGTGTCTAGACGAGACCCTAAAAAAGGCACAGATTCCCCTTCAACAGATTGATCGTGTCCTTTGCACCGGAGGAACGGCAAAAGTCCCATGGCTTCGCGAAGCGCTCACAAAGCGTTTTGGAAAGGAAAAGATTTTTGACCTGGATCCATTCAGAGGTGTCGCTCGAGGATTGATGGAGCGCGCCTATGAGAAAGCGCGAAACTCGTAACTCAAAATTTTTCTTACACCTTCTCATCGTTCGCCTTTTTCAGCCGTTTCGAAAGGGTCACCATCAAGGATTTTGTCCACGAAGGCCGCTTAAAGAGAACATGCTCTAAGGTCGCCACGGGCACTTCAATCAACTCACATTCACTCATTGCCACAACATCTGCCGAACGAGGCTCTCCTCGAATATAGGCCATTTCCCTGACGAATTCGCCCGTCTCAATGAAACCCACCGTGACCTCTTTGTTCGAGACTTTTCGATAGGCACGCAGTCTGCCTTGTTTGACGATAAAAACGGACTCCCCTTTTTCGCCTTCACGAATTAGATGATCTCCGGGAGCTAGAAACTTTAGTGAAAACTCCGCCTTCGCATCGTGGCAAGAGTAGTTGAGGGCTCGTGCCAAACTTCGATAAAGGGTCTCTTCGTCTTTTTCACTGCTCAAAAACTGAACGCGCCCCGTAGCCAACTCATCCAAATACTTTTCTTTTTTTGGCGGTTCTGCAAGTACGATCACTGCAATATCGGGATGCGCTTCGTCGTGGAGCACAAGATCAATAAAACGCGTCACACTCAACTTCAGAATATCCGCGTCTACAAGGACCACACTCGGGGGTGCATTTTTGATTTTCGCCATACCTGAGGGCCCGTCACTCGCTGAATAAAGCGTGGGCTCCACGAAGTGCTGTTATATGACAGCTGAGATCGCCTCAAATTTGGCCGGATCACTTGTCGCGACCAAAAAGACCTTACTCTCATTTTCCTTGGCCATAGCCTAATTCTCGCCCAAGGCTTGGGCCGCTACCAGATTTTTCTCCCCTAAAGCCAAAACCCATGGCAACATAAACATACAATGTGCGCTCTCCCCTCTCAGCCTGCGGCAGCCAATCCGCAGCCCATTCTTCGAAAATACAGAGCCGGAGAGTATTTATTTCACGAAGGAGATCAGTCAAAGAGCTTGTTCATCATTAAGAAAGGCTCCATCGGAATCCACAAACGAAAAGCGGGTGGCTATGTGGAGCTTGGCAAAGTTCATCAAAACGAAGTTTTGGGCGAGCTCACATTTTTTGATCGGCAACCCCGCAGCGCTTCGGCCGTCGCCCTCACCGACGTGGAGTGCATGGAACTAACCTTCGCCTCGCTTGAGAAAATCTATGCCGGCATTCCGGCCTACATGAAGACAATCATGGCAGCGCTAGCAGAGCGCCTTCGAAAAACAAACGAACTTGTCAAACGCCTTCAACGCGAAGTCGTCACGGACAAAGATATTGCCGCTCTTGAAAAAAAGAAGCCCGAAGAAGTCGCTCCTGACGCCCCGCTTGAAACGCCCCCTAAGAAATAGAAAGCTGCCTTATCGCCTCGTACACCGCGATACTTACGGTGTTTGATAGGTTCAAAGATCGCACGCGCGCATCAAACATGGGAATACGAAACGTATCCAGTGGATACTGCCCAATCACCCACTCCGGCAATCCCATCGTCTCTTTTCCAAAAAAGAAATACGTCCCGGGCTCAAACTTGTGCTCATACAACGTTTTGCCCGACTTCTTGGAAAGAAAAACTTTGGGCGCATTCGGCGAAATAGATTCCAAGAACTCTTTCAATCCCGGATGACGCTGAACTTTAAGATGTTCCCAATAATCCAGGCCCGCGCGTCGCAAACGGGCATGGGTTATCTCGAAACCCAGAGGCTCAATCAAATGAAGCGTGCAACCGGTTGCCAGACAAAGACGCCCAATAGAGCCCGTGTTTTGAGGGATTTCTGGTTCAACCAAAACAACATGAAAATCAAATTCCATGAAAAACTAGGGTCTCAACGTCTGAAGCATTCGAGGATAAGGCACCGTTTCGCGCACATGATCCACACCCGTCATCCACGCTACCGTTCGCTCAAGGCCCAAACCAAATCCAGAATGAGGAACCGACCCATAGCGACGAAGATCGAGATACCAAGAATAGTCCGACTCTCTCAAGCCGTGCTCCGCGATTCGTCTCTTGAGGACGTCCGCACTTTCTTCACGCTGACCCCCACCAATGATTTCGCCGTAACCATCCGGCGCAATAAGATCACAACCCAAGGCGTATTTTCCATTACCGGTCACGCCAGGGCCGCCCACCGTATCGGATTGCTTGAAATAAAACGCCTTAATCTGGGCAGGCATGTGATGCATGAACACAGGTTTACCGAATTCCTCGCCCAAGGCTGTTTCATGAGGCGCACCCAAATCGTCACCCCAGGGAATCCCTACTCCACGTTTTTCCAAAATCTTCAACGCTTCATCATAGGAAATTCGCGGAAAAGGTCCTTTGATGTTCTCAAGCTTGCTCAGATCCCGCTCGAGAATTTTCAACTCCGCAGCACGGCTGGCCAGAACACTTTGCACAATATGCTCAATGAACTGCTCCCCCAGCGCCATGTTGTCGTTCAGGTCATTAAAAGCAACTTCGGGCTCCACCATCCAAAACTCGGTCAGGTGTTTCCGCGTCTTAGATTTTTCGGCCCGAAAGGTCGGACCAAACACATAAATCCGACCAAAAGCCATCGCGCCTGTCTCGCCGTAGAGCTGCCCGGACTGCGTCAGAAAAGCCTTCTCGTCAAAATAGGGCGTCGAAAAAAGAGTCGAAGTCCCCTCGCACGCACTGGGAGTTAAAATTGGCGCATCAAATCGAACAAACCCTTTTTTATCAAAAAACTCCTGAATCGCACGAATAATCTCAGCCCGGACTCGCAAGGCCGCCCACTGCCGTTGACTCCGAATCCACAGATGGCGATTCTCCATCAGGAACTCCACGCCATGATCCTTCAAAGAAATCGGATAAGGCTCAGCAATCGAAACCGTTTTCACGTACTGAACCCCCATCTCGTAGCCGCCCATCGAACGCGGCTCTTTGCGAAGGGTTCCGGTGACTTCGACAGCCGACTCTTGCGTAAGTTTTTCAAACTCAACAAGCGAATCCTCCGTGCACTCTCCCTTAAAGAGCACACATTGCATAAGACCACTGCCATCTCGCATAATCAAAAATTTGATCTTGCCTGAGCTCCGCTTGTTGTAAACCCAGCCTTTAATCGTGACGGTTTGGCCGTCATACTTGCCTGCATCTTGAATATAAAAACGCTCCATACTCACGTCCCTTCTCTCAGTATTCTTGGTGGTAATCTCGCAAAACCTTTGGTCACTAAAGCACAAAAACCAATCAAAGCCAAAAACGACACAAAACCCGAAAACCCCGAACCGCCAGGCCCGCCGCTACTTCCTGCGGCAACTGTCGCACAGCCAAAAAGCTTAGAATTTGAAAGCTCCTGCCGTGGATAAAGATAGGTCACCCCATCCACATCATCCATCGAGAGCCTGACCTCAGACTTATCGCTCGCATCAAAATACATGAGCGCATTGATATCAGCCGAATGCCCCAAACCTAAAATATGCCCCATTTCATGGGCAATCACGACGGCTACAAGATCGGCAGGAATATTCTTAAGATTCGCCGCCTTCTTGGCCTGCCCATTCAAAAGCATATAGGCAAACGTAATTCGACTCGTGGTGTCTGAAATCGAATTCACCATGGTCACAGCGGGAACATAGTTTCCGTCAAACCCGGAGGTGGCAGTAAAATTCGGATCGCAAATGATCACAGGATTTCCAGGCGAAACTTTACTGGCGATATCAGAGGCGATCACACTGACCGAGTCCCCACGCAGAACCGTTAAGCGACTCGTTGAGACCCCGTTCCAAACAGCAAACCCTTTATCAATCGCCGCGTTCAATTCATCCGCTGATATCGAACACCCATTATAATCCACATCGACTTGTAAAGTATTTGTATCCCAACCCAAATCCATGCTTCCAATATTCATCGTAAACGCCCGTGCGTTTTGGAAACTCAAGACACCCACTGCAAGCACGATCCCATACACTCTTTTCATAAAAAGAAGATACTCACTGAGGCTAGCAAACTCACACTTCTACGTTGCGAAGAGAAAAAATCATGAACCCAAGCATCTAAATCCACGCGAATCCAGCGCCAGCCCCCCCCGATCCCCACATCCCAATACCCAGTCCACGAGCTATAAGAGTTAGCAGGTAGGGCAAAATAACTCTTAGTCGTCCCATTATCGAGTTCAAGCTCACCCCCCGAACCCGCAACTCGATACATAAAAAGTCCCGGCCCGGTTTTAGCGTCCAAAAAATAAAATCTGTGTTTGTATCTCCCCGAAACGCCCAACATCGTAGTCTTCACACCTTTGTCGACGGAGATTTTTCCGAATGGAGTGTAAGTGGCCTGCACCATTATCGATCCATCAGGCACGGGAGAAGGCAAGCCGAAATCAGCGCCTAACGAAAACTGTGAAAGCACAACAGCGTTCGACGTGGACGCGCCGGTAATCGTGTTTGCCAAACGCCCCGTGCTGTAGGACATAACCCCGCCCCCCAGAAAGAGTGCGGGAAGATCAAAAGCAAGCGCAGTGGAACCACAAAATAGGGCGCACAAAAGAGCGAAGAAAATCTGAATTCGCATAGTGTTAGAAATCCGCCGCAAAACGAGCCAGCGTTCGAACGTACGCTCCACTTGCTCCTTTTTTAGGATAATAGGACAAGTGCGTAAGGTCTGAGGCCGTCGCAGCGATATCCAAGTGCGCCCAAGCCACGCCTTTGCGAATAAACTGCTTCAAGAAGATCGCTCCACGAATTGCACCGCCATAAGTATCGTTTGCGGAGTTTTTCATATCGGCACATTCGGACTTCAGATCCTCAAAATATTCATCAAACAGTGGCATTTCCCAAATCCGCTCGCCTTGCGAGTCGCCCGCCCGGCGCACAGAATCGATGAGGGAGTTTTCATTTCCAAAAATGGCGCAACAGAATTTTCCCAAGGCTACCGTGATTGCGCCCGTGAGAGTGGCAACATCCACGATCGCATCAGGCTTAAAGTCATGAGCAAAATCTAAGACATCCGCCAAAATCAAACGCCCTTCCGCATCGGTATTAATGATTTCAACTGTTTTCCCAGCTCTTGAAGTGATGACGTTCCCAGGTTGAATTGCTCGCCCATCAGGCATGTTTTCGGTAAAAGCCATGATCCCAATCACACGATTAGGAACTTTCCACTTCGCCGCGAGCACGACAGCTCCCATGACGGTTGCCGCCCCTGTCATGTCATTTTTCATATTTTCCATTCGAAGGGAAGGTTTAAGCGAAATCCCTCCGCTATCAAAAGTAACGCCCTTACCCACAAAGGCGATCGTCTTTGCTGCTTTTCGCGCCTTGGATGATGGGAGGTACTCAACCACCACTACTCGCCCTTCGCGTTCCGACCCCTGACCCACACCCAAGAAAAGCCCCATTTTCTCCCGCGCGACGTCAGCCTCGGTCAAAATTCTGCACTTAAGACCATGAAGACGGGCCACCTTCTTCGCTTCCGCGGCGTAAAACTCAGGCGTCCCAAAATTGGAGGGTTCATTGGACCAGTCGCGCGTTAGATTTACCGACTGCGCCACGGAGGAGACGTCAGAAAATTCCTTTTCCAGTTCCGATTTAAGCTTCTTGTTGTGCGTCACAAAAACAAACCTTGAAGGACCAGTTGAAATAAGGCTCTCAGAGCCGCCACTGTCGGATTTTGCCTGCTTAGATTTGTGTTTAAGAAACTGGTAAGCCCCTAAAACCAACCCTTCGGCAAGAGCACGGGAAAGGTGCGTCGGACTAAGCTCTGACGAAACCCCTTTGGCATCAAGCAGCATATCCAGACAAATCGACACCGACTCCATTTTAGCGGACTTGAGTTTAGCCCAAAGACTTCCACCGGCCGATCGGAGTTTCTCGAGCGTCAGCTCAGAAGGCTGCCCTAGACCCACAAAAACAGCATTCGAGACGGCATCGCTCCCGCCAAAACGCACAAACTCAACTGAGCCCAAGGCGGCAGAAAATACCTCCTCTTTTCTAAGCCGCTCTCCCAAGGCTTGATAATGCCCCTTGGGAGGAACCCCCTTCTTGGCCGAGTCCTGAAAAACGAAAACTGCTTCGCAGCTTAGTTTTCCGGGTCCTGAGAACATTCCTGATGACGAAACGGTTACGGTGAGCGATGGGGAAGCAGCCATGAATTTGGTCTCCTGATTTTTTGCCCTTTTTAAAGACTTTCATTAACATAGGGAGGAACCATGTTGAAGCGCTATCACCATATTGTGGGAGGAACATTCCGAATTGTCGACGCCTGCGTCATTGGGGCGGCTTGGCTCATCTCCTATTGGATTCGTTTCTACGTGCCCCTGATCGAAGTTACGAAAGGATTTCCGTCCTTTGAAAAGTATGCGGCCCTCTCGCCACTCATCATGATCCTATGGATGGCAGTTTTTTCTGGAATGCGCGTCTACCAAAGCCGACGCATCCTCAGGCGCACGCATGAAGTACACCTCTTGCTGAAGGCCCATGGCGTCGCGATGCTCTTTTTCATCGCGCTTACTTACCTTTTTAGTGAGTATCGTTACTCGCGGGTAGTGATGCTATATTTTGGGCTTTTGGGCGGCCTTTTACTAATTACTTTTCGACTCACCCTTCGAAACGCTTTAAGAAATATTCGCCGCAAAGGTTATAATCTTAGGCACATCTTAGGAGTAGGCGAAGGTCCGGCTATTGAAACCGTCATCCAACGTTTAGATAAATTTCCAGAATTGGGCCTGCGTGTAGTGGGAGTGGTCACTCATGAATCCTCTCAAACGAAATCCGTATGCGGAAAACCCGTGATGGGGCATTTTTCTGAAATTGCAAAAACCGTTCGCGAATCGCGTGTGGACCAAGTTCTCGTCTCCCTCCCTCGTCACCAGTTTGGAGATCTGGATCGTGTGTTGGGGTATTTAAGAGATTCCACCGTGGATTTGATGTTGGTGCCCGATATTCACGAATACGTAACACTGGGATGTGAAATCGAAGACTTCGAAGGCCTTCCCATCGTCAAACTCAATGATTCCCCTTTGGATGGGTGGGGTACTGTGGGCAAGCGAATCACCGACGCGCTGGTTTCTGGAGTCACCCTACTCCTACTCTCGCCGCTCCTGCTCGCAATTGCATGTTTGATCACGCTCACTTCACGCGGCCCCATCCTCTACCGCCAAGAACGAATGGGCTTAGATGGCCGCACCTTCTCCATGCTCAAATTTCGATCGATGCGAACGGATGCGGAAGCCGAAACGGGCGCGGTCTGGGCGAGCCAAGGGGATGGCCGACGTACAGCGTTTGGAAGTTTCCTACGATCGACGAGCCTTGATGAACTCCCTCAGTTTTGGAACGTATTAGTGGGAGACATGTCGCTCGTAGGCCCCCGCCCTGAACGGCCTGTCTTCGTGAAACAGTTTAGAAACGAAATTCCTCTCTATATGTTGCGGCATAAGGTCAAAGCCGGAATCACGGGTTGGGCCCAAATCCACGGATGGCGCGGAAACACCTCCTTGGATCGGAGGATTGAATGCGATCTTTACTACATCCGAAACTGGTCTTACGTGCTGGACTGGAAGATCCTATTCATGACGCTGTGGAAAGGATTTGTGAATAAGAATGCCTACTAGACGATTTTCATGGCGCTACTACCTCCCGATTAAAATTGATTGGTACGTCCTAGGGGAAGTCTTCTCGCCCTTTGTGGGGGGCGTGGTTTTTTTCATTTTTATCTTTCTCATGTTTCAAATGCTCCGCCTTGCGGAGCTTTTCATTAAACACGGCATCCCCGGGATGACCTTGCTCAAAATGACTGCGCTTCTTGCTCTGTCGTTCATGCCTACGGCGCTGCCAGTGGCGTTCTTGATCGCTATCCTAGTCGCCTTTGGTCGCCTCTCCTCTGATAGTGAGCTCGTGGCCCTCAAAGCCAGTGGCATGAGCGTGCTGAGGCTTTCCGCCCCGATTACACTGCTTTCGCTTTTACTCGTCGTGCTTTCGGTTTTCCTCAACAACGAATGGGTCCCGTGGGGAGAGCGCACCTTCAAGAACACTCTCATCAAAGTCAGTAACACCAAAGCGGTGGCCAATATCAGAGAAGGAACCTTTAACGCGGGCTTCTTTGATCTTCTGATATTTGCCGATAAAGTAGATCCCGCGACAAACCGAATGAGTAAGGTTTTTATTTTCGACGAACGAGAGGCAAAAAATCCGGTTACGGTTGTAGCCAATGCCGGTGAAATCGTACCCGTAAAAATGGAATCCGAATTAGGAGCCGCTGCCGTCCTCCGACTCTACAACGGCGGCATTCATCGCAACGACATTGGCACCGAGATCTATCAAAAAATAAATTTTGGAGAATATCGACTCTACCTCAAAGTCGATGAAGGCACGGGAGACTCCACAATCAAACCCCGCATGATTCTTCAGAAGGAACTCTCGCGACTGGTGAGTGTTTCCGATGAGACGACCTATTTTGGCCGCGAGTATCGGGGCGAATATTGGCGGCGAATTTCCGTAGCCATTACCCCTATCATTTTTGTTTTCCTAGGAATCGGCTTTGGAACCACGCGAACTCGCTCCGTCCGCGCAGGCGCAGCGCTGGTCGCTTTTTCTATCCTCCTTGTTTACTGGGGCATCCAAACGAGTGCCACGATTGCAGTCCAAAACGGAACCCTTCCCGCAGCCTTTGCCATGCAGATTCCCAATATTATATTGGTGATTTTAGCCATCTTTGGCTTCAAAAAGGCGTCTTGGTAGATCTCAAACCAATATTGGGGGCATTGGAAATCCCGAAACACGCTTCCAAAGCCCCGTCCCCAAATCCGTCAGTTTATTGACTGTAGAAATCGAGCCTAAAAGAAGCCATTTACTCAGCAATTCAGGGATAACTTTCACCACGTTTGTTTAAATATGATGATATAAGACAAAATAAGTAACAAAATCAACCACATACGCAGTGTTGATAAGTCGATGCATTCACAGTGATAACCTAGTCTATTTCTGGGGACGAGCTGGCGATGGGGCGAGGGAGTGGCACTTGCGCTCCGCGCAAAGCTTTTTCAGTATTGAAAATATTCTGAAGATTCTTAGCCTCTTCAGGCGGGAAAACGAGGGTGGGGTCCTGAGAAGGAGAGATGGGAAGCTTTGCGTCAGACAATGACTTATTGGGCCCATTGTTGTGACTAAAAAGCACTACCCCTGGACGAGAGGTCTGAAAAAACACTTTCTCGGCAGCTCGAAGCACTAAAATGCGCCCTTTTCTCAAAATAAAGCGCATCATCGGCCGCGCATCCACTTTATACCTTACCCAAATATCGTCCTGAGCGCGAATCACAACCTTATGCTTAATCTCTTGGATCTTAAGAGGAAGACCAGAATTAAGGGGATCCTTTTCCGCGCGCTTCAGTCCCTCGGCAGCAGGTAGCGGACGGGGCTTAGGAGAGGGAACAAGCGGAAATACGAGCGGCAGCGATGCCGGTAACGAAGAAGGAACCACAACTGGCGCCAGTACTTCCGACACCAAAGGTAACAATGAAGGCGCGGCAGAAGGAGACACCGAAGGAAAAGCTGAAGGGGCTGGCGAAGCGAGACCCACCGGGACGGCCACCGAACTCACTTTCTCTGCATGCGATCCACGCCTATGCTTTAAGGTGGGTTTGAGAATTCCAATCACCAGCCCCCCAATGAGCACAAACCCCCCAAGAGTAAGCCAGAGCATCGTACGCCCCTGATCCCCATCGCGCCGCTCAAACGCATAGCCGCTATGACCCGATTCACGACTGGGCCGATTTTTAGCCTTGAGACCAATGAAGTCCCCAAAGCGCGTCAGCACTTCTTGGGGTTCCAATCCAATAAACCTCACATAAGACGTAACAAAACCCCTAACAAAAGGTTTCGCCGGGAGGTCCGTATAATCATCCGCTTCGAGCGCATGCAGTGTCTTGACCCCAATTTTGGTCGCGGAGGCAACCTGCTCGATAGTGATGCCACACCGCTCGCGCTCGGTCCGAAGAAACTCGCCTAAACTCAGAGAGGATTCGTCTGCCATTTTAGGGGAGTGTCCTTAATCTTTTCATGGCCTGTTCCGCGCTGCGCGTGTTGGGAAACCGCTGTTCGATTTCTAGAAACTTCTTGCGCGCGAGCTCAAACCTTTTGCTCTCTTCGTAAGTGATTCCGATTGCCAAGTGGGCTTCAGAAAATGCCCCACAAAAACGCTTTGAAGCTTGATCATAATCTCGGATCGCGTCCTCAAACTGTGAGTCCCGTAAATGCAAATGACCTCGATAGTAGTAGGCAATGCATGCATTGGCTGGGGCAGAATCAATCGCCCGATTAAAAAATTCTCCCGCTTTTGAAAACTCACTTTTCTTGTAATAAATTACACCCAAAAGAGAAAGAGGCTTAAAAAGCTCGCGATTAACGGGATCGGCCAGGGCGATGTTGAGATGCAAAATCGCTTCATCCATCCTCCCCGAATCCAATAGCAACTTTCCCAACGTGCTTTGCGCGGAAGAATAAGTTGGCGCTAGTTCCACAGCCTTTTCTGCTGCTTTTAGCGCTTCAGCCAAATTTTTTCTTGCGAAAAAAGCCAACGCTTTTGAATGATGAATCTCCGGGAGCTTAGGATCCTCAGATTCTGCCCGTATCAAACTTTCTAGCGCACTCGTGGGGTCGCCTTCATCCAAGAGGCCATTTGCCATCTCCACTAAAATTCGGGCGCGCTCAGTTTTAGAAAGCTCCTTTTTTGTGGGCGCATGTGAGCAAGCACCGCAGGCCAAAGCCAGGGCAAGAAACACAGAGAAACAAAAGACAGGAGTGACTCGGAGTTGCATCTCCTTATAGACTAAAAGGCAAAGCCCTCGATGTCAAAGGGCAATCAACTTTGCCAGCGATTCAACATGAGGAGTTTGAGGGAAAAAATCCAAAGCCCCCAGACGATTCACCTTCCAGCCGGCCCGAACAAAGCGGGAGACATCTCGAGCCCAAGAATCAGGGTCACATCCGGCAAGGATCACTTCGCTCACACCCAAAGCCTTGAGCGCCCCTTGAATCGCTGAAAAATCCTGCCCCAACCCAATTCGTGGTGGATCCAAGATTGCCGACCAACGTTTTCCAGAAAAACGGAGCGCAAGGCCATGAACCTCGGTTTTCAGCCAATCCAAGACGTTATTTGAATGAGAATGAAAATTTCCAGGGCAATCCCCAACATAAGTTTGCACATCCACGCAATGAACCTCAGAGGAATTTGCTGCCAGCTCTAACGACAGATTTCCCGATCCCCCGAAAAGATCCAACAGGGGCTGCCCTGGGGTCACTTGCGACTCCACCCACTCTTTGAGCTTCACGTTCTGAGCGTCATGGACTTGTCGAAAGCCCCTAGCGCTATGGCCGGCGTTCCAAGTTTTGGAGACCTGCCCGCCTTCGGAGGCTGGGGCTACCTCGAGTTCAAGTTTGTAGGGACGCTTGAGCTTTGCGCCTTCGGTCTTGGCTTCATCCCACGCGGCGTTGATCTCTGCCCGCGCGATATCACATCGTTGTAAAGACACGACATCATGAGTTCCACGAGCATAAAAACCCAAGGTGTCACGAAACCCTCGGAGTTGAATCCGGTTTCGGTATTCCCAAATCTGCTCCGCCGGGAGTTCATCAAACGGGATTTGGGCGGAATCTACTTGGACCCGCGCCAAGGCATGCTTAACCCCAGCCGTTTTTGTTTTCCACTGAAGGTCATACGACAGGTGCTGCCACTCGCAGCCGCCACATTTTCCAAATGCCGGACACCTTGGGGTTAGGCGCTGAGGCGAAGGCTTAAGGACCTCGATGAGTTCCCCCTGCGCATAGCGCTTTTCAGCCGAAATAATTCGGGCTGAGACCGTGTCTCCGGGCGCCGTAAAGGGTACAAAAACAACACGCCCGGTGGCGTCTCGGGACACGCCGGCCCCGCCACGTGAAAGATCCGAAATTTCTAAAGTAATGGTTTCATTCACTCCCTGCTTATGGAGAAGTGCGGCGGAAAAGTCAATGCAAGTTGGCCGGGGGCTAAATCAGCTACCACCGGCAATGCCGGTGGTTTGGAAGGCGTGAACCGCTCAAAGCAGTTGAAAATACTGGCGCCGGTCCTACTGCCGGCGTTTACTTAAACAG
>JBBCAV010000309.1:0-2996 GCA_051382305.1 Bdellovibrionota bacterium FG-2
CGGCTCCACCGCCCCCCCCAAATGATGGGAGAACCGATGAATCAGGACAATCCTCAGACCCAAACGATCCGCCTCACGTTCCTGTTCCTGCTCAGATGCCACCCTCTGAAAAAACATGTGGACAGAGACAAGTTCACAGAGAATTCCTCGCCCGAGCCTTCTCCACGCAAGAAATGGCCGAACTTCCTACACTCCCCTACCGTTCCACTGAAAAAGATCCGGATCGCCGGTTTCGCCACCTCTTGCCTGTTCTTCCCCTTGGAGGAAGAAGCGGGATCACCTCGGATGCCGTTCCCTTTGTAAAAGATTCCCAGGTAATTTTCGCATTTGACCTAACGGACCTTCCCCCCAAAGAAGCCGTGATCAGCCTCGAAAAGGCTGAACTTGTTTTGGCCCTCACAAAGACCTCCCGCGAACCCTCTACTTCAACAGAGCTATTGTGCTTTCTGGATGAACGCGTATGTTCTGGAGAGTTCTTCGAAGACAAATTTTGGAAAAAGAACATCAATCCCGCGTTTTTGGGTGGAAAGCCGCCCGCAAACAATTTCTTCGCTCAGCAATTCCTAGAAAACCAAGTCGGATCACTCGATAAAGACAAACTTTTTTCCCAAACCTTGACTCTTCGGCTTTCAGACCTAATTTCAGGCTCAAGCTTCCATGACGTCCTTGACTTTGCTTACGCTGGCGTTCACTCCAATCAACCCGTGTCCAAACGCGTGCTAAAACTCGAAATCGCCGATGACACTTTTGTTGCCAAAGACTCAGCACTCAAAATCACCCTCATTGAGGACACTTGCCGCACCCTCGCCTTAACGCAACCCAGCCCAAAGTAAATTTAAGCCTCGTCCACTTATTGACGAAAAGTCCACTAGAATGGGCGCTCTCACCACCTCAAAACAGACACCGTATCGTGTCGTCGTCGCGTTTATCAAACCCTACTCCCCTACTTTCGAATCGCTCATTGAAAAACTTTCCCAAGATAATCACATCGAACTGTTCCAATGCGACACCCCGAGCGAAGCGGTTGCGACGCTCATCAACGCAAAAGGGGGCATCCTCCTTGCTCACGCGCTAGATGCCGAACATATTCGAATCTTTTTCGCCATTACCCGCTCTCTTCAAAACGAAATCCAGAAGAAAAAGGTTCGACTCATTCTGACTTCAAAATTGAGACTCGGGCAACTCTTCTCAAAACTCGAAAATTCTGGCATCATCGAAATTCTTGAAGAACCCGTTCTTGAAAAAAGCCTATTATTCAAAATTGCACGACATGTGAGAGTTCTCGAATTCATTGGCCAGGCGAAGCCAAACCAAACACAAATCGCGCAGGCGGCCCAACCTGAACACATCATCAAACATCGTCCGCGCCCCATCTCCCTCAAAGAAAACAAAAAACCGCTCTCCAAAGAGACCTTTCTCACAAAACTCGTCGACCCACTCAATCTCGAAAGTGATTGTTGGCTTCTAACCCGTGGAAGCGCCAAATACGTTGCCAGTCGATGGATCGTAAGACTTCTGGGGCCTGGCCCCACCGTGGGAACCTGGGAACTCCTGAAAACTGATAATCCAGCGGAACCCCACTGGCAATGGACTCCGACCCATCCTGCCGATGATCCCTTCATTAAAGAAGAAGGGGCCTGGGTTTTTCGAGGTCAAAAACCTGAATTCATGACTGACATCTGGCTTTTCATGGGCATCAATCCCAATCTCAGCTTTTTCTACGAGGGACGGAACTTCGGTTCAAAGTTAAGCCTATCCCAAAACGGCGATCTTCTCATTGCTCAAGACTCCGATCAGGCTCTCACGCAAATTCCTTCTATCGACGCAACACTGCCACACGCGATCCGCATCCATACCGAAACAAAATCGACGCCCCCCCTTCGTTCCGCTGCACCCAATCCAAAACTCGTCACAACAAAACCTATCGAGATCAAGCCACCCTCTCCGACATATATACCTGTTGTGAGTCCACACCGCGAAAACACTGCTGTCGCAACTACAAGAGAATACCCCCCTGCACCAATCCCAACCGCAGCCCCCCCGTCCGCTCCAATTCCCGTTGCCGTTCCCGTTGCCGTTCCCGTTGCCGTTCCCGTTGCCGTTCCCGTTGCCGTTCCCGCTCCGCTTGCTCATCATCAAAACGCGGCACCGACGACTCCGAAGCAAATACCTGAATCTATCCTCCCTCCGATTGCAGTTCCGCCCACCATTACCAATGCAGCCCAATTTAATGAGGTTTCCCCTGCGCCTGAATCTGCACCTGCACCTGCAACTGAACCCCCTCCTCCTATACCTCACCCCGATGCAACACTCACCGCTTCGCAAGAAAGCCGAGAACTAGGCCGTTGGTCAAAAATTTCTCCGCTTGCTCTGGCCTTCTTAATCTCCGAGCTCATCTCCCGTCGCGACCGTGGGCTGGCCGAAATCGCACGGCGCTATTGTGCGTACATTACGAGCGCCCTGGGTGATCCTAGAGTTGAGCTTTGGTCCTACCGAGAAAACAAATGGTTTCGCCTCGCACTCGCCGAAACGACTCAATCTCAATCGCTTCCGACGGCTCAGCTTAGAGCGGTAAGCGAAGCGCTGCTTTCTGAGATTCTTACTTGCCGCCTCATTAAAACCGGAGATCAAATGGCAATCGCCCTTTTCTCCCCTCTCCGGCCCGAATTGCTCACGGGCGCCCTGATCATTTTCGGCCAGGGCAATCAAGATGCCCCCGAAACCTGGTTGTCAGGCGTGGGACAAATTGCAGGAGGCCTCCTGAGCTCCACTCTGAGCCAAGCCTCCTAAACGCCTTTGACCAGTTTTTCAGCCTCGTGTTTTATCATATCCTCGGCGGCCTTTTTAGCATCCAAAAAGTCGGGATGATGAATCCATTTCAAGATCGCTTCAAAAATCTCGGGATTAAAAAACTCGGGAAAAGTTCGGAGTTTCTCTAAGTGCTCCAAAATCTCAAACGTTTCCCGGAGCGGGTGGGGCGACCCGTCCCAATGTCC
>JBBCAV010000310.1:0-8508 GCA_051382305.1 Bdellovibrionota bacterium FG-2
AAGATCAGGGCGCTCTCCGTTCAGTATGGCCTAGAGGTGGATCTGAATGCGAAGATCGAGGATTTGCCAGTCGGAATTCAGCAGCGAGTAGAGATTTTAAAGCTGCTTTATCGAGATGCCCGGATTCTCATCTTTGATGAGCCCACTGCTGTTTTGACTCCACAAGAGGCCAGGAGCTTGTTTGCTAACCTCAAGAAGCTCAAGAGCGAAGGCAAGACCTGCATTCTGATCACCCATAAACTCAAAGAAGTGATGGACGCATCTGACCGGGTTACGATCTTTCGCGCGGGCGCGGTCGTGGGTGAAGTGGAAACCGCTCAGACTTCGGTAGATGAGTTGGCGAGTTTAATGGTGGGGCGCAAGGTGAATTTGCGCCCCACTCGCGCAGAGCCCTTGTCCGCGGGCGGAGCACATCAAACGGCGGAGTCCGTGCTGCGAGTGAAGGGCTTGAATCTAAAGTCTCATGCTTTAAAAGCCGCGCTTGGAGATTTGTCCTTTGACGTCGCCCCGGGCGAGATTGTGGGGATTGCAGGGATTGAGGGGAACGGTCAATCGGAACTTTTACAAGTGCTGTTGCACCCCCAGGAATTTAAAAAGCGCGTTTCGGGCGAGGTTTCGTGGCTGGGGATTCAAAGCTTGAAAGCCGGGAATTCACTGACAAATCTTGAGATCCGCGAGCTGGGGGTGGGGTGTATTCCTGAAGATCGGCATCGTGACGCCGTACTGCTTAATCGCCCCGTGCTTGAATCTTTTTTATTGGGCTTTCAAAGACGTGAGCGTTTTAAGAAGGGGCCCTTTATTGATTTTGATGGGCTGAAGAAGGCGGTCACAAAGGCCTTTGAGACTTTTGATATTCGCCCTAGAGCTACTCATCTGGAAATGTCCAAGTTTTCGGGTGGGAACCAACAAAAACTTGTGATTGCGCGCGAATTTGAGTTTTCGCCTCGGGCCCTTATTGCGGCTCATCCCACTCGGGGCGTGGATGTGGGAGCGATTGAGTTTATTCATTCCAAGATTCTGCAAGCGCGACAAATGGGCGTGGGCGTTCTTTTGGTGTCTTCAGAGTTGGATGAGATCTTGGCGCTTTCTGATCGAATCTTGGTTCTTTATGAGGGTCGGATTGTGAGCGAATTTAGGCATGAGGAATTTTCTTCGGGGCAAGTGACGGAGATGGATTTAGGCCGTTGCATGACGGGGGTGGCACAGTGAGATTTTTAAGGCCCCTCATTGCGGTGGCCGCGGGCTTAGCCGTAGGGCTGATGGTGACTTGGATCGCCGGAGAAAATCCTTTGCATGTATTGGCGATTTTGGTCAAGAGTGCTTTTGGCTCGCGCTATGATTTTGGGATGACGCTTTTCTATGCCACCCCTCTGATTTTTACGGGGCTATCCGTCGCCCTTGCGTTTCATGCCGGCCTTTTCAATATTGGGGCCGAAGGGCAGCTCACTCTGGGCGCTCTTGCGGCGGCAGCGGTGGGGATTTGTTTCCCGAACGTTCCTACATTTATTGCCCCGGTATTTGCAGGGTGTGCTGCCTTCGTGGCGGGTGCGCTTTGGGGTATGATACCGGGCTGGCTCAAAGCACGTCGTGGGAGTCACGAAGTGATTAACACGATTATGATGAATTTTATCGCGGTCGGACTTTCGAGTTGGGTGACGCTCTATTTGCTGCAGAACCCAGATTCGCAAAACCCTGAGACCCAAGCGGTGGCGCCTTCTTATTTGATTAAGCATCTTGATTTTTTTGGGGATGCGCCCTTAAGTGTTGCCCTGTTCGTGGCCTTCGCCGCGGTCGTCGTGGTTTGGATTTTCTTGTCAAAATCCACGCGCGGTTTTGAGTTGCGTTCTGTCGGGCAGAGTGAGGGAGCCGCACGATCCTCGGGGATTTCGGTAGGCCGTACCCAGATTTTGGCTATGGCTTTGGCGGGGGGGCTTGCAGGGATGGTTGGGGTTTCAGAGGTCTTGGGAAATGCGACACGTTTCAAAGTCGGATTTTCTCCTGAGTACGGGTTTATGGGAATCGCTGTGGCCCTTCTGGGGCGGAGTCGTCCGCTCGGAGTTTTAGGCGCGGCCCTTCTTTTTGGGGCGCTTCATAAGGGTGCGGCCGATCTGGATATGGAAACCGAAAACGTGACGCGCGATCTGTCGCTTATTCTTCAGGGACTTGTGATTTTATCTGTCGCGGCCGATGGTTTGTGGGCTTGGATGGACAATAAGACGGATAAGAAGAGGAGCGCTTTATGAGCGAGACTTTAGATTCTATTGCCCAGATTTCAGGTTCCACGCTCCGTCTTTCTACCCCTCTTCTTTTTGCAGCCTTGGGAGGGCTGCTCAGTGAGCGCTCAGGGGTCGTGAACATTGCGTTGGAAGGGCTCATGCTCGTCGGCGCGTTTGTCGCGGCCGCGGTAGCCTATGCGACGCACTCTCCGATGGTGGGCGCGGGGGCTGCGATGTTGGCAGGCGGGGGGTTTGCGGCTTTTTATGCACTTTTTGTGGTGAAACTGCGCGCGGATCAGATTGTAGCAGGTACGGCGATCAACATGCTCGCCGCAGGATTGACACCATTTTTATGCAAAATATTTTTTCAATCTACGAGTTCCTCGGCCGCGCTGCCCATGGATTCGAGGTTTGTAATAGCGCCGCTTTATGCGGTTTGGATTTTGGTCCTAGGGGTTGCCGTGGGGCTGTATTTTACCCCTTGGGGCGCGCGGCTTCGTTTTGCCGGAGAGCATCCTGAGGCACTTGATTCAGCCGGGGTTCGGGTGAATCAAGTTCGTTGGGTGGCGGTCGTTTTGAGTGGTTTTTTGGCGGGTTTGGGTGGGGCGACACTTTCGATTTTTCTTTCCTCTTCTTTTTCGCGAAACATGACCAGTGGTCGGGGTTTTATGGCCTTGGCGGCGCTTATTTTCGGCAAGTGGCGGCCGGTTCCAACCGCGTTTGCTTGTCTGCTATTTGGTTTAGCGGATGCTTTTCAAATCCGCCTTCAGGGCGTTGTTCTTTGGGGTTCTGCTCCAGTGCCGGTGCAGTTTATTCAGATTTTGCCTTACGTTGTGACGATGTTGGTGCTTGCGGGTGTTACAGGCGGCGCGCGTGCGCCGCGGGCGTTGGGTCAGCCATTTTTGAAACATTGAAGGGGGATGTAATGAAGTCACGGTTGGGAATTTTTGTTCTGGTTCCTTTGTTTTTTCTTGGACTAGTGGGATGTGAGCCGCTCTCTTCGGTGCCGGCGCCGCTTAGGTTTCTAAAACCTTCGCTGCAGAAACTGGGGCTCTTGAAGGTTTCGGTGAATGCGCCTGTTTCTGCTGATGTCGCGGCGCTTGAACTGGTGACGGAGATGGTTCGTGTCGTGCTTGAAAGAAATCCTGCTGAGTATTCTGATCCACGGGAAACAGAAGCGTTCATGGGATCCGTACAATCCATGATCCAAGGCGCGTCGCTAGAGGGTTTGTACAACGGGTTTATTCATTCTTCGAGCTATCGAAGACTTGAAGTTGCTTATCCCGGCGCGACGCCCGAGGCGCTTGATGTGTTTGCGGATGAGCTAGCTTATTTGGAGCTCGAATTTCCGGAGCCTGCAGTTTTTGGCGACGCAGCGGCAAAGCCGTTGATCGTTTTAAGTGCAGCGGAGCTTGAATCAAGTGGGGCGGCCGACAAAGGTGCTGACAAAGAGGCAGTTTCGACACGGGAGTCGCGCAGGATTTTTGCAACACTTAAGGCGGAGTACAAAAAAGTTTTTTCGAAAGCCTCGGTTTTTACGATGAAGCGGGTCCTTGGGGATGAGGCTTTACGGGTGATTTCCGAAAAGAGAAAAGTTCCTGGCGGTCTTGTTGCTTGGTATCCGAGATGGGCGGCACGATTGGCGCTTCGAAAAGTTGACTTTGGAATTCCCTCTCGTAATGAACTCAGCGAGGAGTTTCATCACGCTTGGGTAACGCATGTGAGTGATGATCAGCTAAGTTGGGAGGTTTTGAATCGTCTCCATCGTTTGATGGGGGGCGCGCAAAAGAAAGTGCAAAAAGTTTAATTTAAGATTTAGAGGAGCAAGCAATGGCAAAATATTTTTCAGGTTCCGATCCGGTCATTATTACTTGTGCGATTACGGGGGCAGAGGCTAGTCGTGAGAAGCAGCCGGCGCTTCCGATTACGCCCCAGGAGCAGGCGAGCGCGGCCCTTGAAGCGGTTGGTGCGGGGGCTTCGATTATTCATCTTCATGTCAGGGAAGATGATGGGAGACCTTCGCAGCGCTTGGAACGATTTCAAGAATCAATTGAACTGATTCGAAAAAAGGCGCCGGGAGTGATTATTCAGATTTCGACCGGCGGCGCGGTGGGGGAGTCGATTGAAAATCGGGCACGCCCGCTGCAGCTTAAGCCTGAGATGGCATCTTTGAATTTGGGCACAATGAACTTTGGGGATGATGTGTTTTACAATCATCCGCGAGACATTGTAACCTTGGCCGCGAAGATGAAAGAGCATGGCGTCGCGCCTGAGCTTGAAGTGTACGAGGCCGGCCATCTAGAAAGTGGATTTCGTTTGTTGAAACAGGGCGTTCTTCGGGGGCCGCTGAACGTTCAGTTTGTGTTGGGTGTGCCGGGCGGGATGTCGGGGGAGCCTGCCAATTTGTTTCACTTGCTGAGTTTGTTAGAGTCCTTTGGTGGCGGCGCTGAGAAACTTCACTGGGGAGTGGCCGGCGTGGGGCGTTATCAGCTGCCGCTAGCGGCGCAAGCCCTGCTATTGGGTGGTCATATTCGCGTGGGGTTTGAGGATAATATTTTCTATCGCAAAGGCGAACTTGCGACTTCTAATGCACAGCTTGTTGAGCGCGTGGCACGCATGGCGCGCGAGCTAGATCGCGAAGTGGCGACGCCGGAGAAGGCGAGGGAGCTTCTGGGGTTAGGGTAGGGGGGTTGCTGACACCCCAACCTCCCAACCTGTCACATAACAGGAGCTTGTGCGTCACCAGTCTAGTTTCGCCGCAACAAATCCCAGAACTCACGTGGGGAGACGATCATCACTGGGCCGATGGTTTTGAGAACCAGGCGATCCTGATCCCCAGTTACAATCACATCCGCTCGCGCATTCAGCGCAAGTGCGAGGATCTTAATGTCGTCAGAATCGCGGCAAGCGAGTCCCTTCACTGGACGATCCTTTACCAAAGGCTGTGCGTGGTTTTTTAGGAATGCCATGATTTCACGCAGGCGCTCATCGGGGAGCTTCAGTTTCTTTTTGAGGTTGGTCTGGATTTCTTGGAGGAGTTGCGGACTTAAGACCATCTCATGATGGGCAAGAACCGTTTCAAATACCAAATGGCAGAGCCCGTGGGTAGCGAACGCAGCGATAACAACGTTCGCATCGACAACGATTTTCATGAAACCGTTTTGAAGATCTCTTCGTCCGTGAGTAACCCCTGCGATTCGGCGGCGAAGGGGAGCACCTTGCTCCTGATTTGGCGAAACCGCTTCACCGCGAGAAAATGATTCAGCGACTCACGGACAAGATCACTGACGGAAATATTTTCTTCTTCGGCAAGATCCTCGAGTTCTTTTTTCATGTCGTTGGGAATTCGAATTGTGACAGCACTGTTCTTCATGGTGATGTTCCCTTCAGTGTATTACAATGTCATACATCATGGGTCAAGTCAACTGCCCTACTTCGTCCCCACCTCAAACGCCTGGCCAAAGAGCTCCAGCGAAATTTGGTAAACGCGATCGAGCAGATCGGGGCGACCCAGCGAGCTGGTGTCCGGCATCGTTGAATCGGCGCAAAGGGCTTCGGGGAAAAGCGCATCCGTTAGCAGTTTTGGGCTAGTCGTGATGCAGTTCCAATTGGAATCCAAACAAGTGTCGTTTTCCACCTTCAGCGTATTGCGGCGCAAAAGGTTGTAGGTAATTTCGCGAAAGCTGTTGGCCTGAGTTTTGAGTTGAATCTTCTTCCAAAGGTTTTTTCTAATTCGTGAATCCTTGATGCCCACCTGTTCTGCCGCGAGCGAAGAGAGCTCTTCGAGTAGCATGAGGAGGGATCCTTCGGAGGCTCCAGAAATCGGCGTTTCGGGAAGCAGGCTTTGAATTCCAAAAAGGGGATTAAAAGCGATGCGCATCTCCTGAGCTTCGGCTGTCATATCCGAGGCGGGGGGCAGAGGATCCAGTTCACTCTTTTGGAAAGACTTGGCTTTTGATTCGATCTGAATCGTTTTTGCCGAGATGTCGGCCGCAAATTCCGCCTTTAGGAGGGCGAGAATTTCTTCGGGCGCAGTTTTGCGAAGGTCGTTGATTTTTGCCTTTGCAGCAAGCTCCTCTTCGGGCGTCATTTGTGTGGTGCCATCGCCAAAAATCGCTTTGGTGGCTTCTTCGCTTTTAAGCGCCAAGAGTGCTTCGAATCGTTTCTTGAAATCCGAGGCTTTCGCGCCTGTAATTGTGACTTCGCGGACTTTAGCTTCCATGCGGGGCACGTCGATGAGCTCCGCTGCGGATTTGGTAGAGAAGGTCGTTTGATACATTTTTTCGAATTCGCCTGGCAGAACTCTAAATTGCAGATCGATACCCAAAGCAGACTCAGCAAGCAGGGTCTGCCAAATGGTCCCTCGTCTCAAGCTGGTGTTCACGGATTCAAGTTTTAGGCGAATCTGTTCTCGGAAGTCTTCAACCTTGGAAGGGACGCCTGCAAAGCGAATGAGCGGATTGTTCTCGGTTTTTACGAATTTCGGCCAATTGAAGGCAGTTTCAGCTCTTAAATCCTGTAGGGCTTCGTCCATTCCTCCGTCTTGGAAGGTCCAATCAAAATAGAAACTCACGGTCTTGGTAGCGACCAATTCTTGGAGCCAGGCATAAAGGTCGGCGTCCGAGTACTTTGCCATGTTTTCCTGGGGGGCGTTCCGAGTGAGCGGGATACCTTTGGCGTCCGTTAGGGGAGCGCCGTTGCTGTCAAGAAGGGGGATTTTTTGGGTCAAAACCTTTTTTTGGTCCACGGCGTTTCGAATCAAAAGTGAGCGCACAACATACTCGACTCGTTTGTTCGACACGTGGGCAGGGAGTTTGCGTTTTAGCGCTTCATGGTCCAAAGCACGAGAAACGTTCAAAGCCGCCATGGATTGTTGAAGGTGATTCTCACGATATTGATCGTAAAGTTTTGGATCGGGCTCCATCTTACGATCCTTCATGGCCTGTTCAAAATCGGCTTTTGACATAGGCAGCGGTAGTTTCAAAAGATCTTTCCCGAAAATCAGTTCTTCGTTTTCGAGGATGAAGGTGGGGTCTTGGCCGCTGTTCGAACCTGTTGTGTCCTTGCCATGCAAAGTCCATTTACTTTCGAAAGAAGAATCCGCAGGTTTTGTCTCGGTCCCGCGTTGAGATTCTGGGCCCATCACAATAGCCGTCTCTTTGTATTCAATTCTAGAGCTGTCTTGCTTGGTTCGTATGAGGCGTTGATCGGCGCGGCGATCAAAGTTCAAGGTTGCAATCACTCCATCTTTCCATAGGGGGTTGTCGATGGTAGTGGCAGGCAGGGGATCAAAGAGGGATGGGAACGGATTGGCTCCTCGGAGTACGATCGAGGAGGGCGGCGTTTCTTCAGCAAACCCCAAGGCAGTGGTGCCTAGAATCGCCAGCATTCCTGAGAGAGCAGTCCATTTATAAAACTTTTCAATTTTTTGCATGTCTTTCCTCGCGTGGGATGGTGTATCAAAGATTGATGCAGCGTGTCAAGGCAGAAAGAGGGCGAGAAGGAGGGAGGTGAGTCTCTTTCAATATCCGACTATTTAAATCAAAAAGCCTGTATCGCGACAGGAGCTTGCGCGTCATCGCTTATGTGTTTGAAATTATAGCCATTTATCCAATATAGGTTGTTCTAGTCATTCAGCGCTCCCTGAGTAATCCAATCTGAAATCGCTTTGAGCTCTATACTCGTTAGTTTGGTGCCGCTGGAGGAGTACGTATATAGCAGGCTTGAGTTTGGATTGCCTGGACTGACGAAACCACTTATGACGCCCGCGTAGGTCGAGAGATCAGAATGGCAGGATACGCACTTCGGTATAACGATAAAAGTCGGTATCGAGTTGAAGTTTGCCGTGAGTGTGGGCGTCGACGTCGGAGACGGACTGGCTGTCGGCACAGGTGTTGGGCTAGAGGTGGGGCTTGGAGTTGCACTCGCGATTGGCGTCGGACTGGGCGAAAGGGTCGGGAGGGGGTCCGGAGTGGGGATCGAGTCAGCGCTTTTGGATGAAGCATCTGTGGAATCTGTGGGCTCTCGCGCTGATCTTTTTGGGTTTTGTTTTCAGAATTTCAAAATGGTTAGCGGATCTTTCGCATAACTTGGTCTCCGAATCCGGGGCGGTCGCCGCGGCTTCATCCTCCATCGAGGGCACCACTGAGTCACTATCGGCGGGGACGACCGAGCAGAGCGCCCCGGGCCCAGAGACTGTTTCTTTGCTTGTTGGGGGTGGGGCGATGAACGAACAAAAAACCCAGAATGCTAATATATCGCCCCGGGGGTCTGAGACCTGTGCCCAGGCCGG
>JBBCAV010000311.1:0-6700 GCA_051382305.1 Bdellovibrionota bacterium FG-2
GGCACTCTATGGTGTCGCGAATTTACCGATGGATTCTTCTTCTTCGGAGAAGAGGATTGTTATCATTCAAAGAGGCCAAAGCCCCCAAGATATTTCACGCCTTCTTGAAAATGAAAAAATCATCTCCGATGCACGCATTATTTCGTGGGCGGGACGAATCACTCGCCAATGGAAAAAAGTCAAAGCAGGGGAATACGAAGTTTCTGCCGCCATGTCGCCGCTAGCGATTCTCAGCGTTCTCGCATCCGGAATCAGCATTCCTCATCCATTGACCGTTCGAGAGGGTGAAAATATTTATGAAATCGCCGCTGACTTAGAGGCCAAGGGGCTCTCAACGGCCGAGGGGTTTTTGGAGTTGTGCAAGAATGAGGAATTTATAGAGGCAATGGCCCCCACTCTAGGGCGAGAGGTCGCCAGGGTTGGATCGCTCGAGGGATATCTCTATCCCGACACCTATCACCTGAACCGGACTATGAGCACAGAGGACATCGTCCGAGCTATGGTTCGCCATTCCAATGAACGGTGGACACCCAAAGAAGAAGCACGCGCTCGCGAGCTTCGTTTATCTCGACATCAAGTGCTTACGCTTGCTTCGGTTGTTGAAAAAGAAACGGGAGCGCCTGAGGAGCGCCCTCGAATTGCTTCCGTGTTTTTTAATCGCATTAAGAAAAGGATGCGCCTTCAAAGCGATCCAACGACAATCTACGGAATTTGGAAAACCTATCAAAGCGGAGGTCAGAATCTCCACCGCTCTGATCTTTCGACGCAGACTCCTTACAATACCTATGCGGTTAACGGACTGCCGGTAGGGCCAATTGCCAATCCCGGCGCGGCTGCGATTCAGGCGGTGCTATATCCTTCGGAAACGAACGATCTCTATTTTGTTTCGCACAACAATGGCACTCATCAGTTTTCAGCGGACCTCGATGCCCATAATCGGGCTGTGCGGAAGTTTCAGTTAGATCGCAGAGCCCGAGAAGGGAAAAGTTGGCGCGATATACAGCAACGGGACTCGAGGGGTCAATAGAAGCTTGAGTAATTGCTAATTTCTGAATGGCGCGCATGAAAGAGCGCTCCAGCGCGCCACTATCCAGTTTCCGGAATTGATGGGAAATCACAGGTAATGGCGCGAAAACACGCAATTCCGATCTATTCCGAAAATTGGATAACGAACTCAAAGAACGCAACTACTTCAATGCACAGCTCACTTCGCCTACCTTGTATTGCGAATAAGTGCAGGTTTCATCGACCTGATTGGCCGTAGCACCAGAAGGAGCTGTATACTTACAGCTTTTGAAAACCTTCTCCCCTAAATTTGAAAATGATTCAGCCGAGGCCATGACCGAAACAAACATGAGGCAAGAAGCTAATAAGAATTTCATTTTTTACTCCCCAAATCCAGGGTCTGTTAGGAAAAAGCACCTATTAAACAGTCCCGAATAACTTTGTGGCACGTCTTTACCCCCCCCTTCATGACTTAATGCAACAATAAAATAACGCTATAAGTCACCCCAGTTATCCATCAAGTCTACACGCGCAACTTCTCAAATTGTGAAATTAAAAAACTTAGCCCTGGGGGCCTAGAGCCATTAACTTCACCTTTTCGGAAGTTAATGGCGAAGCGCGAATCTTAGAGATGAAAGATCACCTCAAGCGCATCTACAAAAAAACCTCGCACTTCCTAAGTGCACCGCGACAGCGCTCTTTTCTAGGCTCCGTCAAATCGCTGTGATATAGGAACCCTTGCAATTCCAAATTAACCGAATCGTTTTTCTTGTAACCTAAGGGGGTCATCATGTCGGAGTACATCAATAAACTTATCGCTTCAGTGAAAGCTAAGAATCCTAGTGAACCGGAGTTTCACCAAGCTGTCGAAGAGTTCGTGACTTCTTTGGATCCTGTTTTGGAAAGACATCCAGAATATCGGGTTTCGAAGATTCTAGAGCGCATGATCGAACCTGAACGTACCATCACATTCCGTGTCCCCTGGATGGATGATCAAGGCGAAATTCAAATCAATCGCGGCTATCGCATCCAAATGAACAGCGCCATTGGCCCCTATAAAGGAGGACTGCGCTTCCATCCTTCCGTCACTCTCGGAATCCTAAAATTCTTGGCTTTTGAACAAGTATTCAAAAATAGTCTCACCACGCTTCCTATGGGCGGCGGAAAAGGCGGCTCTGATTTCGATCCTAAAGGAAAGAGCGATAACGAAGTCATGCGCTTTTGCCAAAGTTTCATGACCGAACTCTTTCGCCACATTGGTGCAGACACCGACGTTCCTGCAGGCGACATCGGCGTAGGTGGCCGCGAAATCGGTTATCTCTTCGGGCAATACAAACGCCTCAAAAGCGAATTCACAGGCGTACTCACCGGTAAAGGCCTCAATTGGGGCGGCTCACTGGTTCGTCCTGAAGCCACGGGTTACGGCACCGTGTACTTCGCAAAAGAAATGCTCAAAACCAAAGGCCACGACATCGCCGGAAAAACCGTTGCCGTGTCGGGCTTCGGTAACGTGGCTTGGGGCGCTGTACTTAAAGTCGCAGAACTCGGCGGAAAAGTCGTCACGCTCTCGGGTCCCGATGGTTTCGTGCATGATAAAGACGGTATCAAAGGCGAAAAAATCGATTACATGCTGAAACTTCGCTCCAGTGCTAAAGACGCCGTTGCAGATTACGCAAAAGAATTCAAAGTCCCCTTCTATGCTGGAAAACGTCCTTGGGGCGTTAAAGTGGATATGGCTCTTCCTTGCGCGACTCAAAACGAACTCAATGCGAACGACGCCATTGAACTCGTGAAGAACGGCTGTCTTTGTGTTTGCGAAGGCGCGAACATGCCGACCAACTTGGAAGGCTACAAAGTATTCAAAGAATCCAAGATTCTCTACGCCCCAGGCAAAGCATCCAATGCCGGTGGTGTGGCAACCTCGGGTCTTGAGATGTCTCAAAACAGCATGCGTTTGCCATGGCCTAAAGAAGAAGTGGATCGTAGATTACATGAAATCATGGTTCGTATCCATGACACATGCGTGTCGACCGCCGAACGCTTTGGAACTCCGGGCAACTACGTGAACGGCGCCAATATCGCGGGCTTCTTGAAAGTCGCTGATGCGATGATGGATCAAGGTCTCGTATAATTGGACCGGCTCCAGCGTTTTCGCGTAGACGACACTTTTGATTCGCACGTCCAGCGCCTGCAGCAGCTAATGCCTTGTCGCATCCGCGATATTCTGCTGGTGTCGAGCCTTTACGACTCGTACCTGCTGGAGGAGGACGGGCGACTCTATGAAGCGATTCGAAAAGAGTATCAGGGACTCAACCTAATCCACTCGCCTGAAATTCGCCATGCAACCAGTGGACGCGAGGCCCTGGAGCTTCTACGCGAAAAACAATTCGATCTTATTATTACGACCCTCCACATCGAGGACATGCATGCGGTGACATTCGCCAATGCGGTCCGCGCGGAGGGTCGTAATACGCCCATTGTTCTTCTGCTCTTTGATAATCGGGAGCGCAAAGATCTTGTTTCAAGTTACGATATCTCGATTTTTGAGCGCATGTTTATTTGGCAAGGAGATTACCGACTTCTTGTCGCCATCGTCAAATATCTTGAAGACCGAATGAACGTGGAGAACGACACTCGCATCGTCGGCGTCCAATCGATCATTTTGATCGAAAACAATGTCAAATTCTACTCCTCCTACCTGCCGATTATCTACACCGAGATCCTCAAACATTCGCAGCGTTTGATTTCGGAGGGAGTCAATCTTACCGACAAATTCTTGCGCATGCGCGCGAGGCCCAAGATTCTTCTTTGTACGACTTATGATGAAGCTTGGGCGTATTTTGAAAAATACTCGGAGTATATCCTAGGGGTGATTTCAGACGTGAACTTTAGGCGAGACGGTAAACGTGATGCGCGGGCTGGAATTGAATTCGTCAAAGCCGTCAGAGCGCAACACCTGGACATTCCCGCCCTGCTGCAGTCAAGTGCCGCCAAGCACGCGGAGTCCGCTCGCGAAATCGGTGCCTCTTTTGTTGAAAAAGGCTCGGCGCTCCTCCTTCATGAACTTCGGGCGTTTATTACCAACCAGATGGGGTTTGGAGATTTCGTTTTCCGCATGCCCGACGGCCAGACCATCGGCACTGCAAAGAATCTAAAGATGCTCGAGGATCTTCTCAAAACCGCGCCAGGCGCTAGCATAGTGTATCACGGGGAGCGCAACCACTTCTCGGCATGGCTGAAAGCCCGAACCGAATTTAGTCTCGCTAACAAACTTAGGCCCCGCAAAGTGACCGATTCGAGCTCCGCCGAGGATTTAAGAAAGTTTCTCCTCGAGGCCGTGCTTCAATATCAAGAGTCTCGCAAGCGAGGGATCATCACCGACTTTGCAAAAGACACCTTCGACCCCCGCAATAGTTTCGCGCGTATCGGAGAGGGCTCCTTGGGCGGAAAAGCCCGGGGTCTCGCGTTCATGAACCGGCTCATTACCAACTATCGTGTGAATGAGCGTTTTGAGGGGGTTTCGGTTTTTGTTCCTTCATCCATTGCGATTGCAACTAACGTCTTTGATGAGTTTATGGAGACAAACAAACTCCTCTCTTTTGCAATGGAATGCGCCGACGACGAAGAAATCACCCGTAGATTTCTCGAGGCAAAAGAGTTTCCGAAAACCACGCTCCGCAAGCTCACCGAATATCTCGAAATCGTACGGAGCCCGCTTGCCGTGCGCTCCTCAAGCCTTTTAGAAGACTCGCAGTATCAACCTTTTGCCGGGGTCTATGAAACCTACATGATCCCGAATAACAGCGATAACCCTAAGACTCGGCTGCGCGAGCTTTTGGATAGCGTTAAGCGCGTCTATGCCTCGACCTTCTACAAAAATACGAAAGCCTACATTAAGGCCACCGAATACCGCCTCGAAGAAGAAAAAATGGCGGTGATCGTCCAGCAAATGGTGGGCTCGGAACGCGATAGCCGCTTTTACCCGGATTTTTCTGGTGTTGCTAAATCCTATAACTTTTATCCCACCGCTCCCCAGAAAGCCTCGGATGGCATCGCTATCATTGCGCTCGGTTTGGGTAAAACCGTTGTAGATGGGGGTAACGCGGTTCGGTTTTGTCCGAAATACCCTAAACATCTGCTCCAATTTTTTTCAACGAAAGAAACCCTGCGAAACGCCCAGCAAGATTTTTTTGCCCTCAATTTGGCCGAGACCAGTGAGACCAACACCTCGCGCCCTGAGGACATTTGTGTGCAGCGATTCTCGCTAGAGGAAGCTGAAAAAGATGGCGCGCTGACTTTCTGTGGATCAACTTACTCGCCCGAGAATGATTGCGTCTATGATGGGATTTCCCGCAAGGGCCGACGTATTGTCACCTTCGCCCCTATCCTAAAGCACAAGCTTTTTCCCCTCCCCGAAGTTCTCGACATCATTCTCGCCCTCGGACGCTGGGGAATGGGCTCTCCTATCGAAATTGAATTTGCCGTAAATTTGGCTGTTCCGCTCGGCGCGCCTAAGGAATTTGGCCTACTGCAGATGCGGCCGCTCGTTTTAAACAGCGAGATTGAAGTTTTGGACGTCGAAAACGTAGCCAAAGAAGACCTTCTCATTCAGAGTGTACAGGCCCTTGGAAACGGTGCGATTCAAGATGTCTTTGATGTGGTTGTGGTCGATTTCGAGCGTTTTGATCGCGGAAAGAGTAAAGAAGTCGCATTCGAAGTAGCCGCACTAAACGCGAAGTTATTAAGCGAAAAGCGCCATTATATCCTTATCGGTGTGGGCCGTTGGGGCTCGCTGGATCCGTGGCTTGGCATCCCTGTAACCTGGGACCAAATTTCAAACGCCGCTGCGATTGTGGAGTCCGACTTCAAGGATCTCGATGTCACCCCATCACAAGGTTCGCATTTTTTCCAAAATTTGATCTCATTTCGAATCGGCTATTTTACGGTGAATGCGTTTACGAATCAGGGATACATCGACTGGAAATGGCTTTCCGAACAGCCCGCCCTTGAGGAACTACGATATACCCGCCATCTGCGTTTTGAGCACCCCTTGGTCGTGAAGATCAATGGACGAAAGAATATGGGCGTAATTTTGAAGCCCGTTAAAACTGTGTCGCCTTAGCTTCAGCTCTGAGGCGGAACACACCATAAACCACAAGCATCAGGTGAAACATCAACATCACTGATGCGCCTTCAATGCGCGCTGCCCATTCGTGACCAAGAAAATCAAAGCCCGTAAGATTCATTCCCAAGAAGTAGAGAGCCATCACGATCGCCCCCGAGACGGATTGACTTTCGCGAAGACCGTCCGAGACCCGCTTTAGCCCACAAGCCACAAGAGGGAGCGCAAAAAGAAAATAAGGCTTCCACACAAGATGGGAGGGAACAAACAAGAGTGAGATTAAGAGAGCGCTCCACAGCACAGGATTAGACTCTCGCCAACGTTTGGCGCCGAGAATTGCCACAAATAGAACCAGCCCCACACCCGACCATGCAACCGTAAGAAAGCTGATAACTTGTGGAGTCAAGACACTCCAGCCCATCTGAATCATGGCCCCGCCTTCAGAAACAACCCGAGTAGGAGAACCACTTAGATAATGCCAAAGCAGCGCTGAAAAACTTTGATTATGGGATTCGAGCGGCAGGCCCCGAGAGAGGAGTGCGTCTTTCCAATCGTAAAGGAGCTGGATACAAC
>JBBCAV010000312.1:0-25963 GCA_051382305.1 Bdellovibrionota bacterium FG-2
ATTGATCGCCGAAACGATGCGACGGCAGGAAGTCGCCCAGGCCCCTACGGGGTCGCAGGCGCGGTTGCGAATACGCCAGGACAGCCACCAGCCGGAAATTCCGCAACGAAATACGATACGAATCGTAAAAACGAAGTGACGAACTATGAGATCCCCCAGACTATTCGGAAAACCTCTAAAGCCTCGGGACAGGTAAAGAAATTGTCCGTCGCTGTGGTGGTCGATGGAAAACGAACAAAGACGGTGGGCAAGGACGGAAAAACGATCGAGAAGGTCGAAGCCTGGTCGGACGAGAAACGCAAAGAATTTGAAGATGTCGTGGCAACCGCAGTGGGTCTAGATCGTAAGCGCGGCGATACGCTTGAAATTAAGAGTATGGAGTTTCAGACCGAGGACTTCGATGAAGCATCGAAGGTTATGGCGGAGAAGGATCGCAAAGTGTATGTTCAAAACATGGTTATGTATGGCGTGATCGGGCTAACCATTGCGTTGTTCTTCTTCTTCGTTGTTCGTCCGTTTATCAAGTGGGTGACTGAAAACACCATTGATAGCGTCGACTCGTTCCTGCCGCAAACGATTGAGGAGTTGGAACGACTGCAAAAGAATGCTTCGTTGCCTGGAATGGAAGATGCGGTTCCCGTTCTTCCTGAGCAGATGGACCCAGAAAAGGTCGAAGGGGAGATGATCAAAGAAAAGATTATTACTCTGGTCGATGCAAATCCCCATAAGGCAGCGCTCATTTTGCGAGACTGGTTGCATAATGACGGCAAAAAGAAGGCGGCCGAGGCTGCAGCCGCGGCTGCGGCTTCTGGTGGCAAGGACAAGACAGCGTGAAAAGGGTGAACTAAGATGGCCTATGATAATTTTGAAGAACTCAGTGGAATTGAAAAGTCTGCTCTTTTGCTGAATATTCTGGGCAATGACGTGACGTCTCAGATTTTCAAAAAGATGAAAGATAATGACGTGAAGCGCCTGATGGGCACTATGGGGATGGTGACTAAGGTCCCCATTCCGGTCGTTAAGCAGGTGCTTGAGCAGTTTTATGGCGAAATTTCCGAGGAAGAGACTTTGATCTTTGGGCATGCGCAGGGAAGAGATTTTGTCATGCAGACTCTGGGTGAAGAGCGCGCCAAGACAGTCTTGGGGCAGCTCTCGGTCATCGAAGGAAGTCGTACCCTCGAAGCGCTCGAGCTCGTCGACTCACGAACCTTGGCAAACTTCTTGGTCAACGAACATCCGCAGACTGTGGCGCTTATTTTGGCGCACTTGGAACCCAACAAAAAGTGCGAGGTACTCAAACGGCTTCCGGAGACGATTCAGACCGAAGTGGTCCTCAGAATTGCAAACCTGGACTTTATTTCACCCAGTCTTATTGCACAGGTCGACGAGGTCCTCAAGCAAGAGCTTGCGACTTTGGGCTCGATCGACACGCAACAGCTTGGCGGGATTCAACCTATTGCCGACATGCTCAATGTTATGGACAAGTCCAGCGAGCAGAACATCATGGCTCGGGTCGAAGAGAAAGATCCACAGTTGGCCGAAGAAATTCGCAAGCTCATGTTCGTGTTCGAAGACATTATTTTTATCGACGATCGTGGTATGCAGACCCTTCTCAAGGAAGTGGACAATTCGAAACTGGTTATCGCCCTCAAGACAGCGCCGGAGGAAATCAAAGAGAAGATTTTCCGCAATATCTCCAAACGAGCGGGAGATTTATTGCGAGAGGATTTGGATTCACTGGGGCCTGTGAGATTGTCGGATGTCGAGACGGCACAGCAGGAGATTGTCAATACCGCAAAGCGGCTTGAGAGCGAGGGCAAGGTTATCGTGAGTCGTGGCGGCGAGGCTGACGCTCTTGTATAGTGCGCAGATGAAGCGAGGAGACGTTTAAGCGATGGCGAAATTTACACAAAGCGATTTTAAAGTACAGCCGGAGTTTAAGGATCCGAGTGGGACTCGCGTTTTTAAGCCGGAAGTCATCAAAGCTCCTCAGGTGCAGGAATTCGAGTTTGGCAAATTGACTAAAAAGGGGGATGGAGAGTACTCAAGTGTTCGCGCGAAGTATGGACCCCTAGCGGCAACGGATCCAGAAAAGAAAGACGGTGCGCAGCGCGAAAGGAGATTTAGTTTAAGCCCTCTTGCGAAGGCCCCGCTTGCGATTGATGAAGAAGAACGACGCGTGATTGATTCCCGCGTCAAGGAAGGTATTACGGCTCTCGAAAATGAGGCGAAAGAGCGCGGCCACCAAGATGGCTATCTTGCGGGTTTGGAGGAGGGAAAGGTAGAGGCCTTGTCTCAATTTCGGCAAGAGGCGATTGAACGGCTTCTACGATTTGAGTCGTTTGTCGATGAAGCCGAGGCGGCAAAAGATAAGATCTATCAAGCCAATGAAAGATTCCTCATGGAACTTGTCTTTAGAATTGCTAAGATGGTTATTCTTCGTGAGCTTTCGACAGATAAAGAATACATTGGTAGACTCGCTCGCGAATTAATTGAGCGCACTGGAATTCGAGAGAATATTTCGATTCGAGTACACCCTGATGATTTGAAAAACATTGTCGGTCTGAAAGAGGGGCTTGAAGCGAAGTTGGGGGCGCTCAAGAATCTGAATGTTGAAGGTTCTTCGCAGGTTCGCGAAGGTGGGTGTACGATTGAAACTGAGTGGAACGCGCTAGACGCCACGCTCGAAACCCAACTTGAGTCGCTTCGAACTTCATTGCTGGGTGATGCTTCACAGGGGGTTAAAGCGTGAGTGAACTCCTTGATCGCCGCATTTACGATAACCGACTCAGTCACGCTCTTATTTATCAATCATCTGGAAAAGTGACGAAGTCAATGGGGATGCTTTTTGAGGCCTATTTGCCGGGAGCTGGGTTGGGAAGTCTTTGTCGAATCGTCCGTTCTCATGACCGTTTGTCGCAAGATGGTGTCGATGCCGAAGTCATCGGATTTCGCGATCGCAAAGTGATGCTGATGCCCTTTGATGATCCCGGCGGGGTTAACAATGAAAGTCTCGTGGTACTTAAGAAAAAGGCTGCTTCTGTTTATGTCTCGTCTTCTCTGCTGGGACGGGTGATTGATGGAAAGGGTGAGCCCTTAGACGGAAAAGGCCCATTGCGAGTCGAGGGAATCCCGGGTGAGGACAGAAGCATCTACGCTCAGCCCACTCATCCGTTAATGCGGGAGCGGATTCAGGCTCCTTTAGATTTGGGGATTCGCGCGATCAATGGGTTACTGACTTGTGGAAAAGGTCAACGCGTCGGGATCATGGCCGGATCTGGGGTAGGAAAATCGGTGCTTCTAGGGATGATGGCGCGAAATACGGCCGCTGACATCAATGTCATTGCGCTCATTGGAGAACGAGGTCGTGAGGTAAGAGAGTTCATTGAAAATGACTTGGGCGAAGAGGGTCTTAAACGCTCGGTCGTCGTGGTGTCGACTTCGGACAAGTCGCCCCTTTTGCGGATGAGAGGCGCTTTTCTCGCAACAACGATTGCCGAGTATTTTAGGGAGCAGACAAAGGATGTTTTGCTCTTGATGGATTCGGCGACGCGCTTTGCAATGGCCCAAAGAGAAATAGGGCTCTCGCTTGGCGAACCCCCCACTTCAAAGGGTTACACGCCGAGTGTCTTTGCAACTTTGCCGCGACTCCTTGAACGGGCGGGGATGGCGCCCACCAGGGGGAGCATTACGGGGCTCTATACTGTATTGGTAGAGGGCGATGATATGGATGATCCAGTGGCCGATGCGATTCGCGCAATTCTGGATGGTCATATCGTTTTGTCTCGAAAAATTTCCCAAAAGAACCATTTTCCTGCCATTGATATCTTACAGAGTACGAGCCGAGTGATGCGGGCTGTGATTGAAAAGGATCATGGTTCTTGGGCGGGACGAATCCGCGAGTGGCTTGCCTCATACCAGCAGGCGGAAGATCTGATCAATGTGGGGGCTTATGCCAGAGGAAGTAATGCGAAGATCGACGAGTCGATTTTTGCGATTGATCGCATTAACGCGTTCTTGCGGCAGGCGATCGAAGAGAAGTCAACCTTTGCAGAGACTTCGGCCGCCTTGCATTCGATTGTTCGATCGGTGGAGGCATTTTCGGAATCAGCTCATGCTGCACCTGCAGCTCCGTCTCGGCCTGGGCCTTCGGCAAGATTTTGACCCTTGTTGGGTACCCTTTCTTGCCGCGGTACTAGGAAAAAGATTCAGTCTAGTTTGATCAGTCTTTTAAGTTCAGAATGGATTCTAGGAGTCAAGCGAAGCAAAAAATGAAAAAATTCAGATTCACCTTCGATTCAATTTTGACCTTTAGAAAGACTTTAGAAGAGAGTTCTCTTCGAAAATTAGGTGAAGCCCAACGCGTTTTTCAGGCTCAACTTGCGCAGAAAAAGGAACTTGAAAATATTTTGAAGGACGCCCTCGAGAGACGGCAGAATCTCGGTATCGATCCTATCGGTGTCTTTGCTTTTCAGCTTGAACAAAATTTTATTGTTGGGACGAAGCAACGAATTATTCAGGCAGAGGCCGCAATCGTTCGCGCTAATCGCGGAGTAGAAAAAGCTTTGCGGAGTTTTTTGATGGCGAGACGGGAAACGCGAAAATTAGAGCTTTTGTATGAAAAGCAATTTGTGCAGTTCAAGAAGGAACGCACGCGCCGCGAGCAAATGGATCAGGATGACCTGAGCGTGATGAGAAATCATTTTAAAGAGGAACAGCTATGAAATTATCCCGTTTCATTCTATTTGGCCTAGCAGTTGTAGGTTTTTTGCTTGAGGCCGATCTGGTCAACGTTTCGGCCGAGGAGGCGCCCCAGTCTGTGGACAAAGGGCAGGAAAAGTCTGCTGCAAAAGAGTCGGTAAAAATTGAGGTTGAGGACAAAGACAAAGAAAAGGCTCCGTCAAAGGCGAAGGAGGCCGACGTCGCCACTGTCGATAAGAGCGCAGATAATTCAGAGGCGAAAACGGAGAAAACGGAAACGAAAGTTGAGGGTGCTAAAGCGGGGGATGAAAAGAAGGGTGAGGGGAAAAAGGCTGAGTCGGCCCAACCTAATGAATCTCACGATTATGGCTATTGCCTTGCCCATCCGGCCGCGATTGAGGATCTCAAGAACGTAAAGCAGGCTTTGGATGCCAGACAAAAGGAACTTGCAACGCGAGATCTCGAATTGAAAAATCGGGAGCGCGCGATCGAGGAACAGTTTAAGAAACTTACTGAATTGCGAGATGAGGTTCAGAAGCTCGATGAAGCACGTCGGAAAGAACGCGAGGAGAAGGTTGCGAAACTTGTTGAAACCGTCGAAGGAATGGCGCCAAAAGCCTCTGCGGGGCTTTTAGCGAATGTGGACGAAAATCTGGCGGTCGACGCGATGGGAAAAATGTCGACGGCTAAGCTATCTAAAGTTTTAAGTGCGATGGAGCCCGCGCGGGCGACACGTTTAACGGAAGTTTTGACTGGAGTTGCCCGAGCCAAACCGAGTGCACTTGCTCGGGAAATTGCGTCGAATGGCGCAACAGCGGCAACCCCGAATAATTCGGGTCTTAATTTGAAAGGAGGTGACAAAAATGGTGGAATTAGTGAACAACAGCGTAGCGACAGTGGGCAAACAGGCCTCGTCGGAGGAAAAACCTCGGGCGACGAAAAAAGGTAAGGGTGCTCAGAAGGGGACTGCTGAAGCAAGTTTCAGTGATGAGCTTGCATTAAGTGCAGCGGCCACTTCTGTGAAGAATGCTCCGACAGCGGAGCGGGCGCAGGCCAAGCAGGGGTTGAAAAGCCAGGGTGAGAAATCCGAGCTTTATTCCTCGAACTTGGATCGCCTGCCTTTGACTCAGAAACCTGCAGCAAGTCAGAATACTGTTTCCGCAATTGCTGGACTCAAGCCATGGAGTAAGGAGTGGGTATTTGAACCTGGAGATGAAGCAAATCCAGATCTTAAGCCGCTTCTCTCGCCGAAGCAGGCGCCAAATCAGGCGCCAAATCAGGCAAATCAAAAAGGAGAACGAGCTGAGAAGTCGGGTATCTCGTCTAAAACTCCGATTGTGGCAGCACCGGCGCAAGCTGGTGTGAGAGGTGATGTGGAAGGGCTTGCAGGAAAAAAAGCTGAGACAGAAGCGGCGAAAGACACGGTGAAAGACACGGCGAGGAAACAAGGCGGTGTCTCAAGCCTCAAGCAACATCAGGAGGGGGATTTAGCGGGTCTTGCAGCAGCTCTGGCAGCGGCCGAAGCCCCGCAAGGAACCGAGGCCCCGCAGGGACCTCGCACTCGATCGACTGAAAAGGGACCCCCAAAGGCCCCTGCTGGATCAGTCGAGACTTCAAGGAGTCCTTTGGCTTCTCAACTGCATGAGCTGAATGGAACGATGAAGGTTGTTGAGGGCGGTGGAGGTGTTGAAGCTCTTCCTTCTGATATTTCGAAGGCAGGGCCTTCGAGGTCGCGGAACACTCCGAAGGATTCTCAGGGCAACATGAGTCCTGTTCGATCCTCTGCCTCAGGGCTTTCTGGAGAGGAATTTGTTTCGACGCTTAACTCAGTCAAGAGTGGAAAAGGACCCAATTTGCTTTCGGGTGAATCGGAAAACTCCATTCGAGGTATTGATGAGCGAGTGAGTCGAAACGGGCCGGGGGTAAAACCTCAGCTTCAGGTTCTTCGTAATGATGGAGCGGAACTTGATTTGGGCCGAATGGGCCCACAGGCTGCCGCACCGCTTGCGGTCTCCGGGCATAGACGAGTGGATGCAGGTGATGGTGTGCCGAGAGCAGAAGTCATGGGACATGTGACCCAAGGACCGATGACTCGGGAGCGGCTATCAACGGAATCGGTGATGGGACTTGCAGCTGGAATCAAAGGGATTGCTCCCGAAGGGGGAGGAGAGATTCGAGTCCGACTTAAACCTGAAAACTTGGGTGAACTTCATTTGAAGATTACGACGCGAGGGGATCAGGTTGGAATTCAGATCCTGGCTCCCAATGAGAGAACCAAACGAATCTTAGAGGAGAGTATTTCCTCTCTGAAAGACAGTTTGGCCTCTCATAAGCTTAGTATTGGGAGTTTCGATATGAGCGTGGCGAAGCAAGTGTCTGGTCTAGGAAACGAGGGCAATTCGGCGGGAATGAATTTCTACCGAGATGAACCGTCCCAGAATATGGCTCAGAACATGAGTCAGAATTTTCAGGGAGGATCCGGGAGTTCCGGTAGCTGGAAAGCTTACGATCAGATGACAGGTAATTCTGATCGCACACCGATGGGTGCAAGTGCACTCCGATCGGATGTGGGAATGAGTGAGCCCGCGCGTAGAAGTGCAGGTCTAGGTCAGATTGATGTAATGGCCTAAAGTAGGGTGTGAGTTATTACGGCGTAAAGGGGGGGGCAAGTGCGGCTCCCCCTCTTAAGAACTGAAAGAGGGGATAAGAAGAAATGGCGATTGGCACGGGCGGCGTTGCAAGAGGTGCGATGAATTCACAGTCGATGGGGGTTGCTCCCACGATGGGTGGCACGATCGCCGGTGCGGCGGGGGGCGTTGCTGAAGCTGATCGTACTGCAACGGATCCAAAATTTGGCGATATTTTGGGTAAAATTCAAAACCAAATGGGAGCGAAACCGCAGAAGCCTCGAGAAATCAAAAAGACCTTAGGTAAAGATGATTTTATGCGGATTATGGTGACCCAGATGAAACACCAAGATCCTACTGCACCGTTTAAAGCGGAGCAAATGGCTGCTCAAATGGCTCAGTTTGCTTCAGTGGAACAGTTACAAAATATCAATAACGGTTTAACCAAGATGCAGTCTCAGAATCAGCCGCTTGAGCGTCTTGCGATGACGAACATGATTGGAAAAACGGTGACGGTCGATCGTGATCGATTCGCTCATACCGAAGGACAGACAGATTCCTTGTCTTTCACTCTTCCCCGGGAGGCGAAAGAGCTCAAATTGGTTGTGGTGAGTGAAGGCGGCGAGGTGATTCTAGAAAAAGATCTGGGGTCCCATAAAGCGGGCGAGGGAAGTTTTGGTTGGGACGGGTTGAAAGCTAATACGATTCCGGCAAAAACAGGTAACTACATTCTTCGAATTGAAGCAAAGGATGAAAAAGGGAGTTCGATTGCGACAAATGGTCAGCGTCGCTCCAGAGTGATTGGCGTCAGTTTTGAGGGGTCAGAACCTGTATTTTTGGTAGGCGATAATAAGCAGCAAGATAAAGTATTGTTGAAACATGTGGTGCGAATTGAAAGCGAAGGGGCCACGCTCTCAAGCGCGCCAAATCCGGGAGCTCCGGGCTTGCCGGAAAATCCGGGAGCGAATATTATTTCTTTTCAAAGGGGAGTAGGATCGGCTCCTTTGGAGAGTGGCACTTCAAGCCCTGAAGCCTCAAGCGCGATGGCTGCGCCAGAGCGCGGGAGAGTCGCTCAAGGGGTTCAAAAAAATAGTGACAATGAAATGGGTTTTCCAAATGGACTTCGAGAAGTCGAAGAAGTAGCTGTAGTAAAAGGGGGTGATACGAAATGAGTAATGGATCGTTCCTTTATCCGAACGTAACTTCGTTGCCTGGGCAGTCAGGAATCAAAGGTCCTGATTCGCAGGAACCGAAGAAGAAGCCAGGAGAAAAGGGAGAATTTGATCACGTTTTTGAGAAAACGTTGGGAAAGATAGAGGGTGCTTCTAAGCCTGATTTAGGACAGGTTCGGGACCCGCTTAAGTTTTCAGCGCATGCCACTCAAAGACTCCGCGACCGAAAGATCACATTGGATGCGGCCTTAATGGAGAAGGTCAATGAGGCGATAGATAAAGCTGAAGCCAAAGGTGTCGAAGACACCCTGATTTTAACTAAAGATGCCGCGCTCATCGTCAGTGTGAAGAATCGGACTGTGGTAACCGCGATGGATCGGAACGCATTGTCAGGCAATGTGTTTACGAACATTGATGGGGCAGTAATTATTTAAGGCAGTAAGTGGTGGGGAATAGGCTGGACCCTATAGGGAAGCCTATCTAGTCCTGATTGATTGAGGGACTAGAATAATAATAACAATGAAACGCAAGGAGGCGTCTCTATGGGTATTTTATCATCGATGTATACGGGGATTACGGGTTTACAGGGTCAAGGTGAAGCGTTGGCGATTTACGGCGATAACATCGCCAATGCCAATACCACCGGGTTTAAGACTTCACGTCCTGAATTTCAAGATGTGATTGCAAAATCTCTAAAGGGAGCCTTGGGGGGGAATCAGATCGGTCGCGGAACACGGTTGGCCGGGGTCACGCCGGTGTTCTCCCAAGGTTCGATCGTGCAAACGGAAAATCCCACGGACCTTGCTATTACAGGGGATGGATTTTTTGTTCTAAACGGGATTGATGGCCAAAGCTATACTCGAAACGGGTCTTTCCACTTTGATAAAGAAGGGAAGCTCATCAATACGGACGGATATCATGTTCTAGGATTTAAGGCTGACGACACCGGAAAAATTACCTCAAAAATGAGTGATATTTCTGTAGATCGAACAGTGGTGGACGCTAAGAGGACGAGTGACGTGAAAATGTTTATGAATCTGGATCTCCGCGCGGACAAAGCTCTTGAGTTTGATCCGAATCGCCCTGATCAAACGTCGCATTATTCGACGGGGGTCAATGTCTATGATTCAGCCGGAGCCGCGCATGTCGTGACGATGTATTATAATAAATCTGATGATGGTGTCTGGACGTGGAGAGCCATGGCGAAGGGCGAGGAAATTGTAGGTGGAAAACCTGGAATGTTGATCGAGCAGGCCAAGGGCACTCTTGTTTTTGATACGGATGGGAAACTCAAGGAGCAGAAAGTTGATAAATCCAGCTTTCAGTTCAATAAAGGCGCGTTGCCTGATCAAGTCGTGAAATTCAATTTCGGCGATGACAAAAAATCCGGTGGTTCAGGTTTAGCGGTTACGCAATATGGAACGGGCTCCGAGACTTATAAGTCGCTTCAAGATGGATTTACGGCAGGAACGCTGGCGGGTTTGACCATCAATGACGATGGGAACCTTACGGCGATGTATACGAATGGCCAGAACATTAACCTCGCACAGCTCGCGCTTGCGAAGTTTGAGAATTCTGAGGGGCTCTTTAAGATGGGGCAAAACCGGTATCGTGAGAGCCGGCTCTCGGGAGATCCTACCATTGGCGCACCTCAGAGTGGTGGACGTGGCCGCCTCTCTTCAAAAACGGTTGAGCTTTCGACAACCGACATTGCCAATGAATTCATCAACCTCATGACATCGCAGAGAAACTTCCAGGCGAACGGGAAGGTGATTAGTACGGCCGATGAAATGATGCAGCAGGTGCTCAACCTAAAGCGCACCTAGTAGTTTAGTTTCTCTAGGGGCGCCGTCATTTGATTGACGTCGCCCCTAGCAAAAATCCCTCTATGATACTTGCCTTCTCGGGCATTTGCGTTGCACAATAGTAGGTGTAGCGGCAGGAGCCGAGGGAGGGGTGAGTCTTCATGGCAGCAGCTGAAGAAAAAGGCGACGCAAAAGACGCTGGACAAGAAGCCGGCGGTGGTGCGGGCAAAGCCTTTAAACTCATTTTAATTCTGACGGCGGTTAATGTTGTCGTTACGCTCGCCGTGGTGGCAATTCAGCTTATTTCTTTCAAAAAAGATCGCGCGAAAGCCTCCGTTGAAGATATCTCTTTGGCTGCCGGGGAGCATGGTGGGGGCAAAGAGGGAGAAGGCGTCCCCGGTGCAGGACGCGGTCGTAAAAAAGGCCATGAATTTGGTAAAATGGTCACGCTCGAGCTGTTTATCGTCAACCTTTCAACTCCGGGAAGTCCCAATCCAAAATTTGCCCGAGTCAACATATCCTTAGAAGTTCCCACTGATGACGTTGAAGCCGAAATAACGTCCAAGATGCCACAGGTTAGAAATACGATTATTGATTTATTTAATAGCAAGCGTCCCTCAGATTTGGCGGGCGCAGAAGGGCGTGATTTTCTCAAGGAAGAGATACGAAACGCACTGAATGGTTTTTTGGTGAATGGTAAAGTGAAAGGCGTGTATTTTACGAACTTTCACTTGAGCGCATAAACGTGTGTGAATTCTCCGAGGCTCTTAGGAGTTTCGGAGGCTGGCTAGGAAGGCAAGCATGAATCAGGTTCTCTCACAGTCCGAAGTTGATGCTCTACTCAGTGCGGTTGCTGACGGCAATGTCGATGTCGGAGCGACAAGCGGTGGTGGAGCCGGAGGAGCAGATGCAGGTGGCGGTGCCTCGGCGGCGCCTTCTGATCCCGATGTTGTTCCGTATGATTTAACGAACCAAGACCGAGTCATTCGCGGACGAATGCCTACGCTGGACATTATTTACGAGCGTTTTATTCGCCTCTATCGGATGTCCCTTTCTGGTGCGCTTCGTAAGATTGCTACGATTAGCATTATTTCTACCGATCTTTTAAAGTTTGGAGAGTTTGTCAATACGCTCCCAATCCCTAGTTGCATGTGCATCATGCGTTTCGAATCGCTAAGGGGGCCTTCGCTTTTGGTGTTTGAATCTAAGTTGTCTTATGCGCTTGTAGATAGTTTTTTTGGTGGCACGGATCGCCCTTATACCAAGATTGAGGGTAAGGAATTTACGCGTATTGAACTTTCGATCATGAAAAAGGTCATGGACCTCGCGATCAAAGATCTTGAAGAAGCCTGGGCACCTGTCCATAAAACTGACATTTCATTTGTGCGTACTGAAGTTAATCCACAATTTGTCGGGGTGGTTCCGCCTTCGGAAGTCATTATTTCGACCACCTTTGAAATCGAGCTTGAGAATGCGAGCGGAACCGTTGTTTTGGTTATTCCATATTCGACGATTGAGCCGATTAAGAACAAGCTGAATTCTGCTTTTCAAACTGAAGCGGATCGGGGGGACCGAGAGTGGACCAATAAGCTTGAGGATCACTTAAGGCAGTCGAGCGTTAATATGAAGGTGAATCTTGGCGAAGCGATGATTACGGTCGGGGATCTTGTCAATCTTAGTGTTGGGGATATTATTCCTCTTAATCAAGATGCAGATGGCGAACTAGATTTACTTCTAGAAGGGGTTCCTAAATTTAAATGTTTCTTTGGTGTTTCACGCGGGAATCGTGCAGCCCAGGTCACGCGAACGATCGAAAACGACTAAACGATTAGAAGAAGAGTGAGGGGGGACGAATTATGGGTGAAGAAGCAGGTTTAGGCGATGTGATGAGTCAGGCGGGAATTGATGCGGCGTTTGCCGCCGCCGCCGCCGGTGGAGGTGGAGGTGCTGAAGCGGCTGCCGCGATGCCGAGTGCCTCACAGGCAGGCCCTTCTGCGAGCCGGGCGGGGGCGCCCGTTCAGTCTTTGGATTTTATTTTAGATATACCGCTAAAAGTAACTGTGGAACTGGGGCGGTCTAAGATGGCGATTCGTGACATTTTGCAGCTCGCACAAGGTGCGGTGGTAGAACTTTCCAAATTTGCCGGCGAACCGCTCGAAGTTTTGGTGAATGATAAGCTCATTGCGCGTGGAGAAGTTGTTGTCGTGAACGAAAAGTTTGGCATTCGCTTGACGGACATTATCTCTCCGGTTGAGCGTATCGAGCAGTTGAAGTAGTTTTTTGCCAAGGAAGGCGATAAAAGCGATGAAGAACACAAAAAATCTATTTCTGTTACTTCTGGGATTAGGGGTCTCGAGTTCCTCTTTTGGGGCCTTAAATCTCAAGCAGGTTCAAGTAGGAAACTCGCCGGGATCTTCTGAGGTGACGTTGTTGTTCGATGGGAAAGTCGACAAGAACAAAGTAAAACTCGAGTTTTTCAATGACATTGTTCAACTGAGTCTCAGTGATGTATCTGTTTACCCTGCGAAGATTTTCTCGGTTAATAGCAACCTGTTGGCCAAAGTGTTTGCCTATCAATATGCGCCAAACCTAGTTCGTTGCCGCCTGACGATCAAAGGAAAAGCTGAGAATTTCAAGGATCGCATTCGGCTGAGTCCCTCAGGGAAAGTGTTGACGCTTAAACTAGATGGGGGCGCGTCCGTTGACCAAATCGGAACGCAGGCCTCGCAAGCTCAACGTGTTGCGCCGGTGAATGCAAACGCGGCCCCTGCTAAAGTCGCTGCTAATGGCGATGATGCCGACGAGAAAGCTCTTTTGGACAAGGTTCTAAAGGCGGGCGCTCCTTCGAACGTGTTGGCGCCTACCGCTGTAAAAGCGCAGGATAAGGGTCCGGATAAAGTCGATAAAGTCCAAGACACACCCCCTCAGCCTTCTGGGGTTCAGCAACCCTTAGCAACGGGGAAGCCTCTTCCTAGTCCACTCAAAGCGATGGGGAAACTCGCGCTCGTCGTGGGGATCTTTATGGTTGCGGCCTTGGGCTTCAAGCGTGTGATCGTTAATCGGAAAGGAAAAGTTGAAAAAAAGGCCGGGGTGCTTGGAAGTCTCAAAGGGGCGTTGGGCGTATTCGCAGGAAAGACCGTTTCCTCGGAGGCGATGATCGAAGTGCTTGCCACTCATTATCTGGGTCCGAAGAAAAGTATAATGGTCGTGAAGGTTGCGGGTCAGAATTTAGTTTTGGGTGTGACAGATCAGCAAATTAATTTAATTTCCCGCCTCGGAGAGGGAGACTCCTCCAGTGAGTCACTTGATAGTAACGAGGAATCTAAACAAAACATAGGTGTCTCGGGTTATGGTTCCGGTGCAATGGCAGGGGGGCCTGCGGTATTTTCTGAGATGCTTTCTTCTGAACGGGTGAAGCCTCAGGTTTCATCCCATAATGCGCGTTCCCAAATTCGGAGCAGACTAGAGGGATTTAAACCTTTATGAGGAACATAAGGTCCTTTGCACTTCCCTTTACGTTTTCGTTTGCCGCTGCTGCGGCGCTGCTCGTCGGTTCAGCTGCCCTTGCGGCGGGCCCGGCATCTGGGGATGTGCCAGGAACTTCTGGGATCACGCTGCCTTCTTTGTCTTTGTCCTTTGCAAACTCCGAGAAACCATCGGATTTAGTTTCGGTTCTTCGGATCATCATGATGCTCACGGTGCTTTCCTTAGCGCCTGCGATTTTGATTATGATGACTTCGTTTACGAGAATTGTAGTCGTCTTGAGCTTTATTCGGCAAGCACTCGGGACTCAGCAGATGCCGCCCAATCAATTGATTGTGGGACTCGCTTTGTTTTTGTCATTTTTTGTTATGGCGCCCACCTGGAAAGCGATTTCGGCGACCGCAGTTGAACCCTACCTTAATGAGAAGATTGATCAGAAGACTGCCATTGATCGCGCCGAGGCGCCGTTGCGGGAGTTTATGTTTAATCAGACTCGTGAAAAGGACTTGGAATTATTCTTATCGATATCAAAAGAAGCGAAGCCAAAGAATCGCACTGAGGTGGCAACTTATGTGTTGGTGCCTGCTTTTGTGATTAGTGAACTTAAAACCGCTTTTCAGATTGGCTTTATGCTTTATCTTCCTTTCTTAGTTCTTGATATGGTGGTCGCCAGTGTCTTGATGGCGATGGGGATGATGATGCTGCCCCCGGTGGTGGTCTCGTTGCCTTTTAAGCTCTTGTTGTTTGTTTTGGTGGATGGCTGGGAACTTGTGGTGGGGAGTCTAGTAAAGAGTTTTGGTTAGGACTTGGATCTTGTCTTGGATCTACTCTAGGAAGGAGTTGATAAAATGACGGAAGAAATGGTGATGTCAATCGCTGCCGAGGCCATCAAGACGATGATCTTCGTGGCGGGGCCGCTGCTCATCGCCGCCATGGCTATCGGGGTGATTGTAAGCGTGCTGCAAGCCATTACCCAGATCAATGAGGCAACCCTAACGTTTATTCCTAAAATGATCGCCGTGGTTGTGGTTTTGGCCGTCATGGCCCCTTGGATGTTGGATGTTCTTCAACAGTATACGATACAAGTCATCGGTAGTGCCGGGGAGATGGTCCGGTGAGTGGACTTTTTAATTTCTCAGAAGAAGAAATGCTCAGTTTTTTCGCAGTCCTCGTGCGTTTCAGTGTTCTTTTTGCGGTCATGCCGTTTCTGGGCGATCGCTTGATCCCGGGTCCTGTTAAGGTTTTGCTTTCTTTGGCTGTGACCTTTGCGCTTTTTCCAATTCTCGTCTCGCATGGGGATGTTCGAGTGGGGGAGGCTGCCATTTGGGGGCAGACGGCGGCTGGGATTGCCTCTACCATAGGAATTGAAACCGTTTTTGCGCTCTTGTTGGGGTTCACTGCACGGATGGTTTTTGAGTCGATTGCTTTTGGCGGCAATTTAGTGGGTAACTTTATGGGATTTGCGGCGGCCAGTACTTATGATCCCCACCAAGAAAGCCAAACCCAGGTCGTTGCCCAAATTCAAACTACGATCGCGATGCTTTTGTTTCTTGCACTCGATGGACATCATCTCATGCTGCGTGCTGCGGCCGGAAGTTTTAGGGTGGTAGGAGTGGGGGGGCATACGCTTCTCGGTGTGCCTATTGCGCCAGGAAAAGTGCTGTTTGGTGCAGCCGTAGGTCAGAAACTCATTCAGATTTCCGGGCAGGTGATTGCTTTTGGGGTTCAGCTTACTGCACCAGTGGCCGTGTCCCTTTTTGCGGTGAACGTGGTTTTTGGAGTGGTCTCTAAGGCCTTGCCGCAAATGAATATTCTCGTATTGTCTCTGGCAATAACGGCACTCATAGGGTTGCTCGTGATGTTTATTAGTTTGGGGGAGTTTCAGTCAGTCTCGGTCGACATTCTCTCACGGGTGGGAGAGTGGATGGAAACAGTAATGGCCGTTGTGGCACAGGGGAAATAAACGGTGGCAGAAAACGATAAAGATCGATCATCCGAAGATCTTTCCGAAGAAGTCTCCCAGTTTCGTCTGGAAGATTATCGGAAACGCGGGATGGTTTCGCAGAGCAAAGAGATTACCGGTCTTTTGGCGCTGCTTGCCGTGGGGGTCGTTACCTACGTCTATACTCCAAGTATTGGCCTGCAGATTGGCGAGTTCATGCGCGAAGTGTTTCGCGTCGATCTTTCCTCGCGCCTTGAGCTGGGATCCGGCGATGTCCTTCATGGGTTCATGATGAAAACTTTACACCTTGGAATTTTCTTGGGTCTTCCCATCACGCTTGCGGGGTTCTTTTTTGGAATTTTAGGAAGTTTTGCTCAGATCGGTGCTGTCTTTTCCTTGGATCCTTTGACACCCGATTTTTCAAAAATTGATCCCTTACAAGGTTTACAGAAGTTTCTTACGTTTAGGCAGGTCATTGAGGGGTTTCGGTTGGTTTTGAAAATGGCTGCTATCGTCGGGGTCTCCTATGGCCTGGTAAAGGCAGAAATTTTCAATTCACCTGCGTACCTCACGAGTGAGCCGGTTTCGATCATTGCTGGTTATGGGCATGCGGCCAAAGTGATCTTCATGGCTCTTATTGGCGTACTCATCGTTTTTGCGGCTCTTGATTTTGCCTATCAGCGTTTTGAGTTCATGAAGAATCTTCGAATGACAAAAGAAGAGGCCAAACAAGAGCATAAAGAGCGCGAAGGGGATCCCCAGATTAAGGCTCGTATTCGCACCATTCAGCGAGATATGGCGCGCAAGCGCATGATGCAGGCCGTGAAGAAGGCCGACGTTTTGATTACGAACCCGACTCACTTTGCAATTGCGATTGTGTACGATAAGGAAAAGATGTTTGCCCCGAAAGTGGTAGCCAAAGGGGCTGATTTTATTGCGCAGCGGATGAAAAAGATCGCTGCCGATGCGGGGGTGCCATTGGTCGAGAATGTTCCGCTTGCCCGAACTCTCTATAAGTCTGTGAAGGTGGGACAGTTTGTTCCGAAGGCACTGTATCAGGCGGTCGCCGAGGTGTTGGCTTATGTTTATCGACTCAAAAGGAAGGACTTTTAAGTGAATCAGCTTTTTGGCCGACTTGGAAAAAACTCAGATCTTTTGATGGCCGTAGGTATTGTGGCGATCTTGGGTGTGATGGTGATCCCGATGCCGCGCTTCATGCTAGATATCCTACTTTCTTTTGCGATTGCGGGATCGATCTTGCTTCTTTTGACGGCGGTTTATGCGCAGCGGGCGCTCGATTTCAGTATTTTCCCATCCGTTCTTTTGATTTCCACACTGTTTAGGCTTTCCCTAAACGTGGCCACGACTCGGGTGATCTTACTTCATGGCGCGGAGCAAGGGATTGCCGCCGCCGGAGACGTCATTCAATCTTTCGGTCAGTTTGTGGTGGGAGGAAATTACGCCGTCGGGATCGTGGTCTTTATCATTTTGGTCATCATCAACTTTATCGTTATCACCAAGGGCGCAGGCCGCGTCGCTGAAGTGGCCGCGCGTTTCACCTTGGACGCTATGCCCGGGAAGCAAATGTCCATTGATGCCGATTTGAACGCCGGCACGATTAACGAAGAAGAGGCCCGAAGAAGGCGTGCGGATATTTCGCGAGAAGCCGACTTTTACGGGGCCATGGACGGGGCTTCGAAGTTTGTTCGAGGAGATGCAATTGCCGGGATTATGATCGTTCTGGTCAATATTATTGGCGGAATTATCATTGGAACACTTCAGAAAGGGATGGAAATCGGGCAGGCTGCGGAAGTTTTCACTCTTTTGACCATCGGGGATGGTCTGGTCACCCAGATTCCGGCCCTGATTATTTCGACGGCGGCTGGTATGATTGTCACTCGCACTGCAACGAGTTCCAATTTTAGTGATGAGGTTTCTAAACAGCTGATCATGAAGCCCAAAGCGATGGGGGTGGCAGCGGGGATCATGGGTTTCTTAGCTTTGATCCCTGGGTTGCCCAAGATTCCGTTCCTTCTGCTTGCCTTGGGCTTTGGGAGTATCTCTTATAAGCTGATCGCGAAAGAAAAGCAGGTTGAAGATGACGAGCGGGTAAAGCATGAAAAGGAAAAACTAAGACCTACCCAAGAGAAGCTTGAAAACCTGCTTTCAGTTGATTTGCTAGAACTCGAAGTGGGTTATGGTTTGATCAGCATAGTCGATGCGGATCAGAATGGGGATCTACTGGAGAGAATTTCGAATATTCGAAAACAGTTTGCTTTAGACCTAGGTATCATTGTTCCTCCGTTACGCATTCGGGACAATTTGGAGCTTAAACCTGGAGACTATCAGGTGCTACTCAAGGGCGTGCAAATTGGGTCTGGCGCCTTGATGGTGGGACATATGCTCGCCATGGATCCTGGAAACGTGAGTGATCCGGTGAGTGGCGTATCGACCAAAGAACCGGCATTTGGATTGGATGCGCTTTGGATTAGCCCACGGCAAAAAGACGATGCAACTTTTGCGGGGTATACGGTTGTGGATTTATCGACAGTGATCGCGACCCATTTGACAGAGTTGATTCGGCAGCACGCTTGTGAGTTGTTAGGGCGACAAGAACTTCAGCTTTTACTGGATTCGTTTAAGGCGACCTCGCCTAAGGTGATTGAGGATTTGATTCCAAATCTGCTTACCACCGGTTCGGTGTTGAAGGTCTGTCGTAATCTTTTGAAAGAAGGGGTTTCGATTCGTGATATGCGCACGATTCTCGAAGGTCTGGCGGACATGGCGCCCTACCAAAAAGATCCCGCTTTGCTTACTGAGCATGTGAGACAGTCTCTGGGGCGTACGATTACCAAGAAATTAGTGGGAGGAGATGGTCAAATCAATCTTCTTACGCTGGACAAGAATATAGAAGAGACGATTGCGGCAGGACTGATTCAGACAGATCAGGGGCAACAGCTGTCGCTTGACCCTGAGTTTGTACGCGGCTTTATTCAGCAGCTCAACGCGCAGGCGCTGGAGCTGGCCAGCCAATCGAATCAGGCGATTATTCTTTGCTCGCCTTTGATCCGCTCGCATTTGAAAAACTTGATTGATAAATTTATTCCCAATGTTGTGGTTCTATCCCACAATGAGATTACTTCAAACGTAAACGTAAAAGCTGTAGGAACGGTGAGGTTGGCTTATGCAAGTTAAGAAATTTGAAGCTCCGACAATTCAAGAAGCCTTGGAGACAATCAAGCGTGAACTGGGCCCTGAGGCGATTATTTTGCACACGAGGAAAAATCGCAGAGGCTTTGGTTTGATGTCTAAGGCCTCTGTCGAGATTACGGCTGCGGTTTCGGATCGTTCGGCGCACAAAAAGAAGGTTGTCGAGAGCCGCTTGCCCGAGAAAAGCATTAATACGCTTAAAAAGATCCCCGCCGCACGTCAGGCTGAAATTTACGACAAATACATGGAAAAACAGATGGAGCGCGTCAATGCGACTCGTGATCGGGTTGAAGTGAGGGAGCGCCCCGAGCCTGTTGTTCGCACTGAGCGTCGGGCGGCGCCCGCTCCTTCTGCCTTTGTAGCCGAGGACGATAGCGACGGCCCTGTCTTTAGTAAGCCGATCTCTTCGGTTCGCTACGCTGATATTTCGGATGAGGGGCCGCGTTCAAGATCGGACCACAAACAAGCGAAGCCAGGTGGACGCCCCTCTGCGCCGCGGATTGAAATGCCTCTTCCTGATGCGGTTTCAAATGGTGGAAAAGTCGAAGACGAACTCAAGAGCATGATGAAGATGATTGAAGAGCTTAAAGGTATGCAGGCGCAGTTTGGGGAGAGGTTGGAAGAGGGCGCGGCTCGGAGTTCTGATCTTGGAACTCAAAGCTTCTTGAGAAACCTTGCCGTTTCCGGAGCGGTGAATACGCCGGCGCTTCAGGATATATTTGAGCAACTTGTGATGAATGGCGTGGACAAACGTTATGCGCTTTCGCTTTTGAAAAAGGTGTCTTTTGATTTGGGTGAGGATCGCGCGCGCAACGCTGAGGCGGTTTTGGATCAGCTAGCAAATGAGATTATGTCCTCGACAGAAGTGCTGTCCCCATTGGCGGGCTTGACGCCGGCGGGTGGGAAGGGGCCTGTGGTGATTGCTCTCTTAGGTCCAACAGGAGTCGGTAAAACTACCACGGCTGCAAAGCTTGCCAGTGAGGCATTGCTTAAGCGGAATTTGAGCGTGGGTTTGATTAATTTGGATAGTTACAAGGTGGCTGCTTTTGATCAGCTTGGAACCTATGCAAAGATTCTCAATGTGCCTTTTCGGTCGGCTGCGGGGCCGGAGGACTTTAAGGCTGCGATGAAGGATTTTCAAAGTCTTGATGTGGTGTTTGTGGATACGACGGGTCGTTCTCAGCGGGATCCCGACTCCTTACAACAAATGCAGAGTCTCTTGAGTGTAGTGCCCGGGATTCGTCCCCTATTGGTGCTTTCCGTAACGACGCGCGATGCGGAGTTGTACGATATGGCCACTCGATTTTCAGTATTTCGGCCACAGGGAATTGTAATGTCGAAGCTTGATGAGGCGACGATTTACGGGGCGATCTATAATGTTTCTCAAAAAGTGAAATTGCCGCTTTTATATTTTACGACGGGGCAAAGAGTACCTGAGGATATCGAGGAATCAACCCGGGAACGCGTGGCGGCTCTTATCTTGGATATCTAGCACGAGGGGTGAGAAGTGAGAGATCAAGCGGATACTTTAAGAAGATTAATGGAAAATCGTGAGGCGCCCAGCGAAGCTAGCTTCGCGCATGCGAATCTTGTGGCAGCCCCCGTCCTGGTGATAACTCCGGAGCTCGAGTCCATCAGGCAGGGGATGAAGCTGCTGACTCGCCTCACTCAGGGTGAGCCTAGAGCAGAGGTGGGAGTCATCGTCAAAGATGTGACGGATGAGTACAGTGCGTCTCGCGTTTTTATGGCGTTTTTGAATCAGGCTGGAATTCAGGAAGGCGAAAACGTTCGATTGCTCGGATGTTTTATTCGTGAAGAAAATTCTTTGCCGGGCATGTTTCGGCGTGAAAATCTGTTAGACTTAAATTGGAAAACATTTCTTTTGGTGAGGTAAAAGCATGAAGCTTAAACAGGGTATCCAGAAGTATAAAGAATCAGAGAAGACGTCCAAGACGGGCGGGCGGGCAACGACAGGCATCGGGAAAAAATCTACCCCGCCACCTGTGCGTGGGCTTGCAGTTTTGCCCACTGCCAAAGTGGTCGTAGCTCCGCCGGAGCTTGACGCGGCTTCTGACGAGGTGATTGCGGCGGAACAGGCGGCGCGCGAAGAGGAGGCTCTGAAGAACGAAATTCAAGCGGAACTCGAAGCCGATGCCGTGCAGACCGAGAAACTCGTTAAGCCCGACGTTTCACCCGTGAACAGCACGCGCGAGAAGCTTGTCTTAGAGTATGCACCGTTAATTAAATATGTGGCTCAAAAAATAGCGGCGAGATTGCCTGCGAATATCGAGCTTGATGATTTAATGAGTTCTGGTGTGATTGGCTTGATGGACGCGATGGAAAAGTACGATGCTTCGCGAGATAACAAGTTTAAGACTTATGCGGAGTTTCGAATTCGCGGGGCAATATTAGATGAGCTTCGGGCCCAAGATTGGGTGCCCCGCTCGGTTCGGGAAAAGGCTAAAGTGCTCGAGCGCTGTTTCGGAAAGATCGAGCAGACCAAGGGGCGGCAGGCGACTGAAGATGAAGTGTGCGAGGAGCTGGGGGTTTCTCAAGAAGAGTATTACGAGTTACTGAACCAGGTTCGGAGTGTGTCGCTTCTGTCGTTTGATGATATTTCAAATTTTTCGAAAGCCGATAAGCGTACTTTGCATGGTTTTGGGGAGGGTGGCGCGAAAACGCCCACGCCTTTTAGTGAGGTTAATGTTGCGGCGACAAAGCGGGTGATTGCGGATGCGATTCGTGATTTGCCTGAAAAGCAGCGGCTTGTTCTATCTCTCTATTATTTTGAGGATCTTAATCTTAAGGAAATTGGGCGCGTTCTTGATGTAACCGAATCTCGGGTGAGTCAGTTGCATACGCAGGCCATTATTCGACTAAAGTCCAAGCTCAGGCACAATTGGGATGAGTTTGTGACGTTAATGGCTTAAGGGGTGGTTTAGGCTGCGCTTAAGGATTGTTCGCGCGTGACCTGTTCGACGAATTGTTTGACCGCCTCTTTTTCAGTGGCGGATTCAAACATGAATTGGATTCCTAATCGATAGGAGTAGCGTTGGTTCACGGAGATGACGTGGCTGCCGGCATCGATTTCCATGCACCAGACGATTCGGCCTCGCAGATAGATTTGTCTGGGTTCTTCAAGCGTGATTGAGATCTCTTGGCCTACCATAATTGGGCGAGGCAGAAAAATGCCAAGTCCCGTGGGTGTTAGGTCATTTAGGATTACTCGCGCGGTCGTGATGTCTTCAAGGGGATTTGCTCGCTTGGTGACGACTTTAAATTGTGCCTCGACTCGTCTGATGTGAAATGGGAACGCCTTGCGCTCGGTTGTGCGCCGTTGCGGTTTTGCGGGGCTGGGGCCGTTAGAAGAGGCTTGCCACATTTACAGAGGTCTCCTATAGATAATAAAAACTCTTAACAGTAACTATATTTATTATCTATCAAAACACTCAGTTATTCAAGGCTAATCTGGCGGAATAAAACCCTATGGTTTAGGTAAGTTACGGTGACTATTCCCATTGTAACGCGACTTTAACGGCATACCGGCGATCTTCCATGCCGCCCGGATTGTAGGTCATTTCTTCGCCGTAGGATACCAAATCAAGGGTTAGAATCTTTAGATTTAACCCCAATCCTGCTGTCCAGTAGCCCTGATTGATGCCGAGTCGCGCGGCCAGTCTGCCGAAGTTCGTTTCGCCGCCGATGTGCAACAGGCGATAAAAGCTTCCCTCCGTGTTGTTTCCGATTTCGCGAATTTCAAAGGCGAATACTGTATCGGTGAGTTTCCACCAAGTCGCTTTGCGGGCAGCGCCCCCGAGTCCCATAGTGCGAGGTTGTTCGATGGGAAGGGTGTCGATCTTGAGGGGTTTGAAGCCTATGTTGGAGTATTTTCCGCCCAGCAAGTTGTTGAAGGTGATGGCGGGAGTGAATTCAAATTCCGCGGGCTTCCATGGCAAAATGTAGGTGCTGCCTAAATCAAAATCCAGCATCGCCCCTTCGCCGCCACTTTTTAGGGGTGAAATTGACGTTCCTTTGATGACATCAATGAAAGTGAAATTAGATCGCGTGCCAAAGCGATACGTGAAGTGCGTTGTGAGTCCTACTGTCAGCTCTTTGTTTTCCATAAAGCTTCGGGCTACTGAAAACGCAGGGCCAATATCGGTGAGGGCAAAAGGATCGATTTCAAAGTTGCGCCGCAAGTCCAGGTCGATTTGGGTGCTGGATAACATGGCAAATCCGAAGGACATGCGCCCTTCGTCTTTTTCTGGTTTTTCGGGAAAATATATTGCGGGCATGGAGGTTTGGACGCGAAAGTGATTATTTTTTCCCGCGTATTGGCCCAAGTCCTCTACCTTGAAGTCTCCACTGGCGATAATTTTATCATAGGTATCTTTGAGGTTGGTATTGCCTTCGATCATGGGGTCAAAGAGCGTAAACCGAAACTTGGGGTTCTTGGCCGTCCGCGCAGGATTGCCGAAAAAGTTTTCTTCGTACAGACCCGTCGTGAGTAGCACGCCGCCCATTCCGGAGGATCGAATCCCCTGATAGGGGCGGACGATTTGCTCAAGAGCAAAAGCCGGGAGGGTTGCAAGTAGGTTTGAAAGCAGTAGGCAGGAAGCCAAAAGGACAATTGTAATTGTTTTCATGGCTCAACCTCCAATCCCGTTGTTAACCAAGGCGTATCTAAAGCAGGGGGCATCTAAGGTGCCTGTTGGATCGGCAGGAATCGTCTGATCCAAATTATCCAAAATATCCGATGCAAATCCGCTGGAATTCTTTCCTAAGAGGCCACCCGAACTTAACTCGTCGTCAAGTGCGGTTGTAAGCTTGGTAAGAGTAGCGGCAATCATTCTTAGAGTGGGAGTTCCCGCAAGGTCCTCGGTGGTGAGGGAGTCGAGATCTGAAATCGCGGGGCCGGCCACAAGTTTTTTCCCGGCCGGCTTATCGCAAGCCGTGGCGATTCCGTACAAAGAACCCGCACATGAGGTTGCCGTGGCGTTGCATGTTGCGAAGTTTGTAACCAAATCTGCGGTGGTAAGTTTTTCATCGACCCCGGCATCTTCGGCAAGAAGTTCAGAAATCAAAGCCGCCGCGGTGATAAATCGGATGAGACCTCGCAGTTCCTTGGTTCGAATATTATTGACGTTAAGATACGCTCCAAATATCGCTTGACGTGTGAGTACTCCTGCGGTGGGCGCTAGCGCGTTTGCAAGTTTCGTGATGGATCCGCCAACGGATCCGCCACCGAGTCCGAAGGCACTTAAAAAGACCCCCATCGTGACGCCGGCTTGGTCGAGTTGTTGAAAGGCAAGTTCAGCGGCCGCGATTTCGTCGGTGGTTGCGATTTGCTTATAGAGGGTGGACGAGCATTCGTAGTCCCCTTTGTCGAAGCAGGCCCGCGCGGCCGAGGTGATTTGAGCGGTGCCACTTGGAGAGTCCAGGGGGTCAAACACGTTGCAGCTCGGGAGCGCTGCCATACCTACAATGATCAAGATAGAAATTTTCTTATTAATCCGCCAAGTCTCCACTACACACCTCCAGAATTTATGTTTTCTGGTAGCTTAGGGGAGGTGTTATCTTTTGTAAAGAGACACGCGAGAAATCATTTCTTGAATTCTTTTTTCAAGTTCTTCAGTGCTCCCCGCGTTATCTAGAACAAAGGTCGCCGCTTTTCGGCGCACCTCGTCTGAGGCTTGGGCCTCAATGATTTGCTCCGCAAGTTCACGGGAAATCTGGTCTCGGTCCATCACTCGGCTGCGTCTCACTTCGCGGGGAGCTTCGACAAGGATCAGACCCGTCAGTTCTCTGTAACGTCCGGTTTCAACAAGAAGTGATGCTTCATAAAGTAGGAAGGGGGGGCGCGTGGCACTTTTTGAAATCACATTCTTGAATCGTTTTTCGCTTTCTTGTGCAATCAGAGGATGAAGTATCGCCTCGAGATCGCTCCGGGCTTTGGAGTCCGCGAACACGATTTTTCGTAGTTCCCCGCGGTCTGCAGTTCCAAAGCGCGCAACGATGGCGTCATGGGCGGCACCGCCGAGGGCGGCGAGTTCGCGGGCAATTGAGTCCGCATCTATGACCGGAATTCCTTGCTTCTCAAATAAGCGTGCCGCGGTCGATTTCCCTGACGCGATCCCCCCCGTGAGTCCAAAGATGGTGGGCGTTTTTTCGAGCTCTTTGGCTTCGTTCCAGAACTTGTCCATTTCCTCAAGCGTCGAGTCTTCGAGGTTTTTCCCTTGTGCTTTGATCCCACGTTCGACGTGTCTGAAGCGGCTTTCAAAGCGCGTGAGCATCGTGCGCAGCGAGTCTTCGGGGTTTACCTTCATGAGATAAGCGAGATTGCATAGCGAGAAAAAAACATCGCCAAATTCGTGCGCCAGTTTCCCAGGATTGCCGTTTTGCGCGTTATGAATCTCGACTTTGAGCTCCGCGAGCTCTTCTTCGAGTTTAAGAAGGGGGCCCTCTAAGTCTTTCCACTGGAATCCCACTTTCGTGGCTTTTTCGACGACTCTCGCGGCGCGCGAAAGCGCGGGGAGCCCTTTGGGGACGCCATCCAAAACGCTTGATTCGCGGGAGATCTTGTCTTTTTCTTGGGCCTTTTGCTTTTCCCAGGTTTTAAGCGCCGAGTCCGCGGAATCCGCTTTAACGTCACCAAAAACGTGGGGGTGCCGCCTAATGAGTTTTCCGTTGAGGCCCTGAGCGACATCATTGAAGTTGAAGGCGCCTTCTTCTTCGGCGATTTCGGAGTGGATAAGGACCTGCATCAGCAGATCGCCCAGCTCTTCTTTAAAGTTTGCGCAGACGGTTGGATTTTTCAGATCTTCGGCCGAGTGGATATTATCGATGACGTCGATGACTTCATAAGCTTCTTCGACTAAGCACGGCCGGAGCGATTGATGTGTTTGGGCTTTATCCCAAGGGCAGCCGCCGGGGGCGCGAAGCATGTGGACGGTTTCCTGGACAGTTTCAATGGCGGGGGGTTTGTGTTTCATCTTTTGTTTTGTGTGATACTGTGTTTGTGTC
>JBBCAV010000313.1:0-16141 GCA_051382305.1 Bdellovibrionota bacterium FG-2
AGCGCCTAAGGGTGGGGGAAGACTACCTTAGTCATCGTTATGGGCATTCAATTTTTTCCACGGCTGGGATCGGTTCCCGAAACGAAATTTGCTCAAGCATAATTTCGATTTTTTAAGCTCAGATTTTGGAAAAATGCTGGCGAGGAAATTTTGTGCGCCGCGAAAAATTATCCCGGATGCTGTCTCTTTTTGATGTAAAATAGTTTCTTCGCGTGAGACTTCGTCCCCAATAATGGGATGCCAAAGTCTGATTGGCGGAGACTTTCGGTGACATCGCGGGGTTCATTTTTATTTATCAAAAACTGAGTTACTTGCGAAAATTACTGACTCGCCTATTGCGATACGTTTTTTTCTTGGTTACGCTAATTTTAGCATAAAACGTCTAAATCGACGAAAAGCGACATTCAGGGGAAATTAAGCATGGAACAAAACAGCTTCACATCAACCGAAATTCGACGCATTTTCCGACTCGACGAAAAACTTACCGCGCGTCAAACTCTTTTTAACGCGGAATCGCGCGACGAGATCCCACGGTCAACCCGCATGGCTCGCGGTAAAACTCAGGTGAGGCAATGGTCGATTGACCAGCTTCCAGATATTGGAAAGCGGTTTGGGTTTCTCAGCAAGCCAACCACCCAGAAGGCGGTCTGCATCTTCACCCAAAAGGGGGGCACTCTCAAGTCAACCCTCACCTACACCTTCGCACGCGCTGCGGCCATCAATGGCATCAAGACTGTTGTTGTGGGTCTAGATATTCAAGCATCAATCACCAACTTAATGTTGCCTGTTATGGTCGAAAGCCTTACGGAACTTTCCGCAGTGCGAAACCGTCCTGGCTTGTTTCATATTTTTTATGAAGGGGCTGAACTCGCAGATGTCATTCAAAAAACCGACCTTCCTACTCTTGACGTAATCCCGGAAACCGCATCCCTGGCTATGTTGGCAAAGATGATTCCGGCCAACGGGTCAAAACAAAACCCTTACACTCTTTTCAAAGATAAACTTCTTCCTCTTTTGGCTGGGTATGATCTGGTTATTTTTGATAATGCACCCAATTGGTCGCCCCTTGTGGAAAACGCTCTAACTGCGGCCCAATCTGTCATAGCACCAGTTGCTTGCGACGTCGGAACATACCAGGTGCTCGACAACAATCTAGCGGCGCTTAATGAGTTTCAGGCCGCGTTTAAGATTGAGTGGGACAACTTTATCATGGTCCCAACTCTGCTTGAAAAGTCCAAGCTGTCCCAACAAATCTATGCAGCCTATGTTGCAAATCATGCTGATGCCGTTCTTCCTGTGCCAATTCGCCGCGCAGTGATCGGTCAAGAGTCCAGCGCACTTAATCGTTCGGTGCTCGAATACGACCCGGCCTCAGATTTGGCTCAGGACTATTTCGAGCTGATGAAGGCCCTTTGGAAGAAAGTTGCGGGTTAATTCCAATGGCCCTGCCCACAAACATTTTCATTGGCAAAGCGAAAGCTTCAACACCTCAAACCAAGAAACAATTTAGTACCCACAAACCATGGGACCAGCCGGAATCATCCCTTGTAAACGCATCTAATGGCATAGGCACCACGCAACAGACAGGGCCAGAGCCTTTGACCCATATCCTGATTGCGCCAGCTCAAGCCCCAATCCCGGTCAAAACTGAAGCACAGCCAGAGATTACCCCCAAGACAAACTTGGAACAAAGTCAGAACAAAGTTGGAACAATCTTAGAACAAAGTCAGAACAGGCCGCCATTAAACTTGGAACAAAGTCAGAACAAAGTTGGAACAACCGATCCAAGTATCATTTCACCTTTGGCAGAAAGTCAGAACAAAGTTAGATCACAACTTAGAACAGAAGTTGGAACAATCTTAGAACAAAGTCAGAACAAAGTTGGAACAAATGCGCCATTTTCATCCGTTGTAGGACTTCAACGGCGGATCATTCTTTTTATCTTTGAATCAACAAAAGTTTCCCGCGACAAAGCAACCTCCCCGATCGCGATTCAAAACCTTGCTGTAACTTGCAAAACCACTGCAATGGCCGCGCAAGTTACGATTCGCCGTCTTGAGAAAAAAGGGTTTATTCGTCGTGTGGAGTTCAAAGATGGTCGTGGTGGTTGGTCGCGTTATGAGCTTTCGGGGGCGGCATTCCAGGAGCTTCTACATTTCGAAAGTCAGAACAAAGTTGGAACAATCTTAGAACAAAGTCAGAACAAAGTTGGATCACAACTTAGAACAGAACTTAGAACAAGCCCCTCTAGTAGTAGTAGTTTTCTAATTAGAGAAGATTTTAAAACTACTACTACTAGCGAACCCGATTTGCGCAAAGACGACCCGACCAAACTTCCTCCTGAATGGGAACAAGTTAACTGCATCCCCTTGGCTGACTATGGCTTTGGTGAATCCCAGCTGTCGCAAATTGTGCGTGACAAGTTACTCACTCCCGAGATGGTTCAGGATTCTATCTTCGCCTTTGCCTTTGACCTCCGAGTAAACGCCAAGGAGAAAGAGGTGAGGGGAGCACCGCTAAACTACTTCATGGGAATATTACGCAAGGGCTTTGCGTATGCACGACCGGCGAATTATGAGACGCCCCAAGAAGCAGCTCGGCGTAAGCGTTTGGAACTCCTCCAACGTGAAGAGTCCCAAAGACAAGCAGAAGAACAGCAACTTTTAGAGTTAGAGTTTTCGAGTTGGAAGAGGGGACAATCCGTCGCTGAAATTGTCGCACAATTACCTGAGCACGCACGCAGACCAGGACCAGTTCAAGACTCAGCATTGAAAAACCATTTTGTAGAAAACATGTGGCCGGAGCTTCAAGCTTCTCAAAGCGATGTTGATCCCAGTGAGAGGGAGAAGATCAAAGCAACGATTGCTCAATCGTTTGGGGAGGCGAGGGGATGAAACCACTTCGTATTTATCTCGATAGCTCAGTGATTGGTGGATGCTATGACGTGGGATTTGATGAAGACTCGCGTCGAGTTATCGCCGGAGTTCATCGAGGTAAGGCGATTCTCTTAATTAGTGAAGTCGTTGTTCGTGAGATAGGGAAGGCACCGCAAGAAGTTCAGGACGTGCTGGCATCGATATCGCCAACAGCCGTTGAGGTTGTAACTTTGGATGAAGAGGTTCTTGTTTTGCGGGCGGCTTATCTTGCTGCAAAGATTCTCGGCAAAAAGTGGATTGATGACGCAACCCACGTCGCAGCGGCGACAGTTGCGCGGGCTGATGCTATTGTTTCGTGGAATTTTCAGCACATCGTTCGACTTGATAAAATGAAAGCGTATAATCAGGTGAATCTAGCAAATGGATACGGAATTCTTACTATTGTGACTCCTCGGGAGGTTAATTATGAAAAAGATTAGAAAACAACCTAAGAAAGCCTTTGATGCCCTTGCTTTCAAAGCAAAAACACAGGCTGAGATAGCGCAAGATATTTCTGGGATGAGTAGGGCCGAGGAAATCGAGTATTTCAGAAAAAGCACTTCTCGTGGGCCACTTTCCGGATGGTGGGCGCGCGTGAAAGATGAACAGGTGATAAAGCGCCGAAAGAAACTCAAAGACGCAGCTTAATTCGATGATGCTAATAACGTTCTTGGTTTTTAATTTCATATCAGGCTCTTCTTGGGCGGAACCGAAGGCTCCGGCGGTACATCCGACATATTATTATGGATCGATGCCCAGTTCCCTCATTGGCGTTATTAAAACGATTACGTTTCCAGGGCCACCCAATTACGAAAGCCTTAAAAGGGGCGACAGACCGGAAGCGGAGTATGTTTTATTTTTAGATGAGCCTATTTCTGTTTTGCCATTAAAAGAAGACAAGGAATATTTTCATGATCCAGCCTTGAATCAAAGGAAGATTGAGTTGGTGTTTTTTTCTGAACATAGCGTGAAGGTAATTGAAGGCCGAAAAGTTCGCGTGACCGGGACATTCTTTTCTGCACATACGGGACACCACCATACAGACGTGTTGCTGGAAGTAGAAAAAATTGAGGTTGTAAAATGAGCTCACCATTTATCGGGATCAAGGAACAAAACGTACTCCGCATTACCTATTTTAGGGCAGATGGCTCAAGCAGTACGTTTATAGGCGGTACTCGGACGTGGAGGAACCAAAATCCAGGCAATATTGTGGCAAGGGGGCCATTTGCAAAGGCGCACGGAGCGATAGGGCGAGCGGGTGGTTTTGCGGTTTTTCCCAGTTATGAAGTCGGACGAGCGGCTATTTTTAGCCTGATGGGGCTTCAAAAATATCAAGACAACACGCTTGCCGCCACGATTGGGGAATACGCTCCTGAAAAGGACGGAAATAATCCCGAAAGATACAGGAAGTTGGTTCATAAATGGACTGGCTTAGATCTAAAACGGAAAGTGAAAGACCTATCAAAAAAGGAACTTGAGTGTTTTGTGAATGCTATCGAACGAATGGAGGGGTATCGCGCTGGAAAGATAGTGGAAGATGCCTCTGCGACAAAAAAGGGGAATATCTCCGCAGTACAGAAGGACGATAAGGGAATTATTGTTGCCTATTACGTAGTCGGAATGGGGTGGTTGGCAAAAGGAGCGGCGATAGCTCTCGCCTCAAAAGGAAAAATTGACGCTGTGGTGGCAACATCTAGGAGTGGGTCACTTTATCTGCGCACGCGACCAGATCAAACGGGGGCGAATAATTTGGCTGCAATGGGATAAACAGGACACCCGCACCATAAGGGGGCGCTGAACAAAAACAGAGGATGTTTTAGCGAGTTTGCGATCATTAAAAGAAAGGAAGTGTATGAAACCACAAGACGAAAATTTGAATGAGTTAGAGGGTAGAATAACGACTGATACAGCGTTATGCGGTGGCCGTCCATGTATTCGAGGAATGAGGATTCGTGTCTCGGACGTATTAGAGTTGATGGCTTCGGGATTGAGCGCTCAGCAGGTTCTCGAAGAGCTTCCTAGTCTCACAGAAGAAGACGTGCACGCCTGCCTTGTCTATGCTTCACGAAGAGTAGATCATCCAACGGTGCGGGTAGCATGATTTTTTGGGTCGACGAGCAGATATCTCCGGATCAAACAGAGACAACCCAACTTCTCAAAGTAATTTTGATTCCAGTGAGTGGGAGCAAAGCAACGCTTGATCATTCGTTTGGAGAGGTTCAAGGATGACGAATCGTAAAATCGCAGCTGTGATTACCGACGCCTTGGGTGACCGAGTGGTAGTTGGTGTAAAAGAACTCGATCACTCTATTGAGGGACACTTTGAAGCAATTCCAAAGGACCTCATTCTGGAACTTCTTGAAAAAGTTTTAAGAGATCCCTCTGAAGTTTATCGAGATGATCGAAAAAAAGAGCAAATTTTTAATTTTTTCTACAGGCTCGATAAAAGTCAGCAGTTCATAGTTGCGGTTATCAAAGTCACATCAGAAGGCGCCTTTTTTTCAAGCATGTATCCAACCGGAAAGGGTGTCCGGAATGCACACAAAAACTACAAGAAGGTAAAGTTATGAAAAAACCAAAGATATTTTTCAATCCAATTGCGGGCAGCAGCATCTTGTCGATTACCTGGTTCCCTGGACCGTTAGGTCCAGCAGTAGAAGCAAATAATGGGATTGGCGTTGGTTTTTTTGCGCACAACGGGGATCTTTTAAGCGTCATGTTTGACGATGTGAATGAGAAACAAGATCACCAAGTGCTTGAATTTGATCACTACCGAGTTGAGGTGTCCGTCAATAAAGGAAAAATTTCGCACTCTCTCATTCCTCTGGATGTGCCAAAGAAAATCGTTCGCTCATCAAAGAAACGAACTAAAAAAGCCGCATGAGGGTTGCGACCTATTCGCGTGTGAGCACCACAAAGCGCGATCAGAAACCTGAGATTCAAGTCCAAGAGCTTCGGCGCTATTGCAAGGCGCGAGGGTTTAAAGTCGTTCATGAGATCACTGACCGTGCTCGCGGCGGAACCGATGACCGCCCAGGACTAAAACAGCTTCTTCAACTCGTCCGTGCGAGGGAAGTGGACGCCGTTATAGTTGTAAAAATGGACCGCCTTTTTCGCTCCCTCAAACACTTGGTTAATACGCTTTCAGAATTCGAAGCCCTGGGGGTTAAGTTCATCGCGACTCGCGACCAAGTGGATCTCACCACCCCCGCCGGCAGGCTTTTCATGCAAATTCTGGGAAGCCTTGGAGAGTTTGAGCGAGAGCTAATCCGTGAGCGGATTATGCTGGGTCTTGAGTATGCGAAAAGCTGCGGCAAAAAACTCGGGCGTCCTAAGAAAAACGATTACGAAGCGGTTCAAAAGTTACGAACTCAGGGCAAGAGCTACCAGCAGATTGAAAGGGCGTTAAAGCTTTCTTCCGGCTCTGTTTGGCGCGCAATTCAGGCAACCCCCAAAAAACGGCTTCCTAAAAAGCCCCAAGACGCACGATCAGCGAACCCGTAAGGGGTAGGGGTACCCGCAAATCCTATCAAAAAAGCGAAACCCCAGATCATCGCTATTCCCGATGAATCTGGGGTTTTTTAAACTCAGAAGTGCCCACCCCGAAATCAAACCGGTTACCAATCTGATGAAATTATTTAATGGGAACCGTGGGAAAGTTTTATGCCTGGCACCCGTTCAAAGTGCTTCGTGTTTCGGGTAATTAGAACACCATCGCGCTCCAAGCAAATGCCAGCAATCAGAGAGTCGGCCATACCAATGGTAGCGTTTCTTGATTCAAGCTCTCGGCGCACTTTAGCAGAGCGTCTGGCGCTATCGCTTTCAAGTGGGATAATAATTAGTGCCGATAATAGAGTTTCGACGGCGGCTATCTGTTGATTTGATTTTGCACCCGCCCAAAGTTCGAATGCTGAAATAGCGGTGGTATGTAGTCCCCCTGTTTTGATCTCGTATGCAATGCGATCTGCCATGCCCTTGCCTCGGAGGAAATCAATGAGTACATCAGTATCTGCGATAATCATCGCCAGTTACTCCTAATCTCCTGGGTTCTTTCTTCAAACTCATCGGCCATCTTTCCGTGAAATGCTCCTTTAAGTCCAAGTGCCGCATCAATTAGATGCAGTTTTTTAGCCTCGTGTTGGAGATATTCGTGGAGCGCCTCTTGGACAATTTGAGAAAATCCCTTCATACCGCGTTTGGCAGCTAAACGGAGCAGCTCAGATCGTTGTTCTTCGGTGAGTTCAATGGTCGTTCTCATAACAGTACAATAACATGCATGCATGTGCATGTCAAGTGGTACCCCACAATCAAGTGATTACGGGGTGCATGAAAACGGCACTAAGGAGTCATGTGAATTCAATGGGTTGGTTGGGGCCGGCTGAGAGGGATTTCGGGGTAGGGGACCTGCAAAGTAGGGCACACCCCGAAATCAACTGGTTGTGGGGTAGCTGAGCTGCTTATTGATGCTTCATTTTAATCTGAAGCATCTTGAGATATTCCTGAGACACCTTTAATTTCGCAGCCGGTTCGTCTTTACAGAGTTTTTCAAGTTTAACTGCATTGAGGTCTTTCATAAAATCTTCTTTATCGACTAAACAGGTGAGTCCATTCTTTTCGTTTCTGCCTTCTTCTATGGGTGTAAATAGAAACTGATTCCATAAATTTGAAAAGGTCCCATCTGGGTTTTTGTCATCAGCACCAAGAAACAGGCGATGATCCTCTTTTGACCACTCCCTCAACGTAAATACGATTTCACGACTCACTGGTTCGACAGGCTTATTTAGTGTGTCGGTCATCAGCCCACATGAAAGCATGTCCCAACCCTTAAAGCTCACCTTGAACTTACGTGAAACTGGAGATTGTGCTCTACCGGGTAGCTCTGAAATTTTTAGATCAGAAATGATCGCCCAACTCTTTGTTGCAAGATTTCCTAAACCGGGGACATTGGCCCAACCCAGCTTTTTGAACGCCTCCTGATCACAGTGTCTTTGCGCTGAAATGACGTCTTGCAGAGATGGGACTTCCTGGGCGAATGAACTCCCTATAAATAATGCAATCCCCATGAATACCCAGGATGCTGTACTTGAGTTAAAAGTTACTCTGAGTCGGCCCATTGATAAAACCTCCATTTATTGCCAAATAGCTTTGCTTTCAATTCAATTACAGAACTTTTAAAATCTGGATCATCCGGGGGAAGCTCAGCAAAACCCTTGCGGGTTGTTGCGCTTATCTCTAGCGGATTTCCTGCGTCGTCCGTGCCGGTATAGATGCCTATGTGATTACTCGTGGTTGTGTGATCATCTGCCTTCAAATGAACGATCAAATCCCCTGCCTTCGCTTGTTCGAGCGAAATTTCTCGAAATTTGTCACTGGCAGCCAGTTCCGCGACGGTCATATTTTTGGAATCAATCCCTGCCGTTTGATATTGATAATAGACGAGACCACTGCAGTCGAAACTAGAGGGGCCAAGTCGTTCATCCTGTGAGTATCGAATCTTTGTGCCCGGATCGGTCATGCTTCGCAATGATGCGACAATCGCAGTCCGTATCGCCGAAGTTAATCGGATAACTTTTTTGATCTCTGCCTTTAGTTCAGACCACAGATATTTGAAAACGCGTACAGTGATCGGAATTTCAGAGGAAAGCGCTTCCGCCATGGCCCTGATTTGCGCGAGGCCAAACTCAGGCGTATTTTCGGGGCGACAATAGATCCGCGATTCTTGCGGACCCACAATTACTCCCACAGTTTGATCAATGATTGTGCCAACAGCCATTTCCCCAAATGCGGGGCCAGTAAAGGAGACTAAATAGTGATCTCCGTTTGGCGTGGGAATTGAGGCGGCACTGCAACCGTTAAAATTAAAAGAAAGCTGGCTAGCGGAGCCGCTAATTGATTCGTTACTAGGTGTCAAATCCTGAAATCGAATGCGAAATGAGTAAGAACCAGAGGGGACGTCTTGGATCCATATCACGGGCCATTCCCATGTTTCACCAAGGCGAAGTTGGTCAAGAGTCTGAAGGCCCGAATAGACCGGCTTGTTATCGACCCAGAGATTGAGTTTTCCAACCATGAAATCAGCTCGAAAGAAGATGCTTCCGGCAAATGAAGTCGTCTCAGCCATAAAGGCGAGTGTGACAAGCACAAATAGAGACCGGGCAAATCCAATAAAATTGGCATCAAAGCGGCTCATGACTCGGGCGGTCATACCACCGCCCGGCAGGGGTTTCAATGCCCCTATATTGTGCTATAATTGACATTTACGTTATTTATGGTATATTTGATATTAAGGGCATGTCGAACTGATGTTGCATGCCATATGAAGGGAAGGACCGTTGGAGATCGTAATCACAGAATGGGCATTAGATTCGTATTTAGATCTAAATGGCCGCCCTGCTTTTACGAGCACGGAATACTGGCAGGTGATTCGTCCAGACGTGCTTCGCTTGAAAACATACCCATTGGATACCAAGTTCGGGAATGGCAAGTTTTGGTCCCCCGCACAGGATGGAACCGGGAACCTGATTAAGGACGGTCACAAAATGAAATGGCACCAGATGGGTAGCGGCAAAGTTCAAATACGGCTACCGGTCGCAATGTTGGCAGAGGCGCTCCTTTGCGAAGCCTACGTTAAGGAAAACGAGAAGCAGGAAAAACGCCGTCTAGCTCGATTTAAGGTCCATATGCAGTTGATTAAGATGGGTCGATTTACAGAACGAGGGAGGCTTTTATGAGAGCGCCAGTTATAGCTCCAAATTTACAGGTTGAACTTTTCGAAATTGGATCCCAGATGAAACAGGCCCATTTGCCCGCAGCGTTCATTTCGGATGCGGTCCTCACCGCGATTGAGTTTGAGGGGGTCTACGATTTAATGAAAATGTGGACCAGCGAAACCGATGAGACTGACCGAAACGAAATCGTGGCTGACATTCAAGACATGATCGATGATTGCACTCAAAATGAAAAGTTGGATGGGCCTTATGTCAAATTCAACGACCTCGACGGTATTCGTAAGAACATTCGCGCATTCAAAGACGGTTTACTTCAGATCGTTCTCCAACAGGGTGGCTTAAAGAAACTTTCGGAGTTGACCAAGATCCCGCAGCCATCGTTGTCTCGATTCTTCAGCTCAACCTCAATGCCAAGACGGTCCACGCTCATGAAGGTCGCCAAAGCTTTACGCCTCGATGCCATTCAACTTGCAACCGAATGGTCCCGGTGAACGAACGGATAAGAGAATCATAGCGCCAGGCAAAGCTTGGATAAGGAGGATTGATTGGATACATCATGAAACTTTATATTTTGTCCCAGCTGGTGTGAGTCCAGCCTGATCAAAGCCTAGCAGGCAGGTCAGTAGCGAGTCTTGCTGGGTGCCGAGTAATCGTCACTCTGAAGCGTAGACAGCGAGAGCGCGGGTTGTGAGGGTTCAGCTCCGAAATCTATGACATCGTGGAAGCCAACGTCTTTGTTTCGACGGAAAGCAGTAACCGATACTCCCGATATCGCGAGGGGGTGGAGGAAGACCGGAGTTTCGGAAGATTTCAAGGAAGATGTCGCATCGTTTTTCAAGCGGCTTGATTTCTTAACTTTTCAATTTCCTTTTTTGTCTCCTTTCCGGGGTTGAGACGGACTTCTTCGATCATGGACCAATCTCTCGTTTTGCCTGACCACCGACTCGGATTTGCGAGCTTTGCCTTTTCGTAAACGGCGTGTCGGTTATTCAATATTGCGACATCTTTGCCTTCGTGGCGTGACTGTGGAGTCACAAACCGGATGCCACTGTGCAAGTGCTCGGTGTTGTACCAGGTTACAAATTTTTCTACCCAAGTTCGTGCTTCTTCCAGACTTGCAAAAACCCCATCCGGATATGATGGGCGATACTTCAACGTTTTGAATAATGATTCCGAAAAGGCATTGTCATTGGAAACTGAGGGTCGGCTAAATGACGGAGCAACGTGTAGCTTTTGCAGTGTCGCGAGCATTGTGGCCCCCTTCATGGGGCCGCCATTGTCTGAATGCAACGTCAGTTGATCCTCAGTAACCCCCTGTTCTTGGCAAGCCCTTGCGATGAGCTTTGCCGAGTGCTCAGCGGACTCTACCTCCTCAACGGCCCAACCCACAATGTAACGGCTGTAAACGTCCATCACGAGGTACAGATAATAGAACGAACCCCTGATTGCGAACCTCAAATACGTGATGTCCCAGCACCACACGATATTCGGACTCGCCGCGATCAAATCTTTCGGTCGCTGTCTCTCGCGAGGCTTGCTCTTAGATCGATGACTCAGAAGATTCTCACCCTTTAAAACACGATAAAAGCTGCTTTCTGATGCCAAATACACCCCAGAATCAGCCAGTTTTGCTACTATTTTCCACGGGCAAAGGTCCTGATAGAGTGGAGAGTTTGAGATCTCGATGATCATTTTTTTTTCCGCCTCTGTCAGGCTGTGTGGTGGCGACGTCAGAGGCCCCTCTCGCATGTCTCCCTGTTCTGGATTTTTCTCCCAGCGTTCCAGCGTCCTCAGGCTGAGTCCCAGAAGGTGGCAAGAGACTGCGCGGCCCGCTCCATTATCTTCTGCCTCGCGAACGAGTTCCATACACTGCTTTCGATCCTCAATCGTCACTCGTTCTCCCCGGTTCCCCAAAGTAAGTTCGCTTTTTTTTTGAGTACCAAAAGTGCTGCTGTCTCAGCTAATGCTTTGTCCTTGCGGTTAAGGTCGCGCTCAAGTTCTCTTATCTTTTTCTTATCTTCAGATCGCTCAGCACGCTCTTGCGCTGTGAGTTTTTTCTCGACCTCGAGGCCCGCCGTCATACTCTTCTTCCATGCCACCACATGGTCCGAATGAAGCCCTTCACGACGAAGAAACTCCCCTCGCTGATCCTCTGAAAGCCCCTCATAGGCAATTACAGCATTCAACTTTTCGGTGGCACTCCAATCCTGGGGACGTCGCTCTGTTTTCTTCATGTTTACGACTGTACCATAACGTCTCAGCCACTTATAAACCGATGGAGAAGGAACCCCCATCTCTTCGCAAATCAACTCAACTGACCTTGAGCCGCGTGAAAGAATCTTTTGAACTGCTGACTTTTTGAACTCTTCTGAATAGGTCTGACGCATTTTCGATGTCCTTTTGCCCCGTTGTTCTTAACAATCTCGGTGCGACATCTTCTCTGCCATAGGGGGGTTTTAGCCAACGGCAAGTTCTCAAAGGGGATGACCAGGAACCTGGGAAGCCCAATCATTCTGGTTGCGAAAACATGCCACGGGCTTGCCCGGGAAGGCACGTCAGGCAGTAGGGGGAAGCAAGGGAAACCGTAGCCCCTCCGACGATGAATGGGTCTCTTACGAATCCATAGTATCGATGAAGCTGGGACACCGAATCTGAAATGACCGGGACCCAGTGGAGAGAAGGGATGAACAAATGAACGAAACGAATGGGAGAAACAGGGGCGGTGCGCAGACGCCAGAATCCCTGTCAACGAAACTCAATCGTCTAACTGAAACGGCGAGAAAAGATCCCGAGTTTCAGTTCCGAAACATAGCGCACCTGATCTCAGTAGAAATGCTGATCTGGTCGTTCCAACAGCTTCGCATGAGTGCAGCAGCTGGTGTGGACGGGGTCACGGCTAAAGATTACGAAAAGAATCTTCGAGCCAACATCGCGAATCTGCATCAACAGCTTGTGGAAGGACGCTACCGCGCCCAACCTCTGCGGAGGGTGTATATCGAAAAAGAAGACGGCAAGAAAAGACCTCTTTCGATTCCGGCGTTAGACGACAAGATCGTCCAGCGTGCAGCAACCGAGTTGCTGAGCAGAATCTATGAGAATGACTTTCTGCCCTCATCCTACGGGTATCGCCCTAATCGCAGCGCCCATGATGCCTTGGACGCGATCCGAGCAAACATCACACTGGGAAAGGCAAACTATGTGCTGGATGCGGATATCAGCGACTACTTCGGCAGCATTGTCCGAAGCCAGTTAATGACGATGCTCCAGAAAAGGATCGTGGACAAACACCTGCTGGCACTAATTGGGAAATGGCTAAACGTGGGGGTCATCGAAGACGGGCGACTGCTCATGTCTGAGAATGGAACCTACCAAGGCTCAGTCATCAGTCCTGTGCTAGCGAATCTCTACCTGCACGAGGTACTCGATCTTTGGTTTGAAAAGGAAGTAAGGCCGCGAATGAGAGGAGAGGCGCTGCTTTATCGCTACGCTGATGACCGTGCGTCACGAAACGCTGTGGAGGTAGCTTAAAATGTAAGTGCAATTATGTTGAAGCAACCGAAACAGCGGTGCTGTGTGCAAAATGAGGGTAGGCCCCTCGGAACCGCCTTGCAGGAGGAGGTTTCAAACCACCGTAAGCTGCATTGGTCAAAAGCCTTTGTGGTGAGCGTTACGGGAAAAGGTGCAGAACAACTGCATCAGGTGAGAGTCAGAGAGACGAACGAAAGTAAACCACTGAATACATGATCGAAAGCGTAGTAAAGACATCAAAACCGAGGGGGTGTCGTTAACTCGGGATCAGTTTGGAGAGAGCCTGATGATTGTCCAAGCGGTGTCCGGCATTGAGGTGGCGTGAAGCTGATTCAGGTTTGTGCATGGAACGTGAGAACCTAGAGTTTTGATGAAAAGGGAGAAATCCAAGCGGAAGACCCGTTAGGATCTGAGTACCGATGCAAAACTCAGGGACGGATTGGCCCGTAGTAGTGATGAAGTTCCCGTAATGGGAATGGAGCGAAGGGGTCGAATCATTCCGTTTTATTGATCTGTCAACCCAAGCAATTGGGGAGGAGCTTATGGATAAAACAAAACCATATTGTATTTCAAAACAGCTGGTAATGGATGCTTTTGCCCGAGTGAAAGCCAACCGGGGAGCTGCAGGAATCGATGATGTGACGATCGAGGAGTTTGAGAAGGATTTGAAAAACAATCTTTACAAGATCTGGAATCGGCTCTCGTCGGGGACCTACTTCCCTCCGGCTGTGAAAGCAGTGGCCATACCGAAAAGCAATGGAGGAACCAGAATACTGGGAATTCCGACAGTGCCGGATCGGGTGGCACAGACAGTGATCAAGATGCAGCTGGAGCCCTTGGTGGAGCCCAAATTCCACCCAGACTCTTACGGGTATCGGCCAGGAAAATCTGCACTGGGTGCAGTGGGAATGGCCAGAGAAAGGTGCTGGAGATATGACTGGGTCATTGACTACGATATCAAGGGATTCTTTGATAACTTAGATCACGAGCTAGTTCTGAAGGCAGTGAGACATCACACGGACTCAAAGTGGATTCATCTCTACGTGGAAAGGTGGCTAAAAGCCCCGCTCCAGAAGGAAGATGGAAGCGCGGTCCCAAGGGACCGAGGCACCCCACAAGGAGGCGTGATCAGTCCGCTGCTTGCAAATATTTTCATGCACCATACTTTTGATGACTGGATGAAGCGTTGCTTTCCAAGTGTTCCATTCGAGAGATATGCAGATGATGGACTTGTACACTGCACATCGTATGAGCAAGCGCAAAAGATCTTGGAGGCGATGAAGAAAAGACTGCAGGAATGTGGACTTGAAATTCATCCTGACAAGACACGAATTGTGTATTGCAAAGACGTTGATCGTAGGAAGGCTCATGAAAATGAGAAGTTCGATTTCCTAGGTTTTACGTTTAGACCCAGGCTATCGAAGAACAAGAGGGGCAAACACTTTGTGAATTTTACGCCCGCCATCAGTCAAAAAGCAGCCAAAGCGATCCGTGAAGAGATCCGAAAGTGGAAAATCCATAATCGGAGCGATAAACAGATCAATGACCTTGCCAGAATGTTCAATGCACAGGTGCAGGGCTGGATCAATTATTATGGGGCCTACTATAAGTCAGCCCTATACCCGATCTTGCGGGAAATTGAGACAGATCTGATTCTCTGGGCAAAGAGGAAATACAAGAGATTTAAGGGCCATCATACTAAGGCGATCCATTGGTTGGGACGAATTGCGCGTCGCGAGCCAAGGCTATTTGCTCATTGGCGTCTTGGTCTCACATCTCCGGTTGGAAAGATGGGAGCCGTATGAGTCGAGAGGCTCAAGTACGGTTCTATGAGAGCGGAGGGGTGAGATCCCCCTCCGCCACTCGCCTAATCGCGACTTTCCAATTTAAAGAAGATGCAGAGCGCTTTATGCAAGTTCTGATAAAGCGGTTTGAGAAGTTCGGGCTTAAACTCCATCCGGAGAAAACTAAGCTCATCGAGTTTGGCAGAACGGCATGGACGAAAAGCAAAAAGACCGGCATCAAACCGCACACGTTCAACTTCCTGGGGCTCACGCATTACTGCGGGACGACCCGAAAAGGAAAGTTTAGCGTGATGGTCAAAACAATAGCAAAGAGGCTGGCGAGGGGGCTCAAGCGAGTTAGGGATTTGTGCCGAAATCAAAGGAACAAAGACTTGCTCGCGCAATATCAGCGGCTACGATCGGTTTTACACGGCCATTACGCATACTACGGACGACGGTCCAACTCCCGAAGCCTAGCCATTTTCTTCGAAGGTGTGAGCAGAATCTGGAAGAAATGGCTAAGCCGAAGAAGTCACAACGGATACGTTACGTGGGAACGGATGGAAAAGATCCTCCAACGATATCCTCTGCCCAAGCCAAGAATTGTTCACGGAGCATTAGGAACTCGAAGTCAAATCCCGCTGTTCGGGGAGTTTGTTTGAAGAACCGTATGCATTAACGGTGCACGTACGGGTCAGTGAGGGGCCAAGGGGAGCGATCCTCTTGGCCTACTCGGAAACCCCGTTTTTTCTCTCCGGCAATCCTAGGGAACCCCGGGGGTTGGCCTCTTGGGGGTTATGCGAACCTGGTTTTCACCTGAAATTCGGCCTTACTGAGACTCACTAAATCAAAAAGGGTCCGGGAACCGGACATTAGACAGGGGGCGAGGGCGTACTTTCGCCTGCGAGGACTATAATTTGAAGGTTAGTCCCGATGGGTGGACGGTCAGTAATCAGAAAAAAGGTCCATTTGCGGAGGTGCCCTTGCCGGATGAAACTTCGGCGGCTCCACCGGAAGCGCAAGGTGAGTTAGGATCTTCTCAACCACAGCGCGCTCGACGATGGTTGCAATGAACGTTAAAGCCCCGCCGCAGTCGGGGCAACACTCTAAGTCAATATTGTACACCCTTTTAAGCAGCTCTGACCAACGCAGGCGTCTGGGGTCCTGGGGATGACACGGAACACTC
>JBBCAV010000314.1:0-3856 GCA_051382305.1 Bdellovibrionota bacterium FG-2
CTTGAGAAGAAGTCGAAGCTTGCTAAGATTTTTGAGCAGATTGATGCTGAAAAGATTCTTAGAGATATCGCGGTTGAATTGGATATTGAGATTAACACTAAGCGCGATCTTATCTTTATCGATGAGATTCAGGCTTGTCCTCAAGCGTTGACCTCTCTTGGATATTTTTATGAGGACGTTCCGGGATTGCCGGTTATTGCGGCAGGCTCACTCCTTGATTTTGCGTTGACCGAAGAGAAGGTTTCGATGCCGGTTGGCAGGATGTCGTATGCCTTTGTAAATCCCCTGAGTTTTGAGGAATTTTTGGAAGGTTTAGGAAAAGTCCGTCTCTTGGCGGAAATCCGGAATTTTGAGTGGGGAAAACAAATAAGTGAAACAGTGCATCTCCATCTTTTGGAGCACCTTGAAAGCTATTTGCAGGTCGGTGGAATGCCTGAAGCAGTACAGACTTTCCTGTCCACTGCTGATTTGCGGCAAGTCCGGACCATTCAGGAGGAGATTCTCACGACTTATCGCGACGATTTCGGAAAATATGCTTCGGGGCGAGCGCTTTTGCTTCTGCAGCGACTTTTTGATGGCATGTCTGCGGTTCTTGGGCGGAAAATTAGATATGTCCAATTGTCGCGGGACGATCATTCACGTGATCTACGTGCGGTGATTGATCTATTGGTCCAAGCGCGAGTTTTTGGGAAGGTTTCACATACAGATTGTGTCGGAGTTCCGCTTGCACTTCATCAAAGTGATTCTATCTATAAGTTGTATCACCTGGATGTGGGTTTGATGAATGCGCAATTGGGCACCCCAGTTCTTCAGGGGAAGCCCGGCGCTGCGCTTCTTGGGCAGCTACTCGGGGTACAGGCTGAGCAGATGATCTATCAAAATCTAAAAGCGTCACTGCATAAGCAAGATCTCAGGATCAATTATTGGCTCAGGGAAGGGAAATCCCAAAATGCTGAAGTGGATTTTGTGTTGGAGGAAGGTGGACATATTCTCCCTATTGAAGTGAAGAGCGGCGCTTCGGGCTCGTTGCGTTCCCTTTTTCAACTCGTAGCAAAATCAAAGGTAAAAACCGCGTTGCGTTTTGATGTGAATTTGCCTTCCATTCAGAAAATCCAAACGGACGTGATTACTCCCGGCGGCAAGCAGTCCGTTAAATTCAGGCTGCTGTCGCTTCCGCTATATCTTGTAGGGCAGTATTCAAGGCTGTGTGAAGTTTGAGAAGTAACGCGTGAGGGCATGGGGCGGGGAGCGAGGTATCGGCACTGTACATTGCCCGTTAGCTTTACGAGTTGTATGGGTGTGAAGCGAAGGTGATTTATTTTTTTGGGTCTACCGGGAATCGAGTAGGTATAACTTGACAAGGTAATTACTTTGTGATTACATCATAGGGTATGAAGCTAAAAATTGTACAAATTGGCAATTCACGAGGAATTCGACTTCCAAAGCCGCTACTAGAACAGGCTGGAATCGACCAAGAAGTTGAGATCCAAGTAGAGGGCAATACACTCGTTTTAAGGCCCATTCACACACATATTCGCCGTGGTTGGGAAAAGGCGTTTCAGACAATGGCAGAAAAAGGAGACGATTCAATTCTGGATAACACCGATGCACTTGCCACCAAGTGGGAGAGCACCGAATGGGAATGGAAGTAAAACGTTTCGATGTCCTTCTTATAAATCTCGATCCCACACGCGGTAGCGAGATTAAAAAAACGAGACCATGCCTCGTTATTTCTCCAGATGAAATCAACAGGTTTTTACGCACGCTGATCGTAGCTCCCATGACAACCAAGGGGCGAGACTATCCCACACGCATTGTCTGCTCGTTCCGCGATCAGGACGGGCAAATCGTTCTCGACCAGTTAAGAACTATTGATCGAGATCGGATTGTAAAAAAACTTGGTTCCATCGACACAAAAACGCAACGGCAAGTGATTTCTATTCTGGGCGAACTTTTCGCTGGGTGAGCCGCTAGTCACGGGTAATACTCTACGTTTGCACTGTCGATCGTATTTTTTAGGTCAACTATGGCCCCGCCGACCACTAGAATCGTGCCACTTTGCAGAAGAGTGGCTGTATGGTTTCGGCGCGCAGTAACTAGTGTGGATGTTGCAATCGCACGGGTTGGGGTTGCGGGAGATGGGCCGAGAGATATGATGTCGGCAGTTTTTGCAAGCGCCTGGGTTACAGTTTCGCAGCCATAGTCATAGTCCTCACATGTTGTGCTATCTGGCAAGGACGCGCCACCATTGACCACATCCGAAGTTGTTGAGATGCCCCCCAAGAGAAAAACGGTTTTTTCGTCGGGCATAAGGTTCGCGGTATGACTGGCTCTGTTTGTTCCATTGGTCAGAAGAGTCCTTGCATCTGTTGTGTCACCGATAACCACCGTCATGCAGCTGGAATTGTACGCGCTATACGTGGTAAGACCTCCAGCAAAAAGGTATTTTCCACCGGGGAGTGCGGTGAGTGTATAGAACTCTGTTGATAATTGTGTCAGCGCAGCTGTGGTTGAAAATGTGTTGGCTGTTGGAGTAAAAAGGTCCACTGGTTTTGCCGGGGAACTCGCTGGGGGACTCGCTGGATCTGGCAAGCCTCCTATGAAGAGTACTTCATTGGAGGCGGTGTCTAAAGTTACAGCTGCCGAGTATAGTGCATAGTCGTGCGCCGCCGCTGAAACTCGGGATAGGGAACTGCTTTTTTTGAATGGGTCATAGATTTCAGTCGATCCATCGATGTTTCCCCCAGTGATATAGACGCGTCCATCAGTCATTAAGGTTGCGCCTGGAGTGGTTCGTTTCACAGTCATCTCAATAATGGATTTTGAAAATGCACCACTTGCAGGATCGTAGATCTCGATCGTTTTTGCGGCCCCAGGAACCGGATCAAAATCGGTCCCGGTGCCGCCGATGATGGCGACTTTCCCATCAGACAAAAGTACGGCTTGGTGTTTGTGTCTCGGATAGGTCATAGAACCTGTTGGTGTGAAGTGTCCGGTCTGCGGGTCAAAGATTTCGGCCGTATTCATTATTATGGATGCATCGCATCCTCCTACGATGAGAACCCTGCCATCTTTTAAGAGTGTCGCTGAGTGATCAAACCGTGGTGTTCCAAGAGCGCCGAGTGTTGGCAACTTGGCAAGTACGCCAATTTTGACCTTGATGGAGAGGGCGCCGCCAGAGTTCTGCGCGGTGATCGTACATTCCTGGGTGTCGAATGCTTGTGTCGGTGTTCCCGAAATTTTTGCGGTAACGGGATCTAAGCTGAGTCCTGCAATTTTGGTAGCCCCTTCAAAGCAAGGCGAGCTAAACTGAGCGGCTCCACCTTCGTAGTGTGCATTATTTGAGAGAATTTGCTTTCCAATCACATAGAGACTTTGTGAGTAAGAATAGGCAAAGCTCAGCGGAGGAACATCAATAAGTTTGATAGTAAAAGCGGTAATAGCAGAAGGATTCTTCCCTGTCTTATCGCTTGCGACCACGACATGAGTTGTGGGTGTGGGCGAAAAAACCTTAGGGGTGCCACTTATTTTTCCTGTTGGATCCAAGGCGATTCCCTCGGGCAGGGCTGGCGAAATGCTAAATGTGTCAAAAGCCACCTTCATAGTGGGCGAAAATTCGGTAGCCTCACCAAGCGGGAAAGTCAGGAGACCGCCTCCGTAGGCTATGGGTGTATTTTGCGGCAGGCTGAGGTTTAAAGCAATAAGTGAAGAAGCAATGACTTCTCCATCGGTGTTCTTTGCATTTACTATTGCATAAAGTGATTTATTCAAAAACTCGAGGGCGGTTCCGCCAATAATTCCGGTTTTGGCATCTATGGAGATCCCTTTGATTAGTTCAAGTGGTGAGAGTTGAGAG
>JBBCAV010000315.1:0-1811 GCA_051382305.1 Bdellovibrionota bacterium FG-2
GACCTTGCGGATTCCGGCGGTCCAAGAAAGATGGGCATGGGCTAGACCATTGGGGAAGGTCAGGACGGTTGTGAAGTTGTCTTCGGTATCGTACTTGCCCGGCTCGAGGTTCGACATCTTCGCCGTAACTAAGGTCGGGTAGGCCTTCATCCATTCAAAGGTGAGGTAGAAACTGTGGCTGCCGTGGTCCATGGCGATTCCACCGCCGCTGAATTTTTTCTCGCGCCGCCAATGCGTCTTCCACTCGGTCACGCCCTTAGCATGCGTGTTGCGATACGTGTTGAGGGTCACGGAGCGAACTCGGCCGATGCGGCCGCTGTCAATGATTTCTCTAATCGCTTTAACGACGGGTGCGTGCTTGTAATTATGACAAGGAAACAGCACTCTTTTTGCGCGTTTTGCGCGTTCAAGCAAGGAGGCCGCTTCATCAAGGGTTGTCGTCAGTGGCTTTTCGCAAAGGACGTGAAGGCCCTTATCAAACGCAGCATGGGCAATGGCCGCGTGATCACAAGGAGGCGTAGAAATATCGATGAAGTCCAAGTTCCCAGCCTCTTTTTCCAGCAGCACTTTGTAATCTGAATAGACGCGTGCGCCGGGGAGATTTTCGGAGACGAGGTTGCGTCGGGCTTCGCAGATGTCGGCCACGGCGACGATCTCGACGTCACCTTTTGTTTTGGCTCGCTCTAAGTAGGCCGGGACGTGTCCCTTACCTGAAATAAACCCATATCCAACCACAGCACCACGGAGGCGTTTTGACATAGAGATGACTAATAGCGCATTTAGGGTGTTTGCTCAAACAGTTCTTTAAGGCCTTCACGCCATGGAAGAATTCGGATCATCTCGTCCGTTTGGCGGGCCTGATTCGCATTGCAAAGCACCCATTTTTCCGCAACAGGCAGATCCGCGCCTAAAGAAATCAAATGCCGGTACGAAGAAGGCTGGGGATCTGGGGACGATTTTATTTCGATTAAAACAAACTTATTCCCGGGTTTGCGCACGATCAAATCAATCTCAGCATCGTCTTTAGTCCGAAGGTATGAGAACTCAAAATCGCACTCGTAATAATCATTCAAGCGAAAACACTCAACCTACATTCCGCACCCCGCCCGCGTCAGTCTTCCGGCGTCATCTGACTGTGTGCAACTGCTATGACCCCCTCAGGTACTGCTCCTCGTCTATGGAAATGAGTTGGAGTATTTGTGCCTGAACTGGCGTGAGAGGGTCGGCGAATTTTTTAATTAGCGTTGAGCCGTCATAAAGCTCATGTCGACTGCGGTTTTCAAAGAGCCGAAGGATTTGTTCGATCGTGGGCGTTTTTGATGGCCTGCTTTCTGGCAGGGACTGCAATAGCGTGATTTTTTCCACTAACATTTTTTGCCGTAGCTCGCGCTCGATTAGTGCTGCGACCATCTGTGCCAAATATTCTGCGAACATTAATGCTTCGATTCGCGTGTTTTTCTTGATCCACACTGGGGCCACATCAAGTGTGGACTTCAGGGTCGCATGCCTCTTTTCAATTTTTGGCTGGTACTTGTAGATTTTCAAAACCTCTACGGATTTTTCCTTTGTATTCGTAGTCAGGGGGAAGATCCCATCCATCGCCTTTGATCGGGCGATTTCCTCAGCATTTGTTCGAATATGGAGTCTGGGTTTCTTTTTTATAACGCGGCGGAACCTTGTATTGGCGGTCGGCTTGCCTCGTGTCGTCGCCTTAAAAACTTCGTAACTGGCCAGCCGTCTAGGACATGAAGTCGGGTAATTTTCCTGCGAACAGCGTCCGCAGCGCATCCATGGGATGCACTCCATTTTTT
>JBBCAV010000316.1:0-5582 GCA_051382305.1 Bdellovibrionota bacterium FG-2
TGACCTAAGCTCTACACCACTTGAGCCATACTGATAAGGGGATCGCTCCGCTCCCCTTATAACCCCTGGGTTAAAGATGGCTTATATCCACCGGCCCAAGGGCCGGGGCCTTACGCCATGGCGGTAAATCACGACCACGCCCCAGGGGAGAGAGATTAGAAATCACCCTTTCCGTGCCCCCCGAGTTTCCTCTCCGATCAAGCGATTGATCGACCGCTTCGACCACTCACGAAACGCTTCGATATACGAATAAGTCGCAGGCACCACGATGAGCGAAAGCAGTGTTGAAGTGAGCAAGCCTCCGATCACGGCAATCCCCATGCTCGTGCGCTGCTTAGAGGCCTCATTTAAGCCAATCGCAATGGGAAGCATCCCCGCAATAAGCGCGCCGGTGGTCATCAAAATCGGACGAAGACGAGTCTTACCCGCTTTGACTAAGGCGTTTGAATAGTCCAACCCCTGGGCCACAAGTTGATTGGTGTAATCCACGAGCAGAATTGAGTTCTTCGTCGCAATCCCCAGCAACATGATACAGCCAATCATGCAGAACATGTCCATCGTCACACCGAAAACATACAGCGAAATGAACGCCCCACTCGCCGCAAGAGGCAACACCAGCATGATCGAAAAAGGCGTAATAAATGACTCGTAAAGACTCGCAAGAACCACGAAAATAAAGAGCAAGCCCAAAAGAGTGGCGATAATCATGCCTTCGGCCAAATCCTTGAAGCTCTCAGCCTGGCCCAAGGGCTTATAGCGCATTCCAGGCGGTAGCTTCCCTTCGCCCGCGAAATAGTCGTCCACATCAACCATTAGCTTTGCCATCCCCGGGCCCTTCGGCGCGATATCAGCCGCAAATTGAATGTAACGACTCTTGTTTTGCCGATCAATCGACGAAGGTCCCGTAGCCGAAGTACCTCGCGCGACATTCGATAATTTGACTTGAGTAAAATTAATGTTTGGAACGTAAATATCATTGAATCCTTCACGAAGATTTCTCTGATTCTCTTTCATTCGAACGCGAATGTCGTACTCACGACCGGACTCACGATACACAACGGGAGTCACACCCTCGATCTGGGCTCTGAGTTCAGCACCTACCACGGCCGTAGAAACCCCCATTCGCTCCGCTTTGCGATTATCCAAAACGACCTGAAACTCTGGCTTCCCTGGGGTATAGGTAATTTCAGGATCCAAAAGTGCCGGATGCTTTTTGAACTTCTGATAAAAGGCATTGGCGTGTTTTTCGATTTCCTTCAAATCACTGCCCAGGATGTAAATCATGAACGGACGCATTCCGCCCGCAATCATATCAATATCCTTCACCAGGGGCTTGGCAAACGCCAATTCTTTAAGCTGAGCCCTCAACCGCTCCTTGAACTCGGTCGTATTGACCGTGCGCTGCTTAGACGGAACCATTTCGATAAAGAAACTTGCTTTGTTTGACTCCGTCGCGATTCCCGCTCCCCCGATAAACAACACCGCTTGTCTGACTTCTTTATTCGAATTCAGAATTTTCTCTACTTTTTCGGCAGCCTCTTGGGTCGCGTTGATGCTAGTCCCTGGGGGCAACTCAAGGGAGATCATAAACTCCCCAAAATCTTGTGCTTGCATAAACGACTTCGGAAGTTTTGAAAATGCCCCAAGGCTCAGAACAAAAACAGCAACAGAGATCCCAATGACTGTTTTGCGATGCTTGAGCGAATAGCGAATGGTCTTTTCATAGGCGACTTCAAGTCCATCTTGAAAGCGCTCAAAGGCCCTCACTGCGGCCCCCAAAGTATGAGCGTAAATCCCCTTTTCCTTGGCTTTCCTTCCATGCGTTTTTCCCGCAAAGTAGGCGGACAACATAGGCGCCATGGTCATCGCGTCAAACAAAGAGATAAAGAGCGCAAAGCAGACCGTAAGGCCAAATTGCCTAAAAAACTGCCCCACAATTCCCTGTAAAAACCCAATCGAGCCGAAAACAGCCACTACCGTCAAAGTCGTCGCAACCACTGCAAGTGTGACTTCTTTAGTTCCCTCCAACGCCGAGCCAATCGCGTCTCCCGATTTTTCCAAATGCCTAAAAATATTTTCACGAACCACAATCGCGTCGTCGATCAAAAGTCCGACCGACAAACTCAAAGCTAGAAGTGACATCACATTAATCGTAAACCCCGCGGCAGCCATCAAAATAAAAGCCCCGATCAGGGCATTAGGAAGCGCAAGCCCCGTGATAAAAGTCGAGCGCAGGCTTCCCAAGAAAAAGAAAACTACGACCACGGTAAGCGCGATCCCGATCATGATCGATTCCCTCACATCAGCCACGTTTGCGCGAATCATCTTAGAGGTGTCTCGAACGACTTGAATCTTCGGAGCCCCCGGGTAGGCCTTCATGTCCTCACCCATCTTCTTAATCCGGGCCGCAATCGCGTCAGAGACTCCAATCGTATTAGCACCACTTTGACGATAAACGAGCAAAAAAGCTGATTTTATGCCGTTAACATACCCCCTCGAAGTCTCATCCTGCAGGGTATCCACGACCGTCCCGACGTCAGACACGGTAACCGGCACGTCGTTGCCAATAAAGTTTACAATAGTACTCGAAACATCCTTGATCGACTTAAACTCGCCCAAAGTTCGAAAGACGGTCTCGATTTTGCCCTCATTAATTTTGCCCGCAGGAATATTCATCCCCGCCGCACCAATGCGAGAAGCCACTTGGGTGGCGGAAACCTCATAGGCTTTGAGCTTAGCGCGATCCAACTCCACACGGATCTCGCGCTTTCTCACCCCAATAATGTCAACTTTTCCTACCTGATTGACTTGCTCAAGTCGGTACTTCACGTCATCGTTAATCAAGTCAAAAAGTTTTGACTCGGGCAGATCTGCACTCACGCTCACGATGACAATCGGCTGGTCGGCCGGATCAATTCTTCGAATCAAGGGTTCGTTTATGTCTTTCGGGAGTTTCCTTTTTGCGGAACTCACACGATCCCGAATTTGCTGCTCGGCGTTCTTCACATCGGTTTCAAGTGTAAACTCGGCCGAAACAATACTCACCCCTTCTCGGTTTTGCGAAGAAAGCGATTTAATTCCCGCAAGATTGCTGATCTCGTCTTCTAAAACCTTGCTGATCTGGGTCTCGACTTCGGCAGGCCCGGCTCCTGGATACGGAGTCATCACCATGACGTAGGGAAAATTCACGTCTGGAAACAAATCCACAGGCATTCGCTTAAACTGCATGAATCCCAGCGTGACCATAATAATCACGATACAGGTTACGAAAATCGGCCGCTTGATTGCTAGATTTGCAAGATTCATTTGGAGCTCCCATAGGTCTTCATCATCGCCACAGTTCTTAGAATATCAGCCTGCGCCCTGATTCGATTCAGCTGCGCCGAGGCATAGTCTTGCTCAAACATTAAAACTTGAAACGTCACGGTTCGTCCGCGGGTCAAACGATCTTTTTCATGATCGAGTTTAAGCTTTTGGGCACCTTCAATTGAGATCGAAAGGTCGAAGCGCTTTTTAGCATCCGCAAGTTTAGCGGTAAGATCGGCCCAATCTCGATCCTGCTCAAATAATTTGCGACTATAAGCAAGCCGCGCGCCCTCTGCCTCCCTAGCGTAACCATCCCGCACCTGGCTCAACGTGCCCACATCAAAAGGCATCGTAAGACTAATGCCCGCCGCATAAGTAGGATGGTGAGTTCCGAAGGACTCCGAAACGGAGCTCCCGACACCGACATCGCGACCATTCATTGCCAAGCTCCCGAAGAGGTTTAGATTGGGCTTATTCTTTTCTTGGTTCATTTGTGCGTTTGCTGCAAGCAGCCGCTCCTGCTGTTCGGCAGCCTTGAGGTCCTCGCGCACCTCGGGCTTTTGAGGAATGCTCAGCGACTGAATCGCAACGTGGTCTAACGTTTGAACCTGCTCACTGACGTCAGAGGCCTCCGCACCCCGCATGGTGTTGAAGGCCCGAGACGCTGCTTGCAGCTCATCTAAAGCCATTTGCAACTCGAAGTTTCGCGCTTCCAAAAGAGCTTGGGCCTGTAGCAGATCCGCCTTATCGGCGAGCTGAATCTTAACGCGTCCCGCGTTCCAATCTCGAATCTTCGTCGCGCGCTCAACGCTCTCGCGAGTCACTTTTACACCTTCTCGAGCAAGAGCCAGCCGCCAGTAGGTGCCCTCAGCCTCGGCCATCGCCAACTTATTCTTAAACTTCTCAACATAACTCGTCGCAAGCGCCTGGGCTTGCTGAAGTTCTTGCGCGGCTCGCATTTCCCGCCCAAAAAAGTTTCTCCACAAGGGAAAATTCACTTCAAGCTTCGGACTCATTTCGTAATATTGAGGCTGCGAAACAAACATAGGATTCGGGTTGCGCAATTGTGTATAATTGAAAGAATAAGAGAACTTCCCCGAGAGACCAAACGAGGTCATTTCACTCACCCCAAGCGACAAGGAGTCAATCGTCATCTTATCGCCCGTAAAAGCACTGGTGGCACTCGGCTTCGCATCGTCATACCACTGAGCCCCCGCATTGAGCGTAGGCTGAAACATGAGCGCCGCTTCTGACGAACGCATCTCTGCTCCCGCGCCAATCTCAACGGATGCTCGGACCGACTGATTTCCTCTTTGAACTTGGAGGAGATACTCGTCCAAGCTGAGAAGCTGCGGACTCGCCATTACCGTTCCGACTCCCAAAACAGCGACGAACCAAAATCCATTTATCCATACAGCGCGTATATAATGTTTCATATTTGACCTCAATTTACCTGGAGCAACGCCCCCTCCAAAAAAAGACCCACGGTCGATTCAACCCACCTTTTGCGATAAGCCGGATCCGTCAAGGTTTGCTTAAAAAATCTCCTGTTGATCGGATCACTCTTAATCGCAGACGAAAGCTGCGCAAACAAGGCCCCCGCCATAAATGCGGAATCAAACGACACCGACAAAAAACGCGCCTGTACCGCCGCATCTATAAAACCCACGAGCGACTCGAACATTTTATGAAACGTGGATCGAAAAATATCCGGATGTCGGCAGACCTGGGCCTCAATTTCTCGCTGGACAATCTGAGTAAGATCGTAACGCTCCAAAAAAAGCTCCACCGATTCGTAAAGAAAAGACTCAAGGCGCACCCGCACCTCTTCAAGACGCTCAGGTTTTCGAAGAATCCGAAGCGCTGAAGCCAGGGATTCCGTGCCAAACTGATGAATAATCGTGTGATAAAGGTTCTCTTTGGTCTTAAAATGATAATGAAGGGCTGCAACATTCGCCTGCGCTGCCTCACAAATTTCCGCAGTCGAGACGCCGTCATAGCCTTTCTTTGCAAACAAAGGGATTGCGGCAGAAATCAGCTTCTGCTTGGTATTCTTTGACGTCTTTGCCATTTAGTTCAATCTAGAGTGAGTGTGTGAATATTTCAAGTAAATACTTGAATACTGCACCGCCCCTACCTCAACGCACGAGCATGGGAATTGCGATTAGAGATTCAAGCACATTCCCTGCAGCTCCTCATGGCAAATCCATGACGGTGAGCAAACTCTAGGCATTTATTGCCCGTTTAGTTTTTTCACACCGGCGTCGATAATAGAG
>JBBCAV010000317.1:0-48370 GCA_051382305.1 Bdellovibrionota bacterium FG-2
ACAAAAGAAATTCGTTCCCGTTACCTCGAGCATCTGGGGGGTTCATCCTATGGAACCCTGGCGCGAAAACTGATTCGGGATGGGAGCAAAACGACTTGCCACCGTCAAACGGTCTTGGTGATCGGCGCGGGACAATTGGGCGCCTCTGTTGCGCCGTTCTTGGGCGACTCGCGAATTTTGCTTTGGAATCGCAGTGAAGAAAAAACTTTTGAATTAAAAGCTGAGCTTGCCACTCGTCATGAGATTCGATCTGAGATTGTTGTCGATCTCAAGGCAGCACTCGTACAGGCGGATCATGTTGTCGTATGTATTCCCGTGGGCGGCACGGCCGGAATGTCCGAACTTGAACTCTACACGGCTTGGGCTTGTAACGGAAAACGTGGCGTCTACCTCCACTTGGGTGGAACGCAGGAGCAGTTTTCGCAGGAAATTGCGGGTCAGAATAGTTCTGAGCGCGTTTTTGTTGCGCTGGATGATGTTTTTGCACTTCAAAAGTCGCAAAGTTATGTTCGTTCGCTTCAGATTTGTCGCGCTCGTTCGGCTTGCCAAGAGCGTGCAATTCTTAGGGCGCTTGGATCTTCGATTTCTATTCCTCATGGTTGGGAAGATCTAGCGGCATTCGCTTAATTTTGATAAAGCAGGATCACTATGAATCTCACACTAAAGCTTGGTACTCGTCGTTCGCTACTCGCGTGGGCGCAAAGTTCATGGGTTGCTCGCGAAATTGAGCGCCTCAACCCAGGCGCAAAAGCTGAACTTGTCGGAATCGATACCCGCGGCGATAAGATCCTGGATGTTTCGCTCCAGTCGATCGAGGGCAAAGAATTTTTTGTGGCTGAACTCGATGCGGCCTTAAGAACCGGAGATGTGGATTTTACGGTCCATTCATTGAAGGATTTAAGTCTGGAGCGTCCGGACGAATTCATCAATGTTGCAACTCCGCAGCGAGAAAATTCGCGTGATGTGATTCTCTATGGCCCGCGCGTGTTGCAAAAACTCAAAGCGGGCGAGAAGATTCGGATTGGGACTTCTTCGCCGCGGCGTAAAGAAAATCTGCCTGCGTTTTTGGAAAAAGCGCTCCCAAGTTTTGGAGCCGTCACGCCTCAAGTCGAGCTCGTCGAGTTGCGTGGTAACGTGAATACCCGTCTCGGGCGTGTTCATGAAGCTGAAGGGTCCGAGCGCCATCTCGATGGCGTGGTGCTTGCGCTGGCTGGGTTGATTCGGCTGTCACGAGATTCCGCGGGGGGCCCAGAACTTCAACGCCTGCTTTCAGGCCTTCGTTGGATGGTGTTGCCGCTGCGGGAAAATCCTACGGCTCCGGGTCAGGGCGCCCTAGCCATTGAATGTCGTAAAAACGATCAGCCAGTGATTGCTGCAGTTTCAAAACTTACAGATGCAGCTTCGGTGGATCAAGTCGCGATGGAGCGCCAGATTTTGGCGGATTGGGGCGGTGGCTGTCATCAGCGCTTTGGCGCTTCGGCTGTGAGTCTTGAGGGGGCGGGAACGGTTCTCTACATTCGGGGCCGCAAATCAGATGGCGTCTTTGTCGATGAGGCCCGTTGGAAAATGCCAGCTTCACCTCGTGCAGCTGGACCTGTCATCGCCTGGGATAGTACCGAGAGTCGAGCCAAGGCTTCGCCTTCTCCGATTGCTCATTGTGATCCCACTCCTTATAAGGGACGTTCTTTTTTTATCGCGCACACACGTGCACTCAGTGAGGCGTTTGAGAGCGTCGCTCAAACTGGGCGGGTTTGGGTTCCTGGTGTTCGCACTTGGCATCAGCTTGCGGCGCGAGGAATTTGGGTAGAAGGTTGTACTGAAGGCTTTGGAATCGAATATGGCAAACAGCTCATGTCGCCTGCGGTTTTGGGGTTGCCCGCTTTTGATTCGAAGAAAGAGTGGGTTGTACTCACCCACGAAGAAGCACTTGAGGCCTGGAGCGATAAAGCGACAGGTGCGACTGCTATTGCTACTTACCGAGTTCCAAAAGCGGATACTAAGACCTGTCCCGAGCTTGAAAAAGCAACGCATGTTTTTTGGGGCAGCGGCTCTCAATTTGCTCGTTACAAAACCTTTGTATCACCTGAGGCTCACCATGCTTGCGGCCCGGGCAAAACCGCACAGTTTTTGAAATCACAGGGAATGAATCCCGTCGTGTTCCCGTCGCTAGAGGAGTGGAAAAAATGGATCAAGACGTAAAGGAAGGTTTAGAGGGTTACGGCGCGCCACTAGGGCTGCGAAGGCTGAGGCAAAATCCCCTGACAAGAGAGCTTGTGCGCGAAGTTCATTTTTCGGTTGAGCAGTTGATTCAACCCTGTTTTGTAGTGGATGGCATTTCAAGTCGCGAATCTGTGCCAGGACTTACGGGCACTTACCGGGAAACTTCAGAAACACTGCTACGCCAGACCGAAGCGGACTTAAAGGTCGGCGTGAATAAACTTCTGCTTTTTGGCGTGCCTGCCAAGAAGGAACTCAATAATTTTGATTTCGGATTTACGGCCAGAGCGATTCAGTCGCTGAAGCGCCAGTTTGGATCCGATCTTTGGGTTGGAGTAGATGTTTGCCTTTGTTCTTCTACCGAGCATGGCCAATGCGGAATTCTAAGCGCCGAAGGCGATCATGTTGAAAACGACGCTACTGTGGCTCAGCTTGCGCGGGCTGCGCTGACTTATGCCCAGGCCGGTGCGGATTGCGTGGCGCCGAGTGATATGATGGATGGTCGGGTGGGTGCGATTCGGTTTGCTTTGGATGATGCCGGTTTGGAAAAAACTTTGCTGATGAGCTATTCGGCAAAGTTTCACTCGAAGTTTTACGGTCCCTTTCGCTTAGCCGCAGATTCTGCTCCCAAGGGTCCAGCGGGTAAGGGCACGTTGAAGGATCGTGCGACTTATCAAATAGATCCTGCGTCACCCAAAGATGCCTATTTGAGCTCTTTGCGAGATGCCGAAGAAGGCGCCGATATTTTGATGGTTAAGCCCGGGATGCCTTATCTGGATATCTTGGCGCGCTTGTCTAAAGAAATTCCAAAACCTTGGGCGGTGTACGAAGTCAGCGGCGAATTCGCAGCCATAGAAGTCTTGGCACAGCAAGGCTTGATGCAGGGACCCGCGGCGCACGTCGAAGCGTGGACTGCGTTTTTTAGGGCTGGCGCTTCAATGGTAATCACCTACGGTGCACGGTTTGCGCAAGAGTGGATTAAGGCGAGTCGATAGGCCAAGGAATCAGGAGAAAATTATGACTATTAAACAATCAGAGCAGCTATTTGAAAGAGCAAAAAAAGTTTCCCCAGGCGGCGTCCATTCGCCGGTGCGCGGCTTTCGGGGTGTAGGGGGTACTCCCCGCTTCATGCAATCGGCAAAAGGCGCGGAACTCCTTGATGTCGATGGCAATCGCTATATCGATTTTTGTATGTCCTGGGGGCCCATGCTCTTCGGTCATCAAGATGAAGAAGTTGCAGATGCCGTCAAGAGTGCTTTGGGTCGCGGTTGGTCTTATGGCACGGCAGAGCCCTATTCGTTAGAGCTTGCGGAACTTATGACAGGCGCTCTGCCCTGGCTTCAAAAAGTCCGTTTTGTAAACTCTGGAACCGAAGCAGTGATGGCGGCCTTACGACTCGCTCGGGGCGCGACGAAGAGAAACAAGATCTTGAAATTTGATGGCTGCTATCATGGCCATGTGGACTCGATGCTCGTGCGCGCTGGCTCCGGCCTTGCCGAGATGGCTTCTCCTGATAGCGCCGGCGTTTCAGATAGCGTGGCTTCGGAGACGATTGTGGTTCCTCTGAATGATCTCAAAGCAGTTGAGTCTGCTTTTTCAATGCATGGCAAAGATATTGCGGCCATCATCGTTGAAGGGATTCCGGCAAATAACGGCCTGCTTTTGCAAAAAGATAATTTTCTCTCAGAACTTTGCCGCCTTGCGCGGGCGGCGGGAAGTCTCGTGATTTTTGATGAGGTGATTACCGGATTCCGCGTGGCTTTTGGCGGAATGGCCGAGCGCACAGGACTTCGTCCCGACCTCGTGACCTATGGAAAAGTGATTGGCGGGGGATTTCCTGTGGGCGCTTACGGCGGGCGCGCGGACCTGATGGATATGGTGGCGCCGGCGGGGCCTGTTTATCAAGCCGGAACTTTGAGCGCGAACCCCGTGGCCATGTGCGCAGGGATCGCGATGCTCAAGAAGCTGCAGCGTGAGAATTCGTATAAAAAACTCGAAGAGCGCACCGAAGGGCTCTCTCGGACTTTGGAATCCATTGCGCGCGATCGCGGGATCGCCCTCAAAGTCCAGAATTACGGATCTATTTTTTGGTCAATCTTGGGTGATGTTAAAACCCCTGACGGTTTTGTGCGGACCCCCGAGCAGACTCCTGCGACCCAAAAAGAGCGCTATTCAAAATCCTTTCATTTGTTCTTGGAGAAGGGGATCTATTTGGCGCCCAGCGGGTATGAAGTTTCTTTCATGTCCACCGCCCATACGGATGAGCATTTGGATAAATTCAAGAAGGCTTTTTCGGAGGTCTAACTCAAAAGTTATGAGTACATTGGGCGGTCTCATCTCAGCATCAAATAGGCGAATGAAGCTCGTATTGGGAATTCAGCTTGTTTGGTTTTGCCTTGTCTTCTTGCTGGGCGGCTGGTGGGCGAGACTTGTGAACTCTCAAGCACGTCGTATTGCCCAGCTTGAGTCCTATGCCGGAATGGGTGCAGGATCGGCGCAAGAACATTGGGCGCGAATGCAGCGGATGATTCAGTGGGAGTCGATTACCTATATGGGGTTGTTGCTCGTGGGGACGGCTGTGATGTTTTGGCTGTATTGGCGCGATCAGCTCCGGGCGCGCTCTATTCATGCTTTTTTTGCGTCTCTTACTCACGAATTGCGAACGCCGCTGGCGAGCATTCGCCTGCAGGCGGAGTCCATTGCCGAGGACCCCACTCAAAAGGAGGTGCTCGGGCGGCTCTTAGAAGATACCTCACGATTGGAGAGTCAGGTCGAGACGACCCTGGAGCTTGCGCGTGTTGAGGGGGGCGGGGTTCTTTACCCCCAGGCGCTTCAAATTAAGCGATGGCTCACTCATTTTGTATCGACCCGAAGTGATGCGGTAAGCAAGGGTCAGATTAACCTAAGTCTTGATGATGTTGCGGTTGAAGCAGACCCCGGGGCACTTCAAATCATTTTCAGAAATCTCATCGAAAACGCTTATCGGCATTCTAAGCAGGATCAGCTTCAGATCCAGGTGTCCTCGCTAGTGAAGGGGGAGCAAGTCGAGATTTGTTTTCGCGACAACGGAAAAGGAACTTTGGCTCGCCCTCAAGAATTAGGTGAACTCTTTCGAAAAGGCGCTTCTTCTCAGGGGGCAGGCGTTGGCTTGTATTTGATTCGAATGCTCATGAAGCGTATGGGCGGGAATGCCTCCTTTGGTCCTGCTCGCACAGGCGAAGCTGGGTTTGAAGCCCGTCTCGTATTCAAGGGGGGGGCCGCGAATGTCTGAGAAACCCTCAGCTCGAATTTTGGTTTTAGAAGATGAACGCAATGTGGGGCTTACGCTCGTTGAGCGGCTGCGAAAAGAGGGTTTTGAGATTGCGTGGGCTCAGTCTGTTGAAGAGGCGCGGCTTGAAATTTCACAACGGAAATTTGATTTGGCTTTGCTTGATGTGACGCTGCCTGATGGAACGGGTTTTGAGGTAGCGACGGAACTTCGTAAGTCACAGCCGGGTGCCGCACTCATTTTTCTCACGGCGCATGGTTCGCCCGAAGACCGGGTGCGAGGTTTAGAACTTGGCGCTGAGGACTATGTCGTGAAGCCCTTTCATTATAAGGAGCTTCTACTGCGCATTCACAATGGACTCAAACGCGCGCGCTATCTTTCGCAAACGCCGACGACTCAGGTGGATGAAGTTCAGGTGGGAGAGGCCCTTGTTTCATTTTCTCGCTTTGAGGCGCGCGTGGGGGCGGCGGTCAATGCGTTGACCCACAAAGAGTGTGCGTTGCTTCGGCTCTTGGTCGAGCGTCGGGGAAAAGTCGTGAGCCGTGATGAAATTTTGAACCATGTTTGGTCGGAGAATGAGTTCCCCAGTCCCCGTACGATTGATAATTTTGTGATGAGACTGAGGCGTCTTGTAGAGATTGATCCCGAAAACCCGCAAATCATTCGCAGCGTGCGAGGCGTGGGTTATCAGTTAATGGAATGAGAGGAAAGCATATGCAAAAGAAACTACTTCTGGAAGCCATCTATCGAAGAAACACCGCGCGTCCGCCGGTTTGGTTTATGCGGCAAGCGGGACGCTATCACTCCCATTATCAGTCGTTGAAGAAAAACTTCACTTTTGTCGACCTCTGTAAGCTACCTAAGATCGCCTGTGAAACGACGATGGGTCCCATTCGGGATTTTGATTTCGATGCAGCGATTCTTTTCTCGGATATTTTGTTTCCCTTGGAAGTGATGGGAATGGGTCTCAAGTACGAAGAAGGTCCAAAACTGGATTGGCATTTGAACACCTTAAAAGACGCTGAAAAATTGCAGGGCGGCGCTGCAAAAGTGAAGGAACTTGGTTATCAAGGTGAGGCGATGGCCTTGATTCGCAAAGAGCTCCCCGCGGAGAAGGCGCTCTTAGGATTTGTTGGCGGTCCCCTCACGCTGTTTTGTTATGCGGTTGAAGGCAGCCATCAAGGCGTCTTGGAATCGTCCCGAGCAGGCATGCACGACGGCAGATATCATGCTTTTATAGACAAGCTTCACGACCTTTTAGTCGCAAATATGGTGATGCAAGCGCGCTCGGGCGCGGATGCGGTCGCGATCTTCGACACTTGTGCCGGAGAATTTGATCCTGCCATTTATCGGGCGCATGTGGTGCCCGAGTTGAAGCGACTCATGGAAGCTGTTCGCAAACAGTGTCCTGAAACACCTATTATTTATTATTCCAAGAAAACGACGCCCGAATATTGGAGAATGCTTCGTGGGTTGCCTTTTGATGTTTTGGGAGTGGATTGGAATCAAGATTTGGTCGAGGTACTTCGGGAATTCGGCAAAGAATGGGCGATTCAGGGAAATATCGACCCGCACTGGCTGTTCTTGCCGGCCGCCGAGCTGGAGGATAAGTTGCGCGAGCGATTCACGGCGGTGCTTGAGCTAGGTCCCGAAATGCGCAAGGGTTGGATTTGCGGGTTAGGCCACGGGGTGCTTCCGAAAACGCCGGAAGAAAACGTCAGACTATTTATTCGTCTACAGCGCGAGATGTTCAAATGAATATTTCTCAGCTTCTTGAAAAATACAATGTCCCCGGACCTCGTTACACGAGTTATCCGACCGTCCCCTATTGGGAAACGAGCCCCACTGAGGATCAGTGGATTTCAAGCGTTGCGCGATCCATTGAAGAAAATGAGCATAAAGGCGTGGGTGCGGCACTTTATGTTCACATCCCGTTTTGTCGCGCGCTTTGTACCTACTGCGGATGTAACACGCGCGTAACGCGAAGTCGGGGTGTGGTGGAGCCCTATATCAAGACGTTGATTAAGGAATGGGATTATACCCTGGGCCGCTTGGGCAGACTGCCGGGATCAGGGCCTTCGTTGAGTTTAACGGAGTTCCATATGGGCGGAGGTACGCCCACATTTTTGGAGCCCGCCGAGTTAGAGATGTTGCTTGATGGCTTGTTTTCTAAGGTGAAACTCAATGCAGAGCACGAGTACTCCTTTGAAGCCGATCCGCGCGTGACGACGAAAGAGCAGATTGCGGTGTTTCGAAAGTTTGGGTTTCGTAGAATCAGTTTAGGAATTCAAGACTTTGATCCAAAAGTTCAAGACATTGTTCATCGCGTTCAATCCGAAGAAGAGGTTCGGCGCGTAACGGATGATGCGCGAGAGCTTGGGTATACTGGGATTAATTACGATTTGATTTATGGGCTTCCTTTTCAGACCGTGAAGAGCATCGAAGACACGATGGAGATTGTGTGCCGATTACGTCCGGACCGAATCGCGTTCTACGGCTATGCGCATGTCCCGTGGATTAAGCCCGGGCAGCGCAGGTTTACTGAAGATGATCTACCTTCGCCCGACGCAAAACGCGCGCTTTATGAGACGGGGCGCAAACTGTTAGCTGAAAATGGATATCGCGAAATTGGGATGGATCACTTTGCGCTTGAGAGCGATTCGCTTTGGAAGTCGTGCGTGGAAGGAAAACTCCACAGGAATTTCATGGGATATATTTCACGGCAGGTCGCGCCCTTGATTGGTCTCGGGGTTTCGTCCATTGGCGATAGCTGGGATGTTTTCTCGCAAAATGAAAAATTGGTTGAAACCTACATGGCGCGTGTTGAAAAAGGAGAACTCCCGATTCACCGAGGCCACGTGCTTGATGAAGAGGATAAGGTTTTAAGGCGGCACATTCTCAATATCATGACCCGCTTCAAAACAGATTGGTCGGATCCGTCTCTTCAAACCGAGTATTTTATGTCGGTTGCTGAGCGACTCACGGAGTTTGTCCGTGACGGTTTAATGGAGGTGGGCGCGAACTCGTGTGTGGTGAAGCCCGCAGGGATTCCGTTTTTGCGAAATATCTGCATGGCTTTTGATGCACGATTAACCCGTAAAGCGCCTTCGACGAAACTCTTTAGTCGAACAATTTAGTTCAGCCTTTGGAGGTCTTATGCTCGGAACCCTTAATCGGGATGTTCGTGAAGCGACCGTCGTAGGAGCTGGGATCTCTGGGCTCTTAGCGGCTTACCATTTGGATCGGGCCGGATTTGAGGTCACGCTCATTGAGGCGCAGGCTCAAACTGGTGGTTTGATTCGGACGCTACAAATGGAGCGGGGAATTTCTGAGACCGGCGCGCATTCGCTTTTGTTAACGCCTTTAGTTCGGGAGTTTTGTGATGAGATTGGCGTGGAGCTTGCTCCCGTGAATAAAGATTCTAAAGCGCGCTATATTTTACGCAATGGTAAAATGCGAAAAATCCCGCTAAGTCCTTGGGAGATTCTCAAGACTTTGTTTCGGGCCTATTTTGTTCTGGCTGATCCCAAGGCCGATCCTTTTACGATGCCGATGAGTCAATGGGCGAATCGTTTCTTGGGGCCTGCTGCTTCGCAGTTCGTTTTTTCACCCTTTGTGAGGGGCATTTATGGGGCGGATTTGAGTGAAATTTCAGTCGGCGCGGCTTTTCCGATGCTTGTGGTGCAGCCTGGGCATTCGTTGATCAGCCAGATGATTTCGAAGAAAATTAGAGGCAAAAAAAATGAAACGAAGGCTTTAGTGGTCACGCGGGCGGAAAAGAAGGGCGCCAAAGGTATGGTCGCCCCTCGCGAGGGCATGGGTGCGTTGGTGACGGCATTGACGACTCATCTTGAGAAAGAGTTGGGTTCTCGATTTCAGAAGGGCACCCCGGTTACGACACTTCCCAAGGTTCCAAATCTTATCCTGGCAGTGCCCGCCTATGTGGCCTCGCAGTTGATTGGCGCAAGTGATAATGAGTTAGCACTTGTTTTGAGGCAAATCGAATATTCGCCAATGGTCGCCGCCACGGCTTTTGTACCGAAATATGCGATGCCCGTTACGAAGGGTGTGGGAGTTTTGGTAGCGCCAGGGGAGCCGCGGGGCGCGCTGGGGATTTTGTTTAATTCCAGCTCATTTCCCGGACGAGTGAAGGATGAATCGCAGTGGTGCTCCTTTACTTTGATGGCAGGTGGGGGCGCTGGGCACCGCTTACTTACGCAAGAGACCGAGGAGCTTGAGTCCATGTTTTGTAATGAACTTCATGAAGTCCTTCAGGTAAAAGAAGAGCGCCTAGATGAGGTTGCATTTGCTTTGAGTCGCTGGGAAAAAGCCCTTCCGAAATATGATCGCAAATTGCAGAATGCTTGGGCGGTGGCGCGTGCAGGTTGGTGCTCCAAGCCTGGGCAGATCCTGTGCGGTAACTACAGCGGACAGATCAGTTTGCGTGGAATGATTGAGGACTCCAGGCGGATGGTGGAGTAGCCTGGAGTAGGATAAATTCAGGCTACTTTAAACTCGAGTTGGTACTTTTTAAGGTTTCTCGAGAGACAGGTGTATACGCGCACGCAAAGTAATAAGGAGCCTCAGGTGTTGAGTGCCAACTTTCCTGGCGGCGTCGCTCATAAAGGAAACTGTGCCCAGTCCGTTTACCGTTATGCTGTAGAGTGAGTCCAATTATGGTGCACTGGTAAGGTTTTCCAGCGTGTTTGTTCCTCCTTCGGATATAGGGATCTTATGATGTATCTCAATCCACCTGCTTTGATTGCATCGTTTTCCAGGGGTAGATGATTCAGGGGAATCTGGGGTATGTGCAATATAGGTACATCGGCCTTGGTCCCTTAATCATCACTTGATGCAGGAGATTAGCCGGGATAGGGACGCGCTCCGCGCGCTGCGCAGGGCGAGAAGCAGCCTGTATCGAGACAGGTCACGTGTATTGGGTGCCTACAATCGCGCCTACGAGCGCGCCCTTTTTCGCAATCTGCCTTTTGGCGCGCCGTACGGGATCACGTCGCCTTAGGTGCTCCTCGGTCATCGTCGCTATCGTTTCTTCCAGTGACACGGCTCGCCCACGGGCTTGACACATGAGATCTTGGACGCGTCTGATCGCCAACATGTCCTTTTCGGAAAGTCCGATCTCCAGTTTTACGCGGTTTTCGGTGACATAGCTTGCCCGCTCAGGCGTTGCGGGTTGGGGTCTGATTTTTGCGACTTCTTTTTCAAGCTGCCGTTGAGACAATGATGTGGCTTTCGCTAGCCACCGGGTCTTGTTCTGTTTTGTAAGAACCGGCGTAATTCTCCTCGCGTTAGACAGAGTCATTGAACCGCTGGCAATGAGTTCTTTAAGCTCTGGCGCTTCGCAAGCCTTTCGCGCAACCGTGATGAGATTGTAGGCCACGCTTTCAGAGAGTCCAAGTTCACGAACGACGTAGAGGAAAAGACTTGAGTGTCCGTGCTGGAGATAAACGCGGTGACGATCCACTTGCTCAAGAACCCCCAGTAACTCAGCTTCGGTTTTCTGGTAATGGCCGCCAAGTTCTACGGCGCGCTGATGGAATTGCAGGGTAAGCGAGGACGAGAGATTAGGCGACATGGGCACGGTTCCTTTCATGAAAGAAGGCTGTGTTGAAATCATGAAAGTGCCTTTTTCTATCGCATGTTTTGCGAATATTATCAATGACAAATTCGTCAAAAATTCCGTCCGTAAGAATAGAAGCGGCAATCAGAACATTCACGCAAGGCTCAAAAAGCTGCGCTTTTTCCCCACTCGTTTTCCCGAAGACCCCGTGCACATCACTCCAGTGCATCGTTACATGTCGGCATTTGTTCAAGTGCGGCTCGGACAAGGCTACGGCATCCGTTAAGGCCACTTCTTAGTGTAAGGCTACTTTGGGCAAAAGTGTGATCGAATAAGGTGGTATTCTTGGATTGGCTCTCGGCGATTCGATGAATGGATACCGCGAAGTTGCACGAGACAGAGAAATCTTGCTTTGTACCGCTTAACTGCGCCTGCAATAGTAGGTCGCCTAGTTTTGTACCCTCCGCTCGCCTTGGGCGGCCGAATATCGTTCAATGCTCTTACCGTGTATTGATTGTATAATAAAGGAGTGCGTACATCCAAGCCAGGGTTTGCTTTCTCGACCCGTACTCGTGAAGGCTGCATAAAGTAAAATGGACCCAGCTATGTGTTGGCTGAAAACAGTGTCCGGCAGCGAGTCACAGCGATAGACTTCGCCACGATAATCAGGAAGTTTTTGTAGGCCGTCGATAAGGCCCTTTACTTTAAGCACTTCGTATCTGGGAATCTTCGTTTCATTCCGGAGAGCGCTGTTAATCCAGCGATAGTCTAGTAGCGTATACTCCCGTATAGCCTTTAATTCATTTTCGGAAAGCGGAACACCAGTTTCGGCGGCAAAAATTGCGGGAGATACAGAAAGCGACAGAACGGTTGCGCAGGCAAACAAGTAAGCGATGCCACCGATTCGCTTCATAAGCAGCCTACTGGTTCCCCACTCGCTTCACAAAATCAATCGATGCATCCACCTCATCGATATTGTCCTGAATCACATTGCGAAGGGACCTATTCTTGAAACTGGCATCCTTGTCTTTTGTGGTTGGATCAAATAGTGATCGACTAAAGATCTGACACAAAAACACAGGCGCATTCTTTATGTTCCCCACGACAAAAGAGCCTTGGCGCAAAAAGCCCTCCAGCTTCTTTGTGGCAAAGAGCGCTTTCAGTTGGTCGAGCTTGGCCAGAAGTTTATCGGTCCGCGGTGGAGCTTTGTCCCTAAGTAACTTGACGTTTACGCGGAGGAGTTCGATGTAGGCTTCGATGGGGTCTTCTGCGTTTAGCGATTGCTCCATCTTCATGAGGCACTGGTCGCCGTCAAACAATTTAAGAGCGTCTGGAGAGCAGGGGCTGGAGTCGGGAGTTTTTGAAGCGTCCTTGATTTTCCACCCCTTGGTCAGCGTTTTTTCAACAAAAAACACGGGCTCTGTTGGGATAATAGACCTTTCCTTTTTGTCCTCAAAACGTGAAACGGAGAGTTCTGCCATCAAATCCTCATAGTTCGGCTCGCCGGTCAGTTCTACCGACGTTTTTCCGTTACAGGATTTGAGGCAAGAGGCGAGATTAGGCCCTAAAACTAGGCTGAAACAGCCAAGTTTTTTTGCGTCCAGTTGCGCGGAGGCCCCAATTGGATCTTGGACCTTGAGGGTTAGGACGCCATTTTTCTGGTCAATCTGCGCAAGGCTGACCGTTGCTTTTTTCCCCATCGCAAATGTGTTTGTCCCTGAGAGAACGACAAAACCGGTTGCGAGGATTGTTAGAACCTGTAATGAGCTTTTCATTTTATAGCTCCTTTCGCATCCGATAGTTTACGGGCGGTAAAGCCTTCAAAATATGCGGAGTCGTTAATTTTCAAGCGAGAGGGTTTCAAAGAGTTATTCAAGAAGGCGGTCGTCTCCTTGAGTCCTGCTGGGGCGTACCACGATGGCTTCTTGATTTTGAATTTGTAAACGGGGAGCGTTCCGATGAAATCTGGCATCGATCGTTTACGAATTTCTTTGATTACTTGTTTTGGCCCCAGGCTTGGTTTTGCGGCCAAGATTTCGCCGGCAAGATGGGCGATGAGAGGCGACGCCATCGACGTGCCGCTGAGTTTGCCTAAGTGACTTGCCTGCGCACAATCCTTTCGAAAGGATTCTACGAGCATGGCTTTCGCAACGCTATCTTCCATGCGATCAAAGGAGAGTGCTTGCTCCGCAGAAGGAGTGGTGCACATTCCGCTGGGCATTGTAGAAATGACGTTTTGTCCTAAGGTGAACACGACATCGACGTTGCCCAGTTGGATGTTGGTGAAGGTTGCGGGTTCCCCATTTTCACGCAAGGCCCCTACACACAGGAGGTTGGGGGCTTTGATTCCGCATGGCATTCCAAGCTTGTTGGAGGCGTCTCTCCAAGCGCCGTCGTTTCCGGCAGCGGTGACGTAGAGTACGTCGGGGTGCGAATTGATCGCTTCCGAAATTTTATCATAATAGGCTTTTTGGGCTAGAAACTCGGCTTCTTTATCTGCGCCATCGTCTGCTTTTGTTGCTTTATCAAAATCAAGGCCCAAAGACATATTAACTACTTTTGCGCCATCTGCTGCGGCTTGGTTGATGGCACTCACGATCATGTTCATTGAGTCGGCGGTGTAGTCAAAGGCTGGGTCGGGACTAAAATTAGAAGGAAGGACACGATATCCCATGAGACCAAAATCGGGCCGATCATAGACCATGAGCCCTGACACATGGGTTCCGTGGTAGGTGCCTTCGGCTTGTTCTTGGTTGGTGTTACGGTGAGGCGCGAAATACTTTGCGAGATCCGGCGCAGTCGCGACGAGGTTGCTTAAGCCCTCGAACTCGGCTTGAGATTTCTTGAGATCCTCGGCGCTAGTTCCGGGATCATAGAGTGAGGTGCGAGCCAGGTATGGAGCTGGCCAGCTGTCATCACCCACGTAGTCCTTGCCGAGGCCTTGAGGTTTGCCCGTGGCGTCGAGTGAAAAGTGGATTTGTGATTGAAGATAGGGATGGTTGTAGTCTATGCCCGTATCGATCACTGCCATCAGCACTTTGTGTTTTGCATTGTTTGCAGCAAAGTCACGAGTCATGGGCGCAGGATTGACGAGTTGCTGATCTTCGGGAGTCGCGATTTTCTGATTATCGACATAGCAGGCCGAGGTAAGCAAAAGGCTGCCGAGAGTCCCCATTCGAAGAAGAAGATTTATGTTCATTGATTTATTCCCCCAAAGTATTCCGAAATCTGATTGATAAACGTTGGTAACGCAATGTGTCTATCAGTCTAAGTGCTGCGCGTCAAGATGGGGGCTGAGAAATATTTTATCGGCATTGCCTCATGATCGTAGTCGTATAGAGGTGGCAAGTAGAGGGAAGTTTGCATTGTTTTTCGCTACTTATTTCGCCTGTAAATTCAGAAGGTTGAATGACAAACTCGAAGACATGGGGAGTAGGCCTAGGCGAAGGACTCACGATGGGGCTTGGCGACGGGCTGGTTGAAGGACCAGGAGAGGGACTTGTTGAGGGAGCTGTAGAGGGTACAGCGCTTGGGGTGGTTGAGGGTAATGGCGAGGGACTTGGAGAAGCACCCGTAAATTTCTGAAAGCTCCAGTCAATATGGAGAGTGATGTCAACCTTATCTCGATCTGCGCAGGTGAGCTTTCCCCAGAATTCTGCAGTTAAAGGTGAGGAGCATGCCTCGCGCGTCGCATCCGCTTTGAGATCAATTGTTCCGCCATCCACCGCAACGAAAAAGGTTCCGTCCGGCATGACTTCCCATGAGGTATCGAGGCTTCCGTCAGAGGTTCTAATCCCAATTACTTTTTTATAACAATCCGCTTGAATGATCATGCCGCGCAAAGGTTTTGAGAGTTCAATCTTTTTTCCTTCAAGAGGGCAGTCCCAAAGCCCCAGGTTTACAGGGACAAGTTGCGTGCTCATACCGTAGGGACACTGACTTGCAAGCATTGCGTTGCCAACGACCGCACGATAGCCGTCGTCGATGGGGCTTGGCTCAGGCCAAGGCTCTTCATCGACGGTTTCCGATGAAGGGTCAGGGGATTCGCTTGCAGAAGGATCTTCGGAATCAATTTGGGTCGAATCATCGGGAGTCTTTGAAGGCATTGCATCGATAAAGGGTTCCTCTTGGATGCTCTCGTCTAGCGAGGCGGGCCTACCGCAGCTCATCGCGTATAAGAGAAGAACCGTGCAGGATGAAAAAAGAAACAGGACCCAAATTTTATGTATGGCCGCTTTCATGAAATGCTGGCTTTGCAAACGGGGAGCCAGTGTTGAGCAGTCGGAATGATGCGGAGAGGTAGGAACTCTAGGGGGCGTAGAATTCCGCATACGGAGTTAGCTAGTTTCGTATGCGGAATTTTATAGGACGGACAGACTATCTCAAAACACTAGAAACCGAGTGGAAGCGGGACAAGAGTTCTTTAGTGGCGATGTACGGCCGTCGCCGTGTCGAAAAAAGTGCGCTAATCCGTGAGTTTTCGCAGCAAAAGCCGGCTCTCTTTTTCGAGGGCCTTGAGGGTGAGCCCACTGCAACTCAGATTGCACATTTCCTAAAACAACTGAGCTTACAAATAAACGAGCCCCATTTGGCCGATTTGAAGTATTCGGATTGGTCTGACGTCTTTGACGAATTGACATGGATGGCGGCTTCTAAAACGAAGCTAGTTAATCTCATTAAAGTATACTGGGACCAACAGTGGAAGCAGCATCCTCATTGTTTCCTCGTCTTGTGCAGTTCAATCGCTTCGTGGATGGTCAAGAATGTCGTAAAGTCCAAGGCCCTTTACAGCCCCCTGAGGTGGCGCAATTCATTGGAAAGGTTCGTGGCGAGCACGAGATTCTGCAATACCTCCTTTGTTTTGGAGGGGTACCCCGCTATTTGGAAGAGTTCGACTTCAAGAAATCGATCCACTGGAATATCGAGCGCACTTGTTTGTCAAAGTCTGGATTTTTCTACGATGAAGCCGATAAGATTTTTTACAATCAGTTTCACGAAACTCAGGTCTATAAAAAGATCTTTCATAGTCTTTTTAAAAATGGACCGGCATCGCTCGATGTCTTGGCCAAGCAAGCCAAGCAGCCCACGGGAGGGGGATTCAAAACCTATCTTGATAACCTCCAAAGCGCGGGGATAATCGATGCGACATTTCCCATCCATAATTGGAAGGTCGCCAAGCAAGCGCGGTATCGGCTAGCGGATGAGTTTTGGACCTTTGATGGCAAGATCCTAGCGTCAATACGCATGAGATTAAGAAGCGCGCCGGGGGCTCACGCTTTTCAAAAATGGATTGCGCCCCAATGGGATTGCCTATTTGGGTTATGCTTTCGAACGATTTTGTCAGAAATACCGAAATCGCATTGCCGAGCTTTTAGAAATTGACTCACAAGTCATTGGTACGAGCCCACTCATTGTTGAGGAGAAAACCGCTTCAAAGGCACAGTTAGATTTAGTTTTTCTGCGGCAAGATCCTGTCATTACGTGTTGTGAGATTAAATATAGCAAGAATCGTATCGGACCCGAGGTCATTGCAGAAGTCGAGCGCAGGCACCAGAGGATTCTGTGGCCGAAAGGCGTGAGTGTAGAAAAGGTTCTGATCGTGACTCAAGAGCCCCTAGATTCGGTCAGAAAGAGCGGGTCTTTTGCGCAGATTGTGACGGCGGGGCAGCTGCTTGATAGTTGATCGTCGCAGATCCCGCGCCAAAGATCTATGTTGCGCGCAGAGCGTTAATTAAATAAAGAAGCAGGAGAGTCAGAAAGGAAAGCGTGAGTGGGAAAGTGACCCCAATAGGGAGCTTGCGTGTATTTCTTGAAGACATAATCCGTTGCTGTGCCTTTTTCGTGCCAAAATGCACAAAAACAGCCGACCGTCTTCGTAGATGGTAAATATTTAGAATTAGAGGGGAAATGCAGCTTGTCTCCTTTGCCGTCTTGAGCCGCGCAGGGCAATGCTGGTGTGTTTTTGACTTTTCGGGGCCAAGAAGCCCCCATCCAAGATACCTCCAATCTTGGGCATATCTTGGGTGCAACCCCTTCGACCTTACGGTATGCTGAGTGGCAACCATGCGATTGAAAGAGGGAAGTTCCCCTGTTTGGTGTTCTGCGGTTTCGTTAGGAAGCGATTCCTATGTGGGCGCAGCGGTACATTATATCGCTTCGATTTGTCCGGCTGTTTCGTATGTCGAGATTCGACTGAAGAAAAAGTTAGGAGAAAAAAGAGATTTTAAAATAGGCCGCGATCCTAAAGCAGGGAAATTGTTTACTTCTGAAATTCGAACTTCTCAAGGGAGCCCCGTGGGGACCCTGGTTATTCGAGGTCGATTTCCAGAGTTTTTTTTGCCTCAAAATCAAGCGGCTGTTGAAAAAGCGGTTTTAGAGCTGGGAGAGCTATGGCGCGAGTAAAAAAGATTCAGCCGACATTAGAGTTTTTGTTTTTTTCAACGCCAGAACAACGAGTTTTGAAGCTCTTAATTTCTGAACCCACCACGACCTTTTCGCTTCGGGTGATTGCTTCGCGCCTTAAGGGGGTCCGAGGTGTAGGAGGGAGTGAAGGACTCACCGAAATTTTGAGCGAACTGCAAGGCCTGGGTTTTGTTGAGTTTGTAGATAACAACCGAGCCGTACGTTTGCAGGATGATGGCGCGGTCGTGCAAATGCTTAAGCGATTTTCTGCGATTTGTGATTTAGAGGGCTTGATTCAAACTCTTTCTCCAATTTCTACGAAAGGCATTTTGTTTGGCAGTCGGGCCACGGGAAGAGCCCGTTCGGACAGCGATTATGATTTGTTTGTCGTATCTGAAACGCCAGAAGAAATTCGTAAAATTGCGCTGCGCCACCCTCTGGGGCGCAGAATTGAACTCATCGCTTGGACCCCTGATCAGTATTCGGAAGTCGATGAAGAAGATCAGAAGCTGGCGCTCAAGTTAGGTCAGGGTGTAGTTTTGTGGGGCTAGGCTATGCCAAACCGGTTCACTGGTGCCCATCGTGCGCTACCGCACTAGCGGAAACGGAGATCGAGTTCTCCAAGAAAACAAGTCCTTCGATCTATGTAAAATTTGAATTAAAGAAAGAAGCGTTGTCGGCATTTTCAGAGCTTGCGCAAGCGATGAAGCGATCGTCTGCTGAGCGGGCGTTTATCGTGATTTGGACGACGACGCCTTGGACGCTTCCCGCAAATCTTGGTCTTGCCCTTCACCCCGAATTTGATTACGTGGCCCTTCCGGCGCCCACACTGGATGGAACCGAGCTTTGGATTGTTGCCAAGGGTCTTCAAGCGAGTTTTGAAAAAGCGGTAGGATTTGAGAAATCAATTCCACCTGCTTTGATTTTCAAAGGAGAAAGGCTCCATCGTCAATCCGCTAAGCATCCATTTATGGATCGTGATTCGCTTATTGTTTTAAGTGATCATGTCTCCCTTGAAGTCGGCACGGGTGTCATGCACACTGCCCCGGGGCATGGGGTGGATGATTATAATATCGGCATGTGCTATGGCCTTGATATTTTCTCTCCCGTGGATGATCGCGGGAGGTTTGATGTGGGGTTTGATGAAATGCAGGGCCAGTATGTTTTTGATTCAAATGACGCGATTATCGAAAAACTACGAGATTCAGGGCATCTTGTTACTCTTACTGATATTGCGCATAGTTACCCGCATTGCCGGCGATGTCATCACGCGGTAATTTTTAGAACGACGCGACGTTGTGCCCTGACTTTTGGAGGCTCGGTATGATGAAAGGGAAGTTGAAGTATCTCATTTTGTTTGCGGTTACTCTCTTTATTGTGGGCCTCGATCAATGGACGAAGGGGTTGGTGGTCGCACGTTTCAGATTAGGAGAGTCCATTCCAATTCTAGATGGCCTTTTTAGTTTGACCTATGTGCGCAACACAGGCGCCGCATTTGGATTGTTGGCGGGTGCTCATCCGGCATTTCGAGTTCCCTTTTTTGTGATAGTACCCATGATCGCTTTGATCGCAATTGGACTTATTTTTAGGAAACTTCCTGCTGCGGATAAAAAACTCTCTACGGCGCTGTCGTTGGTTATTGGCGGTGCAGTGGGCAATCTCATTGACCGACTCGCTCTGGGGTATGTCGTGGACTTCCTCGATTTTCATTGGAAGTATCTCTATCATTTTCCGGCCTTTAATGTGGCAGACGCCGCCATATGTGTCGGGGTAGGAATTTTGATGCTCGATTTGTTAACTCAAGAAACACTTCAAAAAAAGGAGTCCTCCTCGGATGTATCCTCTTCTCGTTAAGTTAGGGCCGTTGCCAATCCATACCTATGGCTTCTTGATTGCGGTGGGTTTCTTGGTCGCAGTTTACGTTATTAGAACTTTGGCGACTAAGACGGGGCAGGATGTAGAACGGGTTTTAGATCTCACTTTTTGGGGTTTACTCGTAGGCTTTCTGGGTTCACGTATTCTATTCGTGATCACGCGTCTTGACTCTTTCATTCAGGATCCAGTGGGTATTCTTCGTGTTTGGGAAGGAGGGCTTGTGTTCCTGGGTGGGCCGATAGCAGCCGTGCCCTTTGTGGCCTGGTATGTAAAAAAGCATAAGCTGCCGCTTTGGAAAACAATGGATACCTTGATTCCGGGTTTGGTTATTGCGCATATGTTTGGTCGTTTTGGGTGTCTTGCTGCGGGTTGCTGCTATGGGAAGCCGACGGGCACTAGTTTTGGGCTACGTTTTTATTCAGATATGGTCGACAAGTCCCTTCAGGGAATTCCTTTGCACCCAACGCAGCTTTATGAAGCAAGCGCCCTTTTTGTGCTTTTTTTGGGACTGCTCTATGTGTATCGAAAAAAGTTTTTTGATGGCCAGGTTGTCTTGACATACTTCATGGTCTATCCGATTGTTCGGAGCATCATCGAAGCCTTTCGAGGGGATATGATTCGCGGATTTGTGATTGATGATGTTTTGTCTACGAGCCAGTTTCTATCGTTAATCATTTTTGTCATTGCCAGTGGTGTGCTCGTGTTTCGTCTTAAGAGTCGAGATAAAGGGGGGGCGAAAGAGTGAGTGCGATCGTAATCTTTCTCTTTGCTTTTTTTTTGGGGACGATCCCTTTTCGGGTGATATTTGTGCGTTTCCTGGCGCCACAAAAAGCGATTCTCGTTTCATTCGTTTTTGATCTACTAAAGGGCGCCTTGCCGATTGTCTTGATCACGGTTCCGGGGCTGCAGTCTGCCCGCGAAGCTCTTGCCAAGTTTGCGGATGGCACCTTTTTTGGGGTGAGCAGTGAGGGACATCCTCTTTTTCTTCATCTAACCGCTTTATTTGTTTATCTGGGGCACTGCTTTTCACCCTGGGTCAGTTTTCGGGGGGGGCGAGGTGTTGCGACCGCCTTGGGGTGTTTGCTCGTGATTTCTCCTGCCGCTTCAATTGCGGGTATTCTTGGATTTCTCCTTTCCTTCCTTTCTAATAGGATTGTTTCTCTGGCGACGTTGGTGGGGGCGGCGCTTGCGGCAGTGGCCTATCTCATTGTTGAACCCACCGGTATGGAACTAGGGGTTGATGTTGTATTCTTGTTGTTGTTTCTTTCTCGACATGAATCGAGCATTGACGCGCTGTTGGATGATAGAGAAAAGCCATTTGTGTGGAAGAGGCGTTAGTGTTTAATAGGGCGTTCCTTAGGGTTTTCGTTTTCTTTCTCTTTGTTTTGTTTGCTTCTTCACCGCCCTTGGCGTTTGCGCGTGAAGTGCTCGATGCGGTGGGAATGCGGGTTAAACTCCAGGAAAAACCTCTTCGTATTGTCACGCTTGCCCCGTCGTTAGGTGAGCTTGTTTCGGTTTTTCTGGGTGAAGACTTCACACGTCTGGTGGGCGTTTCTGAGTATTCTGATGTTCCTCTGGCTTTAAATAAGATTGTGTCGGTGGGTCCTTATAATCGTTTTAATCTCGAGCGAGTGGTTTCCCTCAAGCCTGATCTTGTTCTCGCAACGAAAGATGGGAACCTCCCGGATCAGATTCAGCATTTGCGCGAGATGGGGCTTCCCGTGGTGGTCGTAAATACAGATGATTTCTCCGAGATTGGAAATTCGATTAGGCTGGTAGCGAGCTCGATGGGCAATCCTGTCGAAGGTGAACAAGTTGCATTGCAGTTCCTAGACTCCCTTAAGCGTTTTAGCGAGGCAGTGAAAAAGAGGCGAGCGACCCAGGTGAAACGCAAGGTGTTGCTTCAGTTGGGCGACGACCCGCTTGTGGTCGTGGGAGCTAAGATTTTTTTGCATCATGCAATTGAGCTTGTGAATGCTGAGAACATCTATGGTGACGCCAAGGATCGCTATCCCAGGCCTTCCAAAGAAGACGTCGTAAGGCGAAATCCTGATGTCATTCTTGTCCTAGCTTTAGGAGGCGGGACGGCACAGTTTGAAGCAATGGTTCGAAAGTGGGGAATCTTGGGCGGTTTGAACGCTGTGAAAAATGGCAGAGTTAAGGTCCTTCACGCGGATGCACTTCTTCGTCCTACCTTACGTTTTCTAGAAGGCGTTTCACTCTTGGAAAGGGCAGTCTATGAAGAAAAATAGTTTTGCCTTTGAGTGGATACTTGCGTTGTCGATCTTGATTGTTTCTTGCACGCTCGCATTGCGATTCGGAAGTGTTTTTGATGCAGACCCTGAGATCATCTATCAGTTGCGGCTCCCCCGGGTCTTGTTGGCCATTGCAGTCGGGATGGGCCTTTCGGTTGCCGGCGCCTGCCTTCAGGCTTTGTTTTCAAATCCGTTGTGTGAGCCCTACACTTTAGGGATTTCTTCGGGAGCCGCGCTCGGTGCCGTAATCGGGACTACCTTGGGTGGTTTTTGGGTGTTTTCTGGGCTCGCCATAACGGCGTTTATCGGAGCTTTGGTTTTTACCGCGATTCTTTATTTTGTTTCGATTCGACCCGGAAATTCGGCGCTTACCCTTTTGCTTTCGGGGGTCATGATGGGTTTTTTTGGCTCGGGTTTGGTAGCCTTATGGATGGCTCTTGCGGATTCCAATGGAATTCAATCGGCCGTTTTGTGGCTTTTAGGCGATCTTTCGCGCGCGAGAATGGGGGGAGCGTGTGTGACGCTTCTATTTTCTCTGCTTTTTTCTGTAATTTTGTGGCTTCGCTCAAAGCAACTTGATGTGCTTTTGATGGGAGAAGAAGATGCGCGATCTTTGGGTATTGAAGTCTCCCATTTGCGTCGTCGTGTGATTTTCGTTGTTTCTCTGCTTGTTTCATTTTGTGTGAGTGCGTCCGGAATGATCGGTTTTTTGGGATTGTTGGTGCCACATCTCGTAAGAAGAAGGGTCGGAGCACTTCACGGCAAAATGCTGCCACTTTGCGCAGTTTGGGGTGCGACCCTGCTGGTGATTGCCGATATGCTCGCTCGGATTAGTGTGAGGCCTTTTGAATTGCCAGTGGGGGTCGTTACGGCCCTTGTCGGTGCGCCGGTGTTTCTATGGATTCTACTCAAAAGAGAGGCGTCCGTATGAGCGTGAATAGCCCTCTTCTTGGCGTGTACGGTTTAAGTTATCGCTATCGGGCAGAGCGGGTGGTTTCGGACGTGTCTTTTGAAATCAAGGGCGGTGAAATCAACGGCGGTGAGATCCATGCGCTCATTGGTCCCAATGGCTCTGGAAAGTCGACGCTGTTGAAAGCAATTTGCGGCCTGCTTCCTTTCGGTTCGAACGCCCTTCAGGGGGTCGTTCGATTTCGAGGCCACGAGTTTCTGAGGCATTCAGCCGCTTTTCGATCTCGCGCGGTCGCTTATGTTGGTGCAGACTTGAAGACGGAATTTCCGGTCACTGCTTACCAGACCGTGGAAATGGGGTTTTCGTCCCTAGATGTTTCTCCTATTCATCAATCGACCTCTCAAGAGCGCGAAACAATTCAGCGCGCGATGGAGCAATGTTTTTGCTGGGGATGGCGTGATCGATTGTTGTCCTCGCTCAGCGGTGGCGAGCGGCAGCTCGTTGCTTTTGCTCGGGCCTTGGTTCAAGGAGCGAAAATTGTTTTGTTGGATGAAACGTTGTCCAAAATGGACCTTCATCATCAGGCTCGTATTGGTGCATTGATGCGCAAACTTACTTTAGAGGGCCGTTCATTCGTCTTGGTTTCTCATGACTTGAATTTGGCCTCTGAATGGGCTGATTTTGGGTTAGTGATGATGCAGGGTGATTTGGTATTTCATGGGCCGATACATAAAGCGATTAGTTCCGAGCGAATTTCAGAACTTTACCCGGGGGCCCAGCTTGTCGTCGCACCAAGTCCGGTTACGGGCACGCCTAAGGTTTTTTTCGATAAACAGAGGGGTTAGGGATATGTCCGTTTTTATTACAGGAGCTTCAAGTGGAATTGGTGCAGCGTGCGCGAAAGCTTTCGCGGCGTTGGGGTATGATTTGATTTTAGCAGCCAGACGAGAAGATCGCTTGGGCGCGGTCGCGACTGAAATAAGGGGCCGATATCGGGTTGGAGTTGAGACTTTCGTTCTTGATGTTCGGAAGAGGAAAGCTGTGGATGGTTTGATTTCGGGCAATCTCCCTCTTTTCAAAGGGGTAGAAATTCTCGTTAATAACGCGGGACTGGCGAAGGGATTTTCTTCGTCTCAAACGGGTGATCCGGATGAGTGGGATTTGATGATTGATACGAATCTCAAGGGCTTGCTGTATGTTTCTCGTCAGATGCTTCCGCTGCTCATAGAACGTGGCGCGGGCCATGTCATCAATATGGGTTCTGTGGCCGGGCGGTGGGCGTACTCCAAGGGAAACGCCTATTGTGCTACTAAGGCAGCGGTAAAAAGTCTCTCCGAATCGATGCGCATTGATCTTCATGGGACAGGAGTCCGGGTCACGGAAATTGCCCCTGGAATGGTCGAGACGGAGTTCGCAGAGGTGCGTTTTGGTGGAGACAAAGCGCAAGCAAAGCAGGTTTATCAGGGCCTAAAACCCCTGTCTGCGGAAGATATTGCGGAAGTCGTCGTGTGGAGCGCCCAGCGGCCGGCCCATGTAAATATTCAGGAGGTCGTTGTTTTCCCAACTGCGCAATCGAGTGTTCATTTGGTTGATCGATCGAGATAGCGTTTTCGCTTTTTTTCTGGAAATCGTTCGATGGCGTAACGAAGCATAGTTCTTGGCATATGGGCAGAATGCTCTTTTAGAAACTTCTCCAGCAAGGCCTCGTCGCGCTTTCCCATTTCACGAAGCATCCAACCTACGGCTTTGTGAATGAGGTCATGGGGGTCATTGAGCAGAGTTCTTGCGATCCTAAGTGTGTCTGCGAAGTCGCCCTTTCTTATGAAAAAGAAGGTCGAAATAATCGCAATTCGTCTTTCCCAGAGGCCTTTGGATCGCGAAAATTTGTACAAAAGATCTCTTTTCGCCTCAAAAAGACTGGAGCCCACAATTTGCGGTGCGGTCACATCCACGAGATCCCAGTTGTTAATGAAGCGCCGGTGTTTGATATAGAAATCAAAGATTCGCTTTTGTGCTTTGGGTTCAGCCCGCTCAAATTGAAGGACCAAGATATAGAGAGCCAATGCCCGTTCCTCGTGAAAAGAAGATTTGATGAGCGGCCGAATTTGTTGAAGGGAAAAGGAGATATTCTTTTTGGCTATTTTTCGCAAGACGGGAACCGAAATCCCCAAAAACAAATCGCCTTCAGCATATTCGCCGGGTCCAGTTTTGAAGAAGCGCTGAAGGTGCTTCGCTTTTTCGGGGTCAGCGTGGGTTTGCAGTTCAAGACCGATCATGTCCCTCATTTTCGCATAGAAACTCCTTGGGAGAAATTGGGAAGTGTTATAAATCAGGCCCATGGCGAAAATTTATGATTGTGTGGCTGAGCTTCCGTCCCAACTGCTGAGTACTTGTAGGCCTCAACCGTACCCTAAACAATTGCTTATGTGTTCTCCGGATTATTTTACGGTATGCGATGTCAAGAATCCTCATATGGAGGGGAAAATTGGTTCAGTGAACCGCAGTCTTGCCTTGGAGCAATGGCGAGTGTTGCGCTCTACTTTTGAAGATTGCGGCGCAAGGGTTGATCTCGTCGATCCTGTTCTGAGTTGTGAAGACATGGTCTTCTGCGCTAATCAGACTTTGGTGGGTTTAGATAGGGACGGTAATCGGTTGTGTATATTGAGCCAAATGAAACACCCCTCTCGGCAACGAGAGGTGGCGGCTTTTGCGAAGTGGTTTTCTGCAGACGGTTATCAGGTGAGAGCGCTTCCCAAGATCATCGGTTTCGAGGGCAGTGGCGACGCGATCTGGCATCCGGGCCGCGCGCTTCTTTGGGGCGGGAGTGGTTTCAGAACGGAGGCTTCAGTTTACACGCACCTAAGCGAGTTTTTTGATGTGCCGGTGATTAGGCTTCCTCTTCGCTCGGATCGATTTTACCACTTGGACACCTGTTTTTGCGCAATCAACGAGGAAACGGCACTCGTTCATTCGCGCTCGCTAACCCATGAGGGGCTTGCGATGATTCGCGCTGTATTTTCCGATGTGATTGAATGCGATGATCATGAGGCCGCCGAGGGAATGGCTTGCAATGCCTGCGCTATTGGTGGCAATGCTGTCGTAATTCAGAAAGGAAATCCCAAGACGGTTTCCGCCCTTCGTCAGCGCGGATTCAAAGTCTACGAGGCCGAGACTTCTGAATACTTGAAGTCCGGTGGCAGCGTATTTTGCATGAAGATGTACGTTTTCTAAAATCGCAAAATCAAAGCCACTTCACTAGGTTCAGCGAAGACTCCATTTCTCGATGTGCGCCACGATCATACTTCGGGACAATCCGTATTCCTAGCGCGTGCGGTCCCGACTCCGGGCAGGTAATTTCGGCATACCACGTGCTGGTTCCATCGGGTTGTACCTTCTCGTCGAGAGTCAAAGGTTTCATCGTGACTCTCTGAAACTCCTTGGGCGTATGTCCAGGAAAAGCTTTTCCCAGGACGGTCTGGATATGAATATCCTCAGCGTTGAGTTGGGGGTGGCTGATTTCCACCTCCACCCGTATCGGTTGATTGACGAGGACTTTTTCTTTTTCCAGCCCGTCGACTCGGATGTCGGTAAACGTGACAGATTCCCAGGCCTTCTGAAGACGGATGCGATAATTGCTAAGGGCGCGTAATTCCTTAAAGTCGTTAGCCCCATAAAAATCGGCGTCTTCAACGGCGGGTTGGTAGAGTCTCCGGTTATAATCTTCAAGCATGCGTGCAGATGAAAAACCGGGCACAATCGTCGCGATGGACTCCTTCATCATTTCAACCCAATCTACTGGAACACCCTCTTCGTTTCGATCAAAGAACAGTGGAAACACTTCGTGTTCAAGAATGGCGTAAATGCGAGCACTGTCATATTCGTTCTGGAAGTCTGCGGGGTACTCCTGTTCCTCGTCTGCAATGATCCAACCGTTTTTGCCATTGTAAGACTCGGTCCACCAGCCATCTGAAACGCTAAGATTTAAACAGCCGTTGACGCCGGCCTTCATTCCGGAGGTTCCACTGGCTTCAAGCGGTCGGGTAGGGGTATTAAGCCAAACATCACATCCAGCCACCATGAGCTGAGCGACACTTAAGTCGTAGTTCTCAGCAAAGATCACCTTTCCCTGGAAACCGGGTTGCCTGGAAATCTCAATCACGCGTTGAATCAATCCCTGCCCCAAGCCATCGGCGGGATGGGCTTTCCCTGCAAAAAGGAACACAACAGGTTTGCCCATGTTGAGTAGTTCTTCAAGTTTCTTCATGTTGTGAAACAGAAGCGCCGCCCGTTTGTAAGGAGCAAAGCGCCGTGCAAAACCGATAATGAGCGGATCTTGATCCAAGTTAGCCTGGGCGAGAGCCAAATGATCCGGATCTTCGCGGCGGTTGCGGTAGGTCACGTCGATATGTTGTTTGAGCCAAGTGATCAGCCGAGACTTCGCCTGGACGTGAGTATCCCAAATCAACTTAGGTTCGAGATCCTTGACCTTTTCCCAAACTGCTTTGTCTGAAAGCTGAGAAGCCCACTTTGTTCCGAGATGCTTCGTAAAGACTTTTCGCCACTCGGGGGCAATCCAGGTTGGGACATGTACCCCATTGGTGATACTGGTGACTGGCACTTCAAAGTCGTGGACTCCTGGGAAAAAATTCTTAAACATTTTTCTGGAAACGCGCCCGTGAATTTCACTTACGCCGTTTACGCGAATACTTCCGCGCAAACAAAGATGGGTCATGGAAAAGTCAGTGGAGGTTCCCGTAGATTTTGGATTGCCAAGGTTCATGATCGTGGGCCAACTCCGATGCAAGGATTCGGCAAATGGGGAGAGATAAGGTCGAATCACCTCTTCGGTGAACTTATCGTGTCCGGCCTCCACAGGAGTGTGGGTTGTGAAGATCGAAGTGTGTCGGACGTACTCCAGTGCTTCATCATAGCGAAGGTTTCGATCGGACATCAACTCGACGATTCGAGCAAGAACCAGGAAGGCACTATGTCCTTCATTCATGTGAAAAATCTTTGGTGAAACGTTAATGGCTTTGAGAAACTTTAGGCCTCCAATACCCAACACAAACTCCTGCCTGAGGCGATGTTCGTGATCTCCACCATAGAGGTTGTTAGTGATGGAGCGGTCTTCGGGGCGATTAGCTCCAAAATCCGTGTCCAGAACGTAGAGATTTATGCGGCCCACCGCTATTTTCCAGGCACGCGCGTAAACGGGCCGAAGCGGAAACGGAATGCTGACGACGACGGGTTGCCCGTTGTCGTGAGTTACAAGCTGCATCGGCTGAGAGTGAAAGTCGCTTTTTTCAAAAATAGCTTCTTGACGACCTTCTCGCGTGAGGTTCTGCCTAAAATAGCCCATGTGATAGGCCAATCCCACAGCACAAAGTGGGAGATTCAGGTCGCTTGCAGTTTTCAAAAGGTCGCCCGCAAGAATGCCCAGTCCTCCTGAGTACAGCTTAAGACAGGATGTGAGGCCAAATTCTGCGCAGAAAAATGCAATTTCCGGAGTTTTGACTTTGGCGAGTCGCGCTTCCAGTCGCTCATGAAGGGATTCGACCTTATCAGTGAAGCTCTTGCTATTGGTGGCCTTTTCGAGTGTCTCTGTTTTCGCGTAATCTAAAAATACACTGGGGTTGTACCCTGTTCTTACCCATAGTTCAGGGTCCATTTTAGAAAATAGCTCGGTGACTTCAGGATGCCAACTCCACCAGACGTTCTTGGAAAGGGATCTTAGCTTTTCAAGTTCTTCGGGAAGTTGATTAAGGACGACAAAGTTTCGAAGGCGAGTGTTAGGATCAAATTTCTGGGTGGCTGCAGTCAGTGCAAGGCCTCGTTCACGTGCGGGCTCTAGGGTTGGTTTACCTGTTCGTTGGCTCGCTTTGGTGAGCGCAATTTCGTGACTCTTGAAATAGGACTTTCCCCAGAATTTCCAACGCGCTTGATGACTTAGGGCGAGCGCTGCTTCCGAGAGTTTTGCGCGAGTTTTTGGCGGGGTGAGGACGACAAACTTATATAAGTAGTCGGTTAGTTCTTTTACTGTTTCCTCTGCAGGGACATTTTTTCGTTTTAAAACGCCTACGCCTGTTTTCTCCCAGCCCCCGGTGTCTTTCGCCCAGTGACCAAAGCCTGCTAGGTCGGAAGTAATTGTGGGAACGCCAAAGGCGATACTTTCCATGGGTGTGTAGCCCCATGGCTCATAAAAGGAGGGAAATACCGAGAGATCCGCTGCAGCTAGAAACTCGTAGTAGCGCTCCTTAATTAGGGGATCGTTTCCGTCCAGATAAATGGGGATAAATACGATATGGACGGAATCACTAGGCTGATTAAAGAGTTGCTTACCGGCCAGCGCCTGAAAAACGGGGTCGCGTACCTTGTCTCGAATGATGTGGGTGGCGTGAAATGGCGCGTGAGAAACGGGATTTCCTGAGGCTGCCTGTAGCAGTTCAGGTTTCGGTCCTAAATGTCCCGCGGGAAGCATAAGAAATGCGATGACCTTTTTTCCAGGTTCGCTTTTGAGACGCGTATTGAGTTCGGCGAGAGAATCAATGAATACGTCGACGCCCTTATTCCGGAACTCGTATCTCCCGGCGGTCATTAGGAAACGAGTCGACTCGCGATTATATTTATCACCCGTCGTCCACTCGGCTAAATCGAAAAGTCGATTTCTTATTTTCTTGACGACGGTGGGCTGCGCGAGTTTCTCATCCTGAAACTCATCCCCGAGGGCATTCAAAAGAAGCATGTCGGGTTTACGATTTAGGATGTGGACACATTCTTCGGAAGTGACCGAACTCACTGTCGTAAAACAGTCCGCAATGCGAGCAGCAATATTTTCCATCGAATGTTTGGAACTTACGCCGATTTCGTGGGCAAGTTGATTCATTTTCTCGGGGTCGCCGGGCTTAGAGAAGTCTTCATCCCGGCGATTAGCAGAGAGCGCCCGTCCGAGCATGGTGGCATGAGTCGTAAACACCGTCCCGACTTCTGGAGCCGCCGTACGAAGGTGAAGGATTGCAGCTGCAGCCATCCACTCATGGCAGTGAATGACGGCCGCTTCTCCTTTAGGTTTCATATGTTTATTGAAGAGGTTTTCAACGACGATCCCTGCAGCTTGGGCGAAAAACACAGGCTCTAAATAGTCCCAGCCTCCATAAAGCGAGTGGAGATGATACTGCTCCCAGTACCTCGCTAGAAACTGATCACGAGAGGCGTGGAGACTTTCGAAGTTTACGAGAATACAGCGCGGTTCTCCAGGGACCAGCCACCGCCCCATTTTACAACCAATGGGCAGCGATGAAAGTGTCTCCATGAACTCGGCATTCCAAATCTCTTCTTTGAAAACCGGCACCGAGCCGGGAGCGCGCGGAATATCTGGGCCTATGGTGACATAAAGATCATCATAATACTGATGCATCCGGTTGACTTTAGAGGCGAGAACCGTGTGGATTCCGCCGACCATGTTAGCGACTTCCCAGGAGACTTCAAACAGGTTGCGAGGAGTTTTCATGAGGCCGTCCTTTTGGCGTGAGTTTCAAAACGTGCTCCCTAAAATCCGTGAGTACGTTCATATAGTTGATAAAACCTTCATAAGGGCTATTGTAGGGATTAAAATACGCGTGCACATCTCCATCCGAAAAAAACTTGGTGCACATATAATAAAAGTGATCAGACGTTTGCAGTTTCCGCCACAAATCTAAGGTGGCTGGGTTGTTTCGTCGGCGTACCTCGTGTCCGAGCTCAAAAATTAGTTCGAGAGCGCGTTTTTGCATGTGGTTGCCATTCCAAGCCGTTAGATCTCGTTCTGCGTCCGCCCACGAGACAATGCGAGGGAAAGGAAGTTCGCCCTTCGGATGATAGCGCTGTATGACTTCGCTGGGGGTCGCAAAATCCCAATCCTGATGTTTCATCACCTCGCCGGGTAGTGCTCTTAAGAAATTGAAGATCCCAGTCGATTCCCATTGGTGCTCACCGAAGGTTTCGTAGTCCATAAAGAGGTTGAGGACGTCACCGTTTCCGCTGATGCGATGAACCCAGCTCGCGAATTTTGGTGCGGTTAAGGGGTATTCGTTCCAGGCCGAGTTAGAAAATCGAAAGGCGATATCATCCGAAAGGCGATAGCTTTTTAGAAGAAGTTTGATGTTTCCACCGGGACGTTTGTAAACAAAGTGAGGACTTCTCCATGTGAGAATGTCATCCGCTCCCTCTGCTAGAATAGCTTCAAAGCCCATTGATTCTACCATTAAAGCGATTTCGTCGCTGCACACGAGTTCCGTGTTCCGGAAAACGCGCGGAGTTCGTCCAAAATAGGTCTGCATCAGTTCCGTATGAATTTTTACTTGTTGCCTAAATTCCTGGGGATCATAGAGGGAAGAGAGGCTGTGATAATAGGTTTCAGCCAAGAATTCCACGCATCCGGTTTTCGAGAGGGCAATGAAGCTGTCTAGCGTTTCAGGAGAGTAGCGCTGCATTTGCTCCAGTGCGACGCCGGTAATAGAATAGGAAATTCTAAATTTTCCGTTGTGCTGATCAATCATGTCAAGCAAGAGATGATTGGTCGGAAGGTAGCATTTGGCCGCGACCTTTTGGAGAACTTCTTTATTTTTTTTAGTGTCGAAATATTTGTGGTCTTTACCCACCTTGAAAAAAGAGTAAGGTTTCACACGAAAAGGCTGGTGAACTTGAAAATAGAAACAAACTGAAGACATTCATCCCCCTGTGACCCGCTACGCCTCTCGCCCTAAAGCACTAAGATACACCGAAAAAGTTTTTTTCGCAGCAGCATCCCAACGCAGTCGGCTTATTTCTTCTTTGGCTCGTTCCAATACATCTTCTCTTATTTCAGGATATTTCAATACGCCTAAAATAAAGTGAGACAGAGTATCTGTATCCCAAAAGTTCACTTTTAGAGCGCTCTGCAATACCTCAGCGACACCCGATTGACGGGAGATGATGACAGGTACGTCATGGCTCATTGCTTCAAGGGGGGTAATTCCAAAAGGCTCAGAAACGGAGGGCATGACATAGAGGTCGGCTAGCGAAAACATTCGCTCGACTTCGGGGCCCTTGAGAAACCCTGTAAAGACGAAGTTTCGATTAAGATTGAGCTCTGAAACGCGTTCCATGAGCTGCGGGAGCATGTCGCCTGTACCCGCCATCACAAATGTCACATTAGGCATTAGCGAAACGACTTTCGCAGCAGCTTCGACAAAATAGTCAGGTCCTTTTTGGAAGGTCACACGACCTAAGAAGAGAACGACTTTTGTGTCTGCTTGCTTTTCTTTTCGGTAGAGGCTGATTGTGTCTGAGGAATATACCCCGTTGTGAACTACAGAAATTTTGCTTAATGGGACCTTGTGTTGTTCATGGATTACAGAGCGCGTATAGTAACTTACGGCAATAACTGCGTCGGCTGCATGGACTCCGGCCGCTTCAATTTCATGAATGCGGTGGTTGACACTTTTTCCACTGCGATCAAATTCCAGACTATGAACATGAACGACCAGCGGTACCCCGCGCATTTTTGCAATGGCAACTCCGGCCGGATAGGTCATCCAATCATGGGCATGGACTATGTCAAATTCTCGATCTTGTGCAAGAGTGACGGCGCGGTAGGTGTATCGATTGACTTCGGACAACAGATCCGTGCCATATTGTTCCGGATTTTCAATGGCAAAGGGAAACTCGCGCAAAATTTGAGAAACTTTTCCCGGAAGCATAGAATGGACAAGTTCCACGCCCGTAGATGTGGTGGAAAATTCCTTTCTGCTAATCTTTCGAGAGTGTCGCAGGCGTGCTTCGAGTTCGGGGCGTGCGTAGGGGTTTAGCCAGCTTGGGATCTCGATAAACTCAACCTGCTCACTCCGTTCTTCTGAAGTCACCTCCGATCGGTGTTCCTCTGTAATAGTTTTGGAGGACTCCACGCTCTCTGTAGGAGTAACCTGGTGGGTGATCTCCCTCAATATGTGATGGGTGAATCCCTGTTTTGTTCTTTGAGCATTAAGCAAATTCATGTGGGGCGCTTTTTCGGACCCGAACACTTTGGGTAGAACAAAATCGATCTTGACCCCGTTTTTTGCCAGAGCAGTAGTCAATCCCTCGCAAGCCGTTCCAAGCCCTCCGTTTATGTGAGGGGGATACTCCCATCCCAGCATGAGTACTTTCATCTAGTCCTAATCTTTCTTCATCATCTTATAAGCGCGCAAAACTTCAGCAACACTCCAAGCCTGCGCAGGGGTTCCGTTTGGAGTGTGGGGTGTGTCGCCATCAAAAACTTCGGAAATCTGCCCGAGGCATCCTTCTTCTGCAAAGTGAAGACCAAGACGCTCCAAAACCGGAGTGAGATCTTTTCTCATTTTCTCTGGGCCCTGAATGTTGGTTACCGCATCAGCGTAGATTCCAATAAGCCATGGCCAGACGGTTCCTTGATGATAGGCATGATCGCGGTGCTCTGGGTCTCCGCTATAGTGCCCACGATAGCGAATATCGTGCGACGACAATGTCCGTAATCCAACGGGAGTCAGAAGTTCGGAGCGAATCTTTTCCAACATCCGGCCGGCCTCTTTAGCGGGAACTGCCGAGTATTTCAATGCGATTGCCCAGAGCTGATTAGGGCGGAGGCTCAAGTCCGCGTCTTGCTCTTCGTCTGAACTATTCGTGTCCGCCAAGTAGCCGTGATCTTCGGACCAAAATCGTTTCATAAATGCGTGTTTAGCCCCGTCCAGAATAGGGCTCCAGTTCTTGATGAAGGGCGCTGCTGTTGGATCGGTATGGTTATGTTGTGCCCAATCCATTGCAAAATGAACAGCATTGTAAAACAGAGCGTTGAGATCCACGGCGAAACCATGTCGCGGAGTGAGTGGTTTTCCATTCCATACAACGTCCATCCATGTTGCGGCGTAGGGCCCGGCCGTTACGAAGAACCCAGCGCCGGGCCTTACTTCGATGCGAGGGTCCATGCCGTTTTTAAACGAGTTCAAAATGCTAATTACTGCCGGCATCAACGAATGAATTTGCTTGATGTCCGTTGCTTCGCCTAATAGCTGAACAGCGCGAATAAAAAGGAGGGGCGCATCGATCATAAGATTTTGGGGAATCCCAGAAATCGTCGGAGCATTGGGAATAAGTTGCTTTTGGTAGCGTGCACCCAATTCACTTAATACACTTTTGGCATGCTTGAATCTTCCGGTGGCAAGGCAGAGCCCCGGTAACGAGAGAAGGGTATCCCGATCCCAGTCTTCAAACCAAGGATACCCAGCTATCACGGAGTGATGCCCGCTCTTTTTGGTGATCAGAAACTGTGAGGCGGCTCGTTTAAGCGCCGGCTCCGAAAAACTCGGACGAAGTTTCTTTTCTTTGGTGGGTAAGGAGGTGGAGAGTTCCTGGGCCCCGCAGTGAAGCGTGATTTCACAGTCTGTATCAATTTGAACTTGGAATGAACCAGGCCCAAAAAGATCGTCGGTGGCAGGATATCCGCGCTCGTTTTCGATCGAATAGAAAACGTTTTTGAGCCAACGCCCACCCATATTGAAAACAGAGGGTTTGCCCGAAACTTTGAAGTAAAGCCTCGGAAGGGGCGAATAAGGCTGCAATGATACTCCGTCATTTTCGTATTGGACGCAGCCATCTAAGAAGGGATTGTGTTTTGTCGTGCGATGCCAGGGTCGACAAGTAATGAGCGGTTCAAGCGTAAGTGTGGAGGGTTTTGTAATTCCAGAAAACGCATAAGTGATACGGGTAATGTCTTGATTCGGATCAAGTTCGAGCGTCCGCTCGATCTGCACTTCGCCTACACGATAGCGCCACACGGGTCGTGGCACATAGGAGAACTTTTCAAGATGCGTGAAACCATGCGGATGAATTTGTGCTTCAAAATTGAAGGAGTGCAAGAAGAAAGTTTCGCGAACTCCCTGAGCGTCTGGCTGTGTCTGAAACGTCTCCGCAACTTCTGAAATCGCGTGAAGAGGTTCGCCAAAGCCGGGCTCACGAATTGTCAGTAAGCTGTGATATTTTCTTCGCGGAATGCGATCGACACAGCTCATGGCAAATGAACCGGTTTGATTTGTCTGAAGCCACTCCAACTGTCCTTGTTTCTGCGGCATATGCGAAATTTATAGCAGGGAATGCTCGCCCCTGATACGAGAAAACGAGCGGCTTATGCGAGTAAGTGCATAAGCCAAAAACAAAGCGCCGCGACAAAAGCGGAAGCTGGAATTGTCAAAACCCACGCCCAAACAATGCGTTCTGCAATGCCCCAGCGTACCGCCGAGAATTTTGTGACGGCCCCGACACCCATAATGGACCCCGTGATCGTGTGTGTGGTGGAAACCGGAATTCCAAGAGAGGTCGCAAGAAACAAAGTGATGGCTCCCGCGGTCTCCGCGCAACATCCTCCAATGGGTTTAAGTTTCGTAATTTTCATTCCCATTGTCTTAACGATGCGCCATCCCCCCAAAAGAGTCCCAAAACCCATAGCAAATTGACATGCAAGTACTACCCATAGGGGTACGTGAAACTCAGGCCCAAGCATGCCTGACGAAAAGAGTAAAACCGCGATGATTCCCATCGTTTTTTGGGCGTCGTTTCCTCCATGCCCTAGGCTGTATAATGATGCCGAGACGAGCTGGAGCCGTCGTCCCCAGACGTCTATCTTTTTGGGTGACGCTTTAAAGAAAATGTTTGAGACAAGAGCCATGGCAATGAAAGCTAAAATAAATCCAATGAGAGGCGACAAAACGATGGAGGCTCCAATCTTTAGAAACCCCGCAGAATTTAACGCATGCACTCCGGCTTTACTTACTGCGGCGCCCCCAAGACCTCCAATCAGTGCGTGGGAGGAGCTTGAGGGGATCCCAAAGTACCAAGTAAAGATGTTCCAGAAAATCGCGCCCATCAAAGCTGAGAAGATCACAAATGGATCAATGATCGCAGGATCAATGACTCCCTTGCCAATCGTGTTTGCGACATGAAGTCCGAAAAACATAAACGCGATGAAATTGAAAAATGAAGCCCAGACCACAGCCCACTGCGGACGCAGTACGCGAGTGGAAACGATCGTAGCAATCGAATTTGCGGCGTCATGAAAGCCGTTAAGAAAATCGAAGGCCAGAGCTAAGAGAATCGTGATGATGATTAGGGTCATATTATCCTATGCGTATCCTATGAGTACTCGAGAACAATTCCTTCAACGATGTTGGCCACGTCCTCGCAGCGATCGGTGACTGTTTCAAGAATTTCGTAGATTTCTTTGTACTTAATGAGCTGGCGCGTATCGGTTTCTTCCTTAAAAAGTCTCGCCATTGCCATGCGAAGAACTTGGTCAGCCTCATTTTCAAGACGATTGATTTCGACGCAATGACGAATAATGTCAGAGCGATTTTTCAAGTTTTCGAGCTCGTTGATCGCTTGTTGAATGTTTTCAGCGGAATGAACACAGATCGTGGCGAGATCAATAGCCATTGGGGGGGCTTCGGTTATGCCATAGAGAAGAATGCGTTCGGAAGCGGCCTCAATAAAGTCCAAGATGTCATCCATTCGGCTGATAAGTTGATGAATGTCTTCGCGGTCCAGTGGCGTGATGAAAGTTTTGTGCAAGAGCTCGACAGTCGTATGTGTCACGTCATCGGCCTGGTGCTCAATGGCCTTGATTTTTCGTGTACGACTTTCGGCGTTAGGAAGGTCGTCCAAGAGTTCACGAAACTCCTTGGCGCCTTCTACAATCAATTTCGCAGATTGTCGAAAAAGGTCGAAAAACTTTCCTTCTCGAGGAATGAGACGTCCGAACATAAGTGATGCCTCCTGTGGCTGGGCTGAATGTAGACGCGAAAGCAGACAGGGTCAAGGAAATGCATTCTTGGCAATCGCACTATTTGGGTGTTAGTCTGCGCAAATCAAGGAGCACCCGCGATGAAAGCGCTCGTAAAAAAATCCCGTGAAAAAGGCCTTTGGCTTGAAGAAGTGGCAATGCCCGAAGTCCACGAAAATGACGTTCTAATAAAGATTGGGCAAACCGCGATTTGTGGAACAGATGTCCACATTTATCAATGGGATGCCTGGGCGCAAAAAACGATTCCGGTCCCTATGCATGTCGGTCATGAGTTTGTGGGTGTTGTTTCTGCAATGGGCAAGGCCGTGACGGGTCTTAAAATCGGGCAACGGGTTTCAGGTGAGGGACATCTGGTTTGTGGCTTTTGTCGAAACTGTCGTGCTGGGAAACGCCATTTGTGCATTCACACCAAAGGCGTCGGCGTAAATCGCCCGGGGTGTTTTGCTGAATATCTTTCGATTCCCGCCGTGAATGTGTTTCCACTTCCGGATGCGATTTCGGATGACGAGGCTTCGGTCTTGGATCCACTCGGAAACGCGGTGCACACGGCGCTTTCTTTTGATTTGGTCGGAGAGGATGTGTTGATTACAGGGGCTGGCCCGATCGGGATTATGGCGGGCGCGGTTGCGCGGCACGCGGGCGCGCGCAATGTCGTGATTACAGATGTGAATGAATACCGTCTGAATTTGGCTAAAAAAATGGGTGTAGAGCATGCAATCAATGTGGCCCAGCACTCTTTAGATGAAGTAATGAAATCTTTGGGTATGGTCGAAGGTTTTGATGTGGGTCTTGAGATGTCGGGAAACCCCGCCGCGCTCAACGATATGTTACGTACGGTGAAGGCGGGTGCTAAGATTGCCCTTTTGGGGATTTTGCCTCCGACGACAACGGTTTCTTGGGATCAAATCATTTTCAAGGGGCTTTTCATTAAAGGCATTTATGGGCGCGAGATGTTTGAGACCTGGTACAAAATGGCTGCGATGCTTCAAAGTGGTTTAGATATAAAACCGATTTTGACCCACAAATTTCCTGTTTCGCGCTTTGTCGAAGGGTTTGAAACCATGATCAGTGGGAGTTCAGGGAAAATTATTTTGGATTGGAAAAATATTTAGGAGTTCATATGGCATACACCACATCAAAAGTTTTTTTTTCAGAGACGATTGCTAAAATTAAAGAAGAGGGTCTTTATAAAGATGAGCGGATTATTTGTTCTCCACAATCTGGAAGTATTCGCGTACGTTTTCCGGCGAACGCTCCCGAAAAAGAAATTATCAATCTTTGCGCCAATAATTACCTAGGACTCTCAAGTCACCCTGAAGTGATGAAAGCCGCGCATGAAGGTTTGGATAAGCGTGGTTACGGTATGTCTTCTGTCCGTTTTATTTGTGGGACGCAGGATATCCATCGGCAGCTCGAAGAAAAAATGAGCAAGTTTCTCGGGATGGAGGACTCCTGTCTTTTTTCCTCGTGCTTCGATGCTAACGGGGCTCTGTTTGAGGCTCTTTTGGGCGCAGAGGACGGAATTTTCTCAGACCGACTAGACCATGCCTCTATTATTGATGGGGTCAGGCTTTGTAAAGCGCAGCGTTTTGTTTTTGAACATTCCGACATGAAGGACTTAGAGGAGAAACTCAAGTCGTCCAATTGTCGCACCCGCCTTATTATCACGGATGGTGTGTTTTCGATGGATGGCGACATGGCGAAGCTCGATGAGATTTGTACGCTAGCCGACAAGTACGATGCACTTGTCGCGGTCGATGACTCGCATGCGACCGGTTTTATAGGCAAAACGGGCCGAGGTGTTCATGAACATTATAATGTGATGAACAGGGTCGACGTCATTACGACTACTTTTGGTAAGGCGTTAGGCGGAGCGACCGGAGGATGTATCTCGGGCCGTAGGGAAATCATCGAACTTATGAAGCAGCGGGCGCGTCCCTATTTGTTCAGTAATGCGCTGATGCCTGCAGTCGTTTACGCGAGTCTTCGTGTATTGGATATTTTGAGTGAGTCCACCGAGCGCAGGGATCGATTGGAGCAGTTATCTCAGACTTGGCGAAAAGGACTCACAGAGGCAGGATTTGATCTAAAGCCGGGAAACACGCCAATTATTCCTGTCATGCTTTATGATGCAAAACTGGCGCAATCCTTTAGTCGGGATCTTTACGAAGAAGGCGTTTTTGCCGTGGGTTTCTTTTATCCTGTGGTTGCCAAGGGCCAAGCAAGGATTCGCACTCAGATTTCGGCAGCTTTGAATCAAGAGCAGTTAGATCGCGCCCTAGCGGCGTTTATTAAAGTGGGGAAAAAGCACGGGGTGGTGAAGTAGTTTTGCATGCGTCGCAATGCTATTGCTGGATTCGGCCGAATTCCACAACAGTAATGTGGCGTGAGCCGCACCGCAAGATATAACCCTTCTCCCCTTCGATAACGTGTTTGAGGATTTCGTGATAAGGGCCCCTCAGAAACTTAGCTTCCTCTAAGCCCCCTTTTACACGACAAACCAGTCGTTCGTTGCTGTAGATAAGAGTGGTTGGATCTAGTTCTTCTTGGGTTTCATCACTGAGGGTCAGCTTGAAGCCAGTATCTGGAGTTCCTTCAAGCGAAACTACAAAGTAGATCGTGTCCTCGACATCAATCCAGGCCTGTTCGCGGCCAATTTGAACAAAAATGCCTTCGGGAGTGCGATAGAGGTTCTTGTTCAGCACCTCAAGGGTGCGCGCGTGGGTGATTTCTCCCCCATCTATAAACCAAAGCCCCTCTTTGGAGAGAAGCAGTTTGTTACCTTGCGCTTGCACCTTGCTCATAAAGACGCTGTACCACAGCTTTGAGGCAACCGGGAGCCTGTCCTTTTGGGTCAACAACAATCACAGCGAATTCCAGCCCATTTTGGCTCAAATTTACTTTTCCATCGCCTGATTTGGGCAGCCTCCTTCGCCAGGAGGTTCGGCTTACGAACACATCCTTGGGGCCTACATCTGAGATCATGCGCAAATCAACGATTCGATCTTCAACTTCGGAAAGCGGGGTATAGTCTTGAACGATATACGATGCAGGATCCTTTTTGATTCTTTCCATGAGCGCGGGGAGGTCTGAGGCTTGGAGTAAATCAGTTGCTCGACAGGCTGTGCATCGTGTCTAAGGCTTTCAAATCCCCAGTTCCTTATAGACATTTTTGATGCTAGTCATTCATTTATGAAACGGATCAAACTGTTTCGCATTCTTCTCGAAGAAACCGCGCATTTGGGCTCCTTGGATGAGGTTTGCCAGGCTGTTTTACGCCACCTCCCAATGCCGGTCGGTTTTTCGATGGCGGTCCTTTCCGTTTATGACCCCGAGCGTGATGTTTTGGTCGTCAAGGCTTCAAAGGGATTGCCCGAAGTCATGGCCCGTGGCCCCACGGAATTCGCCGCTAGCTGGCTTCTGTCAGGTTCTGCTTCAAAGAATGGGGAGGCGCTGATTGTTCGAGATTTGGAGCGAGAATTTGGCTCGAAACTCAGATTCGCCAAAGAGTTTGGGATCAAGACTTTTGTTTGCGTGCCTATCGTTTTTCATAAAAAAATGTTGGGAGTTTTGGGTTTTGCAAATCAAGAACCAGTGGAATTTGAAGATTCTGAACTCGCTTGGTACGAAGACGTTGCCGCTTTTGCCTCGTGTTTGCTTGAGCAGAAGAAAGCGAATGAAGATCTTCGTGTTGCAGAAGCTCGTTTGAATGAGGCGCAAAGGCTTGCCGCCGTTGGCAGCTGGGAACGAAATATTAAAACAAACGCCTCTACCTGGAGTGCGGAAACCTATCGGATTTTGGGGGTTGATCCTTCTCTGCCGCCCTTGTTTGAGACCTTTTTGTCCCGCGTTCATCCAGATGACCGCGGGGTCCTCAATGAGGCGCTCGCGAACGCCTTGGAGAAAGACATTCCTTATAATCTAGATTTTAGAACCAAATCCCTTGAAGGGATTGAAAGAATCTTAAATTCAAGGGCGCAACTTAAGCGAGATTCTCTTGGAAATCCAACGGCTCTTCTTGGGACTATTCAGGACATCACCGCACGTAAGGCGATAGAAAGGGAAAAAGACTTCTTCTTGGCGACGCTTTCGCATGAACTGCGAACTCCTTTGACGGCCATTATGGCATGGGCGGATCTTTTGGCTGACAAAATGCTTGATCCGAAAACCTTTGAAAAAGGGATCGCGCTTGTTCAGAAGAGTGCTCGCACCCAGGCGCGTTTGATCGAAGATCTTTTGGATGTTTCGAGAATTATTTCGGGCAAGATTTCTTTGGATCTGCGTAAGGTTTCCTTGGATCCATTTTTAGAAGCGCTTTCGGGTACATTCTCGCCTTTGATGAAGCCAAAAGAGATAAATTGGGAATGTCGCTCCGTCGTCAAGGGGCTCGAGGTGACAGCGGATCCTGCTCGAGTACAGCAAATTTTGTCAAATCTCATCAATAATGCTTTGAAGTTCACACCCCCCGGAGGCAGCATCACTCTTTTCACGCGTGAGAATTTAGGAAGAATTGAGATTCGCGTTAGGGATACGGGAGATGGAATTCCGGCAGATTTTTTACCTAGGATTTTTCAGCGCTTTTCTCAGGCCGATACGAGTTTTACGAAAAAGCATGGTGGGTTGGGACTTGGGTTGGCGATTTGTCAGGGTTTGGTAGAAATGATGGGTGGTGCAATCCGAGCAGAAAGTCCAGGGCCGGGCAAGGGTGCCACGTTCACGGTAGAGTTACCTAAGGCGTAAAAAGGAGAATAGTATGGAGAATAGTATGATGAAATGGATTCGCGGTGGAACGATTATTACAGCAACAGAGATTTTTGTGGGAGAGCTTCTGGCGAAAGATGGAGAGATTGTCGCTCTTGGCAAGGATCTTAGAGCGCTGACCAGCGGTGCAGTCGAAGAAATCGATGCAGGCGGGCTTTACGTGTTTCCGGGTGCGATCGATGCGCATACTCATTTCGATCTCCCTTTTATGGGAACTGCAAGCTCGGATGATTTTAAGACAGGAACGCTTGCGGCCGCGGCCGGCGGGACGACATCGGTCATTGATTTTGCCATTCAATCGCGTGGGCGTCCACTAGCTGAGGCCGTTTCTCAGTGGCATGAAAAGGCCGCTGGAAAGGCCGCAATTGATTACGGTTTTCATCTCGCGGTGACTGATTATAATGAGTCGGTTGAAGCGGAGCTTCCGAAGATCATCGAACAAGGGATTACTTCGTTTAAGTGTTTCACGGCCTACAAGAATGCCCTCATGATTGATGATGGTCAGCTTTTTAATGTGATGAATCGGATGAAGGCCCTGGGGGGAATGGTAAGTCTGCATGCCGAACACGGCGACCTCATTGATGTTCTCGCCAAGCGGTACTTAATGGCTGGGAAAACAGATCCGGTGTTCCACGAGCTTGCTCATACGGCAATAGGCGAGGGCGAGGCTACCCATCGCGCAATTGCGCTTTCACGCATTGCAGGCGTGCCGGTTTACATCGTTCACCTTACTTGTAATGAAGCGCTTCAAGCGATCAAAGATAGCGTGAGCCGCTATCGGCACCCGGTGCTTGCTGAAACGTGTCCTCAGTATTTGCTGCTTGATCGTGAGGTCTATGAAAAGGCTGATTTTGAGGGGGCAAAGTACGTGATGTCTCCTCCCATTCGCACACGCGCGGATCAGGAAGCGCTTTGGGCGGGCTTGCGTGATGGATTTTTGCAGGTGGTAGCGACCGATCATTGTCCGTTCTTTTTTAAGGGCCAGAAAGAAAAGGGTCGTGGCGATTTTTCGAAGATTCCAAACGGCGGCCCGGGTGTAGAAGATCGTTTCAAGTTGATGTATACTTATGGGGTAGATAAGGGGCGAATTTCGCTGAACCGTTTTGTTCAGGTGATGTGCTCCAATCCTGCGCGCATTTTTGGAATGTCCAAGAAGGGAAACCTGACTCCCGGCTGTGATGCGGATATCGTACTTTTTGATCCTTTAACCAAAGGTGTGATTTCAGCCAAGAGTCACCACCATAATTGTGATTACTCCTTGTTTGAGGGCTACGAAACCAAGGGTGAGATCGTGGGCGTGCTCTCGCGTGGGGATTGGGTTGTGAAGGATAAGAAAGTTGTGGGCGCTCCGGGCCGGGGTAAGTATGTGCCGCGCACTAAGTTTGATCCGATGACGGGGTATGTGAGATAGGTCCGGCTAGTGGCCATTTAGGCCGAAAACTGGATTCCAGTGCCATTTGGAAAATACCAAACCAAGCGCCCTCTTCGTGAGTGTTACCTTCGGTTAATGCTGTGCCCGAAGCCTCCTCACGTTTATCTTAAGTAGGATTCGACAAGATTAACTAGAAAATCCAAAATCCTGAATAAGACGCAGAGTGTTCAGGTATTTTGGTAGGTAGGCGGCGCACCTTACGGCGGCCGCCCCCATTAAAACCGGACTGGCGGTTTTCCCGCATCCGGCTTCCTCACTGACACGCTCGAGGGCTTATCGCCCTTTCGCCTCAAACAAAGAACAAGTTCCTCATGTGAGGATGATTTGGAAAACCGAGTTTCTCCAGGACTTCACCAAGACGCTTCCACGTGATGCTTCTCTTCTGGCTTCGCCGATTCAGCCACTTAAAGAGCATGCGTCGCACTTCCCGAAGGAATTGTTTCGCACGCCTTTGGTTGTCATTCACGGCGAAGTAGTTGAGGTATCCACGTACCACTTGTGTGATACGCTTCAGCAGAGTTTTCTCGTGGCGGTGCTTTTTGATGTGGGCTTGAATCTCCGAGAGTTTCTTTCTGAAACGTTTCGGACATGTCCGCCTTTTGATGCGCCAGAAGTGCACAGCCGCTTTTCTGTTCCAAGCTGTTCCCCAAACATGCAGGAAACCGAGGAACACGAACGTGGGCATTCTGCGCCCCTGTTTTGCGTATCTTGCGGCCATTTTCTGCCCGCACGGTAGCACCTTTGTCTTGTCTTCGTTCATAGAGATCCCAAAGCTCTTCAGTCGTTCCGCGAGTCTCAGGCGAAACCTCTCGGCTTCACTCAGGTCTCGGAAAGTGAAGACCGCGTCGTCTGCGTATCGAACCAGCCGTGCGCCTCCACCCATTTCCTGGCTGTTAAGCCAGTGGAACCAGATATCCATCACGTAATGGAGATAGAGATTGGCGATGATCGGTGAGAGGATTGATCCTTGGGGGGACCCCACCTCGTTGCGTTCGATCACGCCATCCGACTTAAGAGTTGGGGCCTGAATCATTTTGATGATGAGATGTAAGAATCTCTGATCTTCAATCTTGAGCTTAAGCAGCCGAATAAGCGGCTCATGCGGGATCGTGTTGAAATATTTCCGGAGATCAATCTCCAATATCGCTCCACAATCCTTGCTCTTGAGATTTCCCCCTAGTGCCACGAGTGCTGTATCGCATCCGCGTCTCGGGCGAAATCCGTGTGAGCAGTCCAAGAATATTGGTTCATAGATTCGTTCGAGAACTTGACGTAGAGCCTCCTGAACGATCTTGTCTTCGTGGCAAGAAATCGCCAGAGGGCGCGTACTCCCATCCGTTTTCGGAATCTCTACGATTCGCGATGCTTGTGGATGGTACGAGCCTCTGCGCACCTTCATCAGCAAATCCTTCAGATTTTGGTCGAGATTTTCCTCATAATCCTCCTTTGTCACTCCGTCTATGCCCACCGCTTTCGCTCCGTCCAGCGCATGATGGCACCGTCCCAGCATTTCTAGGTCAAGCAGATGTCCAAGATTATTGAACGTCGCTTTCCTATCCTGCCGGGATCTTTGTTCTACGCGGTCAAGTTTTGTGTGCAAGTTCGATTGGTCCCTATGCTGTGTGGACACGCCTTGTTTCCCTCTTCCGTTTGTTAGTTACTGAGAGACCTTCTCTCCACAGGCGTTGACCTGCTTCTACGGTACTACGCTCCCTCCGTCATCTCGCGGCCCGTCCGGTACGCTTCGGATTTCCCCTTTGCCGTACCTTGACGACTTCATGTCGAGGCCGCGAGACTTCCCGTGTTGACTGCAACATCTCTCCACGCCCGCAAGGCTCTTAGACCCCGCCGTGGCCCTACCCCTCGCTTAACGGGTCAGGCTGTAGGCTTCACTCAATAAACACTGTTTGGCCCCATTCCGGAATTTTAGAAACTGTCGGGGCTGAATCGCTTCAGGCTTACGCTTTCAAGCTGGCGTGGTTCGCTCCATACGCTTCGTGCTCCCGTCACCGGGATTGGTCACGCAATGTTCGCTACGACATGGTTTGCTCTCCTTTGTCTGCGGGACTTACACCCGCAAGATGTTGCGCCCTTGGCACGGCGCACGTTTAAGTTTTTCTAGCCTGATCCGATAGCGGTAATAGATCTTCTTTCTATTATCGTCCATTTAGATCACCTCCTTTCTTTTTACGAAGAAGGGAGGTGGTTCCATCCACTCTGCTTGGTTTGGCGAGAGCCGCGAGAGCAAATTCGATACCAGCAATTTACGCCATAAAAGACTGCGTCGGTGTCTCAGAATCGGATTCGCTGGCTGAAAAATAGGCTAATAGGACCGCGCGAAACTCCCATTTCCTCAACGGTTATATACAACCCGGACGACTATGCGCCTGCAAAAAAGCCCCCCCCCACAATTATCAAAAGGAGACAACATGGACTTAAAAAACTGGCATTACTATTTACGTTATCAACCGTACTTCTAATGGGTTGCGCCACACTTCAAGGCGTCACTTCAGGACAAACAGGCTGTGATGAGGCCGACATCGAAATCATCAAAGACAGCGGAACCTCGTTCTTCAATGGTAGCCGCACTTGGATGGCTCGCTGTAAAAAAATAAAGAATTTGTCTGCAGCTCGTACAAAATAGAAAACAAAGGTGAAAATCTTTCCTGCAAAGAGCGCGTAAAATAGTGCGGGGTTGATAATCGATTTTGGAGCGGGCAAAGGGGCTCGAACCCTCGACCTCAAGCTTGGGAAGCTCGCGCTCTAGCCAACTGAGCTACGCCCGCTCACTACCGATTGCACCAACCTAGCGCATTCCCGGCCCAGGATCAAGCTCCTAGCAAGCCGAGCAGTGTTCTATCACCTGAGCGGACCGACTCCGATCCCGATACACCGAGATCCCCTTACAACCTAACAGAAATGCCATCCAATAAGCCTCCGCCACATCCTCGGGTCCAGCCGACTCTTTCAAATTCACCGTTTTAGAGACCGCACTGTCTGAAAAGCGCTGAAAAACGGCCTGCATCTCAACGTGACCCCGAATCGACACTTTCGACGCCGGACACCACGCCTCTTTTCCAGCGTGAGGATGCCGCTCACTAAGCCGCTCACCCGCAAGAACGTTTCGAAACACGTTTTCTCCAAAAATGGGCTCAATTCCGCTTGAAACTCCCGCCAACAGACTTAGCGTTCCCGTCGGCGCCACGGTAGTGACCGTCGCGTTCCGAAGTGGGGGATATCCCAGATCCCGCCACAAGCTCTGAGAAAATCCTTTAAAACACCCTTTTTTTTCGGCTACTTCAGCTGATGCACGCTTCGCCTCACGATCAATAAACGCCATCACTCGCTCGCCGAAACTGCGCGCCTCGGCCGAGTCATAATAAATGCCCATTTCAAGCAGTAAATCTGCAAATCCCATCACGCCCAAGCCGATTTTTCGATTCCGATGGGCTATGCGCCGACACGCTTCTACGGGATGAGAATTTAGGTCCACTACATTGTCTAAAAACCTCACAGCGACCGCCACATCGGTCGCAAGCTGCTCCCAATTAAGGCCGCCCTTCAACTTATATTTTATCAAATTCAAAGAACCCAAATTGCAGGACTCATAGGCCAAAAGCGGCTGCTCGCCGCAGGGATTGGTGCTCACAAAATCCCCTAAACTCGGCGTCGGATTAAATCCATTCATTCGATCCAAAAATACAACGCCCGGATCCCCACTCTCCCAGGCTGCCAAAACAATCCGATCAAAAACCTCGCGACACGAAACTTCCCTGACCGAGGCACACGTCGCCGGATCTCCTAAAGAAAAAGAGCCGCCACGCTTGAGCGAACTCATAAAGGCATCGGTCACGCCGACCGATAAATTAAAATTCGCCAACTCCTTTCCGCCAGCCTTCATCTGGATGAACTCAAAAATATCGGGGTGATCCACCCGTAAAACACCCATATTAGCGCCACGACGAGCGCCGCCCTGCTTGATGGTCTCAGTGGTCGTATCGAAAATTCTAAGAAACGAAACTGGACCCGACGCCACCCCTGCAGTAGATCGCACTGCACTTCCCTTGGGCCTAAGATTCGAAAAAGAAAAACCCGTTCCGCCCCCTGATTGGTGAATAAGCGCTGCGCACTTTAGTGTCTCAAAAATTCCCCCCAAAGAGTCCTCAATGGGCAAAACAAAACACGCCGCCAACTGCGCTCGCTCCCTGCCAGCATTCAATAGCGTGGGAGTGTTTGGCAAAAACCGGAGCTGCTGCATCATCTCAAAAAAGGTGCGCGCCCATTTCTCCCGCCCGCGACCCTCGCCAGTTGCGACAAATGAGGCCACGCGCCATAAAATCTCCTCAGGCGTTTCGGTAAATCGCCCCTGTGCGTCACGCCGCAAAAAACGCTTTTCGAAAACAATCTTCGCATTTTTCGTTAATCGCAACACACACCCCCTTAAGCAAGCATACCAGAACTTGCGCGGAATTCGCGACTTCGGTAGGCTAATTTTAATAAATGGCCGAACCCTTAACCGCTGAAACCGTACTCCCGTATTTCGAACGTGCAAAAACTGCGCAAATGCATTGGCAAGCCCTTGGAGCTAAAAAGCGCGCGGTCTTCTTATCGCTTCTTCGAGAAACACTTCTGAATCACGCGGATGACCTTGTTGTCTTTTTGTCCGATCAAACTGAAAAACCCCCTTTTGAAGTCCTCTCCACCGACCTGCTTCCCGCCACCGAGATGCTTGATTATTACTCAAAACAGGCGCCAAAACTCCTGCGAGATCGCCACATTCACTCGGGCCTCTTAAAATTCAAAAAGAACACGCTCAACCATTGGCCCCTTGGTGTGGTCATGGTTCTTTCTTCTTCTAGGAATTCCTTTTTTCTCCCCCTTACCCAAATCATGCTCGCGCTCGTGGCCGGCAATGCTGTTCTCTTTAAGCCCAGCAAAAAAACCGCAGCCGTCGGCTTGCGAATTCAAGAAGTCTTTGAAGAGGCGGGTTTTCCCCCTTATTTACTTCAAACCATTGTGGGGGGGGCGGACACCGGCGCCTTACTGGTCGCCCAAAAGCCTGCAAAAATATTTTTCTCCGGCCACGCCGAGGCGGCCAAAAGAGTCCTCGCGGATGCGGCCAAAACCCTCGTCCCTGTCTCACTCGAAATCAGCGGAAAAGAGGTCCTCCTTGTTCTTCCTGATGCAAACCTCGATCTTGCCACGAGTGCCGTTCTTTGGGGCGCGTGTAGCCGCGCCACACGACTTAATGGCCCGATCGAACTTATTTTAGCGCACGAGCGAATTATCCGCCCCTTCACCGCCTTGCTTGAAGAAAAAACCAAGAAAACACATTCCGATCTCACACGAAGCTTTAAGCTCCTCACCGGATCAGATGCGGATAAGTTTGACTTTCTCTCTGAGCGAAGTGCCGAACCCACTCTTTCTATTCAGCCGTTTCGCTCCGTCTCAGACGCCGTACACAAGGCAAATCAGAACCAGCACGGCATCGTAGTTAGCGTCATGACTCGAAACCACCGCCTCGGCGAGCAAATCGCTCGCCAACTTGAGGTGGGGGCAATCATAATTAATGATGTCGCCTTTTCTGGCGGCTCCCGCGAAACCACTTGGGGCGGGGTCAAAGAAACTGGCCTTGCAAAAACTCGCTGCGGAACCGGCCTTTCTGACTATGTTAACATCCGACACATTCACAAACCCCGATCAAGCCTCTTCGTTTTCAAAGCGCTGTGGTGGTTTCCTTATTCGCCTTTTCAGTTTGCCGTCTTCCGGACCTTCTTGGACCTCTTTCGCCAGCACTGGACCGACCGCGCGCGGACCTTCCCCCATTTTTTGTGGAACCTCGTTCAGCTT
>JBBCAV010000318.1:0-1264 GCA_051382305.1 Bdellovibrionota bacterium FG-2
AAAATGATCTATTTGAACATCTCTTGGGTTTATCTGCGGATCATTTTACGGCCCAAAGTACGGGGACGTTGATCTCCCGCGTGGGGTCTGATCCTCAAAATATTGATGGAGGAATTGCCTGCATCCACACGCTGGTGCGGGAGCCCCTGACTTTTGTCTTTTTATTCGGAAACGCCTGGCTTTTGAATTGGAAGCTGACCTTGGTGACATTGCTGATTTTCCCACCCTTGGCCTATGTGTTTTCAGCGACTGGGCGCAATTTGAAACGATATATCTCTCGCATGAATGAAGAAAACGCCCGGCTCTATTCGACGCTCCAGGAGTCGTTTTCGGGGATACGGGTCGTAAAAATGTTTGCGCTTGAGAAGTATGTTCGAAAGAAGTTTCGAGAAAAGAGCCAGCGGTTTACAAAGTTTCTTTTAAAAACGGCGGTGCTTGAAGAAGCCTCCCATCCCATGGTGGAGTTACTTACGGCGTTTGCGATCGCCGCGGTAATCTATTTTGGTGGGCGTCAGGTCCTGGCTGGAAAGATGACACCCGGCGATTTATTGGCATTTTTCACTTCTTTTGCCCTCATGATGAATCCGATTCGGTCGCTAAATGAGGTGAATATTAAACTCAATCAGGCGGCGACGTCATGTAATCGGATTTTTGAAATTTTCGATTGGAAGTCGAATCTTCCGGAGATTACCAAGCCGGTACGCATGGATGAGTTCCATCAAGAAATTAGAGTCGCAAACATTAGTTTCGCGTACCCCGATACCCCCCAGCGGGTGGTACTTAAAAACGTGGATTTTGTCGTCCCGCGCGGAAAAATTATCGCGCTGGTAGGAGCGAGTGGCTCCGGCAAGAGTTCGATGGTAAATCTCATCACGCGGATTTTTGATGTGACCGCTGGAAGGATACTCTTTGATGGAGTCGATTTGCGGCATTTGGATCGCACGCAGCTTCGCAAAATGGTTGCTGTCGTGAGTCAGGATGTATTTCTATTTAATGACACGATTGAAGAGAATATTCGCTGCGGGAGACTTTCTGCGACTCATGAAGAGATTCTTCAGGCGGCGGAAAAAGCTCATGCGATGGATTTTATTCGAACACTGCCGGAGGGATTGAATTCGATTATTGGCGATCGTGGCCAAAAGCTTTCGGGCGGAGAGCGGCAGAGGATTTCGATTGCTCGGGCCTTTTTGCGGCAGGCGCCGCTTTTGATCTTGGATGAAGCGACCTCAAGTTTGGATACTCAGGCGGCAAAAATAGTACACAG
>JBBCAV010000319.1:0-4280 GCA_051382305.1 Bdellovibrionota bacterium FG-2
AAAAATGAACTCTTCGACCCAAACTGGAAAAGGAGGGAAACATCGTTGGCACGGACGATACGAATGGCAGAGGCTTATGCGTAAAAATACCGATCACCTATGTACTGCTCTCATACAATCCCCCCGGAAAGGCTTCCTTTGTTAGTGGGGAGGGGGAGAGATTGCAAGGTCATATTTATGGCGAGATCCTATTCTCATACTCTTCGTCCTAATATCGTTCCTAATTGCGCCCCGTTCCCCTGTTTTTATTGGCACGCTCTTTCCATAGCTCTCCCGTCAAACGGAGGAACTTATGAAAAATGGTACGAAACAAAGCAAACTTAACTCAAGACTCACAAGCGAAGACGGTCAGGGGCTCACGGAGTATATCATGCTCATGCTTTTGATTTCAGTTGTATCCATTGGAGTCACGCGGACCCTGGGGGCGAAGATCAAAGACAAGATCGTGCATGCGACGACAGCTATTGAGGGCGGAATCGTGATCGCAAACGACGCCCATTCGGGTGGTAATTCTGGGAGTCGCGGTGGTGGGGGCGGCGGCGCTCTTGGAGGATTGGGCGAACTCGCCGGAGGATTGTTTGGAGAATAGAAACTCCGGCCAAGCGCTCACAGAATTCTTGCTGAGCATAATGATGATTGTCCCGCTCCTGGTTGGGGCGGGACATTTGTTGATGAGTTGCTGGGAGCGGATTCCCTGTGAGGTTCGGCTTTTTCAACAAACGCGAGATTTCTTGGAAACCCCAGAAGCCCAAGACGTTTTGATGGCGCAGGCTTCCGGAGTCTTTCTCAAGCGTGAAGCGGGTGTGGTTTCGGGAGAAGTTAAATGTGGCAAAGCAATCCGCAGGCTACGATTGCCAGAAATTCCCGAGAGTGATGATCCCTTTAAAGGTTTTTTGAAGCTCAAAAACAAAGCAAAGCATTTGCTAAGTTTTCAGTAGTGAAGGAGCTCTCTGTGATTCGAAACTCAAAAGGCGTCATGCATGTTCCGATGGCGCTTGCCGTGACGGCGTTGATGTTTTTGGCTTTTGGGGTGTGGGGCGCATTACGCACCCATCGATTGCGAGTCGAAACACAACTTCGGATGGACCGATGTGTGAAACAAAAGGCGATAGAACTTCGGGATTTGCTGGGTCTTATCGCAAAGACGAATGATATGATTTGGACCCTACGAATGGGGAAGGTTCCACTGACCGCTATTGGGTTTGGCGATATGGATGAGTTGGGAATGCAGGGATTGGTGATCTACCAAGATCTATTGACTGCGGCGTGGGAGTTTGAGCGGAAAAAATGGTGGTTGAGCAGGGGCTGCGACCGATCCGGCGATAAGGCTGTTGATTTGCCGGAACTAAAAACCTGGCGTGATCAAGACGATCTCTTGGGTCCACAGAAGCTCCAGTGGCAGGGTCCCTGGCCTGAGGAATTCTACATTGAGTTGCGCCACGCTCACGTCCGCTCAACCGTTCGGGTTTTTCAAAGGGAGGCCGAATATGACGAAGATGATCCTGCAAATTGGAGGGCTGAGTGGAGTACTGCAAAAAAGGTGGAGTCTTCGTACAAGGGGGACAAAATGGGCAAATCTTCTTCGAATCCCTTCTCTGGGTGGTTTTAATCAGTGCCTCTCTCGGCTTTTTCCTAAAAGGTTTCGGCCGGGATTTTGTGCTCCTGCAAGCAGCAATACAGCGGTATTACCCACAAACCGGACCCGCGCCGCTCGAGCAAAAGGCTTGGTACGAGTCCTTCCTCCCATTTTGATACTGGTGACATCACTGGGCATCGGCGTTTGGGCTTATGATGTCTCACGTTTCGAGGCGTTTGTTGAATGGGAGCGAACCCATTCGCCGCCGGTTGAGGCCTGGCGAAATGCTCTTGGAAAAAGGGGGTTTCGCGAAGAGCGTGATCCTCGAAAAACCACCGCGATATTGGCTGCTTTGCCTGTTTCTGAAACGGAAATGCCCGTTCAGGTATGGCGAGATGAGCGCTGGGATTGGATGGTGTTCGTAACTCCTGAAGCGCAGGCACCCCACTTTTTTTGTGCTCAATGTGAAGGTACAGCTGCCCGATTTCATTCGCTCGATACGCGACAAGGCGGTTGGCAAGCGTTGAGCGCTGCTCTTGCAGGAATTGACGCGTACAGACTCACACAGAAGAAGTCGCCCCCTCAAAACAAGCGAAAGGCTTTCGATTTACGTGATCCGCGTGAGGTCTTTTATTGACAGATTGCAATATTCACGGTTATTTCCCCTAATCATGACAAAACACGACGCGTCTTCGATTTTAGCTGTGGGTTCGCTTGCTTTTGATTCTATTGAAACTCCGGCAGGAAAGGCCGATCAGGTTTTGGGGGGGTCCGCAAACTACTTTTCAATCGCGGCATCCTTTTATTCAGCTGTCCAAGTCGTGGGTGTTGTAGGCGAGGACTTTCCTGCAAATCACCTAAATTGGCTCAAGACACGAAGGATCGATGTTCAGGGTGTGGAAGTGGCCAAGGGCAAAACTTTTCATTGGGTGGGAAGCTACGACACCAACCTAAACGAAGCAAAAACGCTTTCGACGGCTCTGAATGTGTTTGAGCATTTTAACCCCAAGCTCTCTGATCTTCAAAAAAACTCTCCTTACGTTTTTCTAGCCAACATTGACCCGATTTTGCAGCAGCGGGTTTTGGACCAGGTGAAGGCACCTCGAATCGTGGCTTGCGATAGCATGAACTTTTGGATCACGGGTAAGCCCGAGGAACTTAAGAAAACTTTGGCGCGCGTTGATATTTTGTCCATCAATGAAGGTGAGGCTTATTTGCTTTCAGGGCAGAAAAGCCTGTTGGGTGCTGCGGAATATATTCGCGATCTCGGCCCCAGTGTCTTGATCATCAAACGGGGCGAATACGGCTCAAGCCTGTTCACGCAGAGTGGGACCTTCTTGGCTCCTGCGTTTCCGGTCTCCCGAGTCGTGGATCCTACGGGTGCGGGCGATAGTTTTGCGGGGGCTTTCATGGGTTACTTGGCCGAAGCAGGGGCGCACCGCGATATGGCCAAATCGGATCCTAAACAGTTTGACACGATCTTGCGCCGAGCCGTTTTGGCAGGTTCCGTCATGGCAAGTTTCACGGTCGAGGACTTTAGTGTCCATCGCTTGATGCGTCTTGAGAACGAAGAACTCGTCGCACGCCAACACTCCTTGATGCGCATGATTGCCGTCTGATCCGTAGCCTGATAGGTTGCCGGAGTATGGACTATTCTCGCTCGGCATGCCGTTTTCTTTTTTCTATTTGTTATCTGGGAATTTGTGTGCTTTTTAACAGCGCGGCTTGGGCTTCTTCTGCCTTCGGTAGCTTCTACTCAAAGCTAAGGGAAGAAACGCTTCAGAATTCCTATGAGATTCAAATCCTGCGTTCTACGGCCGATCAAAAAGCTGCCCAAAACTATACGGCTTGGACGCGCTGGTTTCCACGTGTGGATCTTCAGCTCATTCAATCTCGCGCTCAGGACTATTCGTTCGTCACCAGTGGCGCGTTGGGTATGCTTGGGCAAAATTTCAGACCCGAACCCCTCTCTCTTTCGCGCTGGGAGCTTTCATCCACTTTGCCGCTTTATCGTCGTTCGGTGTTTCAAGGCGTGACTCTCGCTTTGGCCGAGAAGCGGCAGGCGCAAGTACAACTAGAATTGAAGCTCAGCGAAGTCGACTGGCGCCTTCGTACTTTGGCGGGTTCGTATTTGTACGAAGTTTACCGGCTTGTGGCGCTTGAGAGTGCGGCCACGCTTGCGAAGACAACGCTCAATGAGGCCGAACTCAGTTTTAACCTTGGCCAAAAGACAAAGGTGGATGTTTTGCGCGCCAAAGCCAATCTCGTGCTTATGGATTCAAAAAAAGCTGGCTTTGATCAAGCGCGGGTTGCGGCACGGAATGCGTTGTTTGAGTATGTTGGGGTTTCGAGAGAACGAGTCAAAGGACTTGAGTTGGATCGCCCTGCGGGTGAACCTCAGGTACTCGAAGTCGTTAACGGATTGATCGATCTGGAGAAGGCTTTGATTCCGGTGGATCCTTACCTTGCATCGGAAACGGCTGAGCTGAAAGTGTCCCAACGACTCTCTGAGCAGAGCGCCGTTTTTAGAAATCTCGTTTTAGATGAAGAACTCGCGCACACCCGCGCCAAAGCTGTGATGAATACAGAATGGCCTGAGCTTCTGTTGAAGGGGAGTCTCAATAAGCAGGCGCAAGATTGGAACGGGGCCTTTTCGTCGGGGAATCAATCTTATTCGGCTGCAGTCGTGCTGAGTATTCCCATG
>JBBCAV010000320.1:0-2171 GCA_051382305.1 Bdellovibrionota bacterium FG-2
GAAGACAAGCGCAACGCCCGTCCGAGCGCACTTCGAGTGCGCAGCGAAGGGACGGTGACGGCCATATGGACTGCGGCATAATGCCAAGAACTATAGTAAGCGGCCTGATTTTCGCGTGAAAGGGTCGCTTGAATCCCCACTCGCTTTCTAAGCGACAGATGCCGTTCACGCATTTCGTCCATCTGCTCACTGAGCACGCGACGAAGCGAAGGCGTGCCCGCGCGATTGTATTCTACGAGCATCAGAAAAAAACGGGTCTCATCCCGCCCCATTTCCAAGAACCGTGCGGTGGCCTCGGCCTGCTCGAGATTGAAATGCCCGGAACCATTCAACACGTGTGAAATGTAGGCGGTTTGGCACTGCGTAGCCTGAGCCAACGCCTTACGAAATCCCCGTGGGCGAGCTTCATCCACCTCGGTGAGGTAGCGCTTGTAGTCTGTAAACTCAAAAATGGAGAGATCCATCACCTCAATTCTAATCGGTAATTTTAGTTAGTTCATTAAAAATGAATTAACGGGGTGTTTTTTAATTAGATAGATCTTTTCTAGACAGATTAAGTCGGCTATTTATTGACGCACCAGATCATTTGTTTTATATAACCCGAGGAGATTTCTTATGTTGTTCCCCAAGCTTTTGAAAATCAGTCCATTTGTGATCCTAACCCTACTGAACCTTTACTCCCTCACCGCTCATGCGGCTAAAGAGGGTGGAGTGAGTGGCGGCGGGGGCGATGCTTCTGAAGTCCGAGTGAACGACATTCGTGCGGATATCTTGAAATGGATTGGTGAGGGCGGTGCCGAGACACTTAAGCTTCCATCCGGAATCACCCGCGAATCTTATCGCGCAGGCATGGAAAAATTTCTAGCCCCTCACGCGGTCGGGGTGGGTTTTGTGAGCACGACGCAAGAAACCTGGACTCCAAATCCAGAAGGCAAAGTGAACGTCAATGGTTTAGCCAAAACTTGTCGGGGCTTTGTTTCAAGCAACGACGGACTCCCCCATATTCTTTGTAACACGGAACGCTTTGCCGCCACCTCAGAGTCCCAACAGTACCAACTCATTCATCATGAGTTTGCAGGCCTAGCAGGCTTGGAACAAAACATCGGAGCATCGTCCGATTATCAGCTCTCTAAGCAGCTGACGGATTTTTTAGTGGCACAGACCGTGTTGCGATTGGCGGTAAAACGGAACGTGTCCCCCACGCCCTATATTCCACTCGGCGCATCCGAAACGGACAAGGCGTTTTTCGGGCTTCAGGGAAGCTACACCAAAATTGGAGAGGCGTGGAATTGTCCACTCGCGTTGGAAATCTCGGCCTATGGGGGCGGAAAATGGGACAAAGCACTACTCAACGTCCGACAAAATCCAGCTCAACCATTGTTTGACGAAGGAGAGTTTAACCAAGAAACTTACGAATCAAGCTATGAATGGAAACCCTTCTATTCCGGTTATTCGAAACACAAGATCGCTACTTACCTCAATCCAAAAAATGGATACGTGGTGCATGAAAACATTGAGTTCATCAGTAAATTTCCAAGCGTGATTCGTTGGTTTGAATCTTCCGTCTGGATTCGAGAATCTCTCTTTCTGAAGAAAAACAGCAACGGTATTCTTCATGTTGTGAAAAAGCTCGACACTAAGGGAACCGATGGCGCCGATTTAGAACCAGGCATCACTAAGGGAACCGATGCGGCCGATTTGGGACCAGCCATCAACTTCAACTGCCTCTATCGCGCGCAGTAAACAGAAACAAAACCACTGGGGCACTCGCATTCGTGGGTGCCCCCGAGTTTTTTGGTGACGCCGCTAAAGGCACGAAGACTTCGTCGATCAAATCTTTCCTCACCCAGAATCAGCACTGCCTTAATTTGTTTAATTAATTTAACGATTAGCTCTGATAAGACAGAAGATGTTAATCTCATAGTAACTTTAAAGTTAAAATGAACTTAACCTTGACCGTTACTATCAAATTAATGTAACCTTGAGATGATGAAGGCACGTTAGAGCAAATCTCATTTCACCCGCCAGAAAAAGAATTTACGACCGTCGGGGGAATTAAGGTTCCCAAAGGAGAATTTGGACCATGAAGAATAAGAGATGCGGAAACTGCGGCTCATTTGAAGTCAAAAACAAGCCTTACTCCGGCCCCTATCCGTGGAAAGACTTCCCCC
>JBBCAV010000321.1:0-2282 GCA_051382305.1 Bdellovibrionota bacterium FG-2
GAGTATAGGGTACTGAGGTGATTTCAGGGAGCGCGATAACTTCGAGGACAGCCTCCAAGGGAACCGCATAACTTTGGGCTCCTAGGGAAAATTCGAGATATTTCTCAATGGATTTTACAGTCTCCACCGGTTGAGGAGTTGAATGGACTGGCGGGGGGGGGGGCGTGGTGAAGGGTTTCATATTACTGACCTCAGGAGTTATTTGGGTTTCCACAGATTCGGCGGGCTCTGGAATTGATTCCACGATCGCTTCGATTGCTGGCGTCATTGTGGCGAGTTGGGCCTGAGCTTCTCCAGACATAAACCGCCCAATTTCGTGTAAAATTTGCGAACTGTCAGTTTGAGCGTCCATTTTTGTCTTGAGAGATTCGACCATGAGCTGGAGATGGTCATTGCACCGGAGAAGAAGGTTCACGACCCCTGTTTCAACTTGGATCTCTCCCTTTTTTAGCTTGCTTAGAAGCGATTCGAGTTGGTGGGTGAACTCCGAGAGTCCCGCAAATCCAGCTGCTTTGGAACTTCCCTTTATGTTGTGAGCAATGCGAAAGAGTTGTTCTAGAATTTTCTGGTCTTCAGGGTGAATTTCCAAGGAAAGAAAAAAATGCTCAGCCTCGGAAATGAGCGGCCCGGCTTCTTCTTGGAGAAAGATTGTTTTGAGTTGTAGTTCGAGATCATCCATTTTGCACACCCTCAGTCGGTTTTGTTCCTTTAGTCTGATCGGAATTCAATGGGGGAACTTGAGAAGAAAACCGTATATTTTTCGTGAGTGTTATCGGGTGGTTGACGCTAGACGCTAAAGCTTAGGCCGTCGTAGGCAAGCTGGACTCCTTGAGGGAGTTTCGTGTTCCAGCTTTTGTGATCAAAGTCGTGCCCGAGGTGAGTGAGGAAGGCTTTCTTGGGTTTGATGATCGAGATCGCCTCAAGCGATTGTTCAAGATTGAAGTGCGTGCGATGTTTTTCAAGCCGAATGCAATCCAAAATGAGGACGTCGAGCTCCTTGAGACGATCGAAAGTCGCTTGGGGTATTTTGCTGCAATCAGCAATGTAGGCACAACTGCCAATCCGGTATCCGATGCCTTCTTTAGATCCATGCTGGACCGGCAAGGGGATGACGCTCACGCCAACGATATCGATGGTGGGAGCGTAGCTCTCGAATGGGTGAAGATCGAGCTCGGGAATACCTCCCCCCTCGACCGGCTCTGGATCGAAGATGTAAGGGAATTTGTGTTGAAGCTCTTCACAGGTCCACGAGTTGCCATAGACGGGGATCCGTCCTTTTTGAAGGTAGTTGAAACTCCGCAATTCATCGATACCGTGAATATGATCGGCATGAGGATGGGTATATAGGACTGCGTCGATCTGGTTGACTTTCCATTGCAGCGCTTGTTGGCGAAGGTCGGTCGATGTGTCAATGAGGATATGGCGCAGAAATTTTCCGCTTTTGATTTTTACCCATGCGGAAGCGCGTAGCCGTTTATTTTTCGAGTCTTTCGAGCGGCACACTTTACATAGGCAGCTGATCAGCGGAACTCCAGTAGAGGTCCCGCTTCCAAGGATCGTCCATTCCATCGCTGAGTAAACTTGACACGTTTTGTTCTTGTGGGATAGCAAAAAAGATACGCCTATGCGCTCAAAGTACATTCTTCTCTTCGCTGGTTTTGTCTGTGCGGCAGCTCTTCTTTTCGTGGCTGTTCGTATGAGTTCGTGTGTTCAGAAAATCAGCACCTTGGGTGTTGAAATCGCGATTGAGAAAAAGGTGCTAGCCAATGGCATGGTCGTGGTGTTTGTGCCTGATCCTACAGTCCCCGTTGTTAGCTTGCAGATTTTTTATCGAGTGGGCGCAGTTGATGAACGGGAGGGAAGCACGGGACTTGCCCATCTTTTTGAGCATCTGATGTTCAAGGGGACCGCCCGTTTTGGGGAAAAACAATTTTTCCAACAACTTGAAGCCAAGGGGGCCGAAGTCAATGCTTATACGACTCGTGACTTCACCGTGTTTTACGAGAACTTTGTCCCGGAGCTCTTGCCTAAGGCATTAGAGATGGAAGCCGATCGGATGCAGGGTCTGCAATTGAGCGAATCGCTTTTAAATCGGGAACGAAAAGTAGTTCTAGAGGAGCGCGCACTGAGAACGGACAGCTCTCCTGATGGGCGGATGCAAGAGTCGCTGTGGGGGCTAGCGTATTCGGTACATCCTTATCAACAGCCCGTGATTGGCTTTCCACAAGATTTGGAAGGTTTGACCCTTGACGCGATTTCGGATTTTTATAAAAAGTATTATC
>JBBCAV010000322.1:0-1545 GCA_051382305.1 Bdellovibrionota bacterium FG-2
TTTTCGCGTCATTACCCTCTCAACCCTCTCAAAACTCTTCACGATTACGTTATTTCTGCCGATGAGCAGAGCATGGGACGGTGGCAAGCGCGGTCACAACTTTTTGAAAAGCTTTGGACTCATTTGACTCTGGTTTGCTTTATCAGCGGACAGGTCTTGCTGGGTTTTGAAGCTGCGGCCGCAGACACTACTCTTCGCTATCAAGCCCGTCCAGGCGATACGCTAGGTGAAGTTTTAAACAGCCTTGGAGTGTGCCCTCTTTGGGGGCCTGGCAGAAGTGTCGAACGTGCGGCAAAACTGAATCCCCATTTAAAGAAAAGCTCAGGAAATTTTATTTTCAGGGGCCAATGGATTTACCTACCAGTGCAGAAACTGAGCAATGATCCTGATTTTATCGTGCATGAAGATGGACACGTGGAATTTTTAACAAGCGCGCCCGTTTCAAAATGTAAGGCTGGTTTTTCAAGAATAAGCACTCCGCGTCTTGCGACAGAGCCGTCAGTGCAGTCAGTAATGAATCGTGTGATCGCATCAGAAGTAACAGAAGTGAAGCAAAATGATCAGGTCGTAGCACCGGCACCAGCGGCCCCTGCCACAAATCCAGCGGAGCCTGCGCTACCTACGCAGCCAACAGCATCGGATCAATATAGCTTAATCTCTGTAACACCCATTCTTTCTTTCTCACGCCTTGACGCGACCGATTTGAGTTCGGGAGGAACGTTTTCTTTTTTATCTGGCACCAACTATGGCGCAAACTTTGGGTGGCATCCTGTTTTTTCTGAAAACTTTGCAGCGGAGGTAAGCGCTGGATTCTTGTCGACCACCTACTCGATAGCATCCACGACCAAGACTTTGGATCCCTCAAGTGTGGTGCTGGGTCATTTCTCTTTCGAGGGAAAATCAAAAATTTCCAAGGCGATTTCCGTGGGTGCTCTTGCAGGAGAACGACAATCCGCATTTGCCAGAGGTAAATCCAATACGGAACTCGCACTGGATTCAGTGGCGCTTCCAGAGCTTGGACTCTGGGTTGATGGCACCTTTTACCAGGGGGCGCTTTTTTCTTCTGGTATGAAGCTTTCGGCACGTTTTAAGGGGCCGGGTTCGACAGATTCCTACACCATTAACAGCGGCTACCTGCTTGGCGGAGAGTTCTGGATCGCTCAAGACTTTAAAAACCATAATGCGTTTAGAACCGGGCTTTTCTACGAGGTCACACAACAAAAAACCTCGATCACGTCCCAATCGTATAGCGAAATAGGAGTTTTTTTCAGCCTGGATTGGAACGCGTTTTCACCTTAACGGAATAACTGAAGGAGAGAGGAGGTCAACAGTAATGCGCCCACGATTAGCAAGAGCATCGAAGTTAAAAACTTTTGTAACGGCGCTGCTTTGCATGAGCATGGCTCTTACGGTGACTTCTTGTAATCCTCTGGGTGGCTCGCCTAGGTTTGATATCACTTTTAATCCGGGTGGCATTCCTGCTCCGGTTTCTGCAGCGATCAGCACCGTGAGTGCTAGCAGTGATTCCATTGCGGCAGATGGAAT
>JBBCAV010000323.1:0-8379 GCA_051382305.1 Bdellovibrionota bacterium FG-2
CAAAACCTCCTGCCTTGCCCCCGCCCTCGCCGCCCCATCATTAAAACGTCGGCCACCAACCCCCTTGGGCGCCGAAGTGGCCGAACCCCCCCACTCGCGAAAAAAAGTCCCGCCGCTAATCAGGTCAATCGCCAATCGTGCAGATTCGTATTCATAGGTGAAGGATCGCCAAATATCGTAATCGGGATGGATTGTTCGAATGGCCTTAAGCCAAAGCGTGACAAGTCGATAGGGCTTAAATTGCTCAGAATCGTAGACTTTGTGATCGACGTGAATTTGAAAACCATTGCAGGTTTTTCCTACATGCTTGTGAAAGGTCGGCTCAAAATAGCAGGTTCTCAAATCGCAGCCTTTGAGCCACTGGGGCGCAAAGGACTGCATGAAGGCCAGAATTTCATTCATTTTAAGCTGAGGCGCCCCGAGCATCTCTAAAGGGCGAGTAGTTCCTCGTCCCTCCGAAAGATGAGTCCCTTCGATAAGCACAGTGCCGGAGTACGCGCGCGCCATGCTCAAGGTCGTTGCGTTTGGACTAGGATTGACCCACGAGAGTTCCCCCAGAGGCCAACCAAAGCCAGGCGCTGAAGTGGGATCGTACCCCTTCATTTCGATAATCTGTAAATCAATGCTGAGTTTCTTGTGCGCCACAAACCACCTCGCGCACTCGCCGAGTGTGAGGCCATGGCGCATGGGCATTGCGGCGTGGCCCACGAAACTTTCATAGCCAGATTCGAGAATGGTTCCTTCAATGGGCCGTCCCGCAGGATTGGGGCGATCCAGTACCCACACAGATTTACCCAAAGGGGCGCACTCTTCGAGCATATACAAAAGCGTGGTGAGAAAAGTATAGATTCGGCAACCCACATCTTGAAGATCCACCAAGACCACGTCGCAGGATTCTAGCATTTGCGGCGTAGGCCTTCGAACTTTTCCGTAAAGGCTATAGACCGGAATTTTGTGAACGGGATCGACGTAATCTTCGGACTCGATCATGTTGTCTTGCTTGTCACCGCGCATTCCGTGTTGGGGGCCAAAGGCGATGCGCAGATCGATTGTTCCTAAACTCGTGAGCGCGTCAGCGGTATGAACGAGACCGCGAGTGACGGAAGCGGGGTGCGCCAAGAGCGCCACGCGTTTCCCTTGGAGTTTCCTGATGAGCTGAGGGTCGGCAAGTAGCCGGTCGATTCCGAGTTCCATACTTTAAGATTAGCGCGACTTGGGTAGAGGGACAACAAAACCTTCACGGTAATGAAAATCAGGCTTTGGGGTAGGGTGATGAAGCGCCCAATACGAAAAAGTGCCATCAGAGTGTTCAAGGACCGAAGTAAGGGAGGCTGTGAAATCAGCTCCTGCTAGGAAATCTGCGGGGAGTTCGACTTTGAGGGTTAGTTGGTTTTCGTTTTGGGGTTTGATGGAGGTTTTAATCGACGTCAGTTCGAGCGCCTCACGCATCCCCTTGCGGTAATCAGCAAAATGATAAAAGTTCCAATCGCCCGAAGGGGAGAGATTGAGTTCCCAATAAGGGCCTCGCAGGGCCCCGGCAGGCGCAAAGAATGCCTCAAAACAAGTGTGTTTCCAAAGTTCATGAAGTCGAGAGGGGGAGTTTGAGTCTGCGGTGATTCTCAAGCGGTTGAGGTTGCCACACAATTCAAAGCTGACCTCAAGCATGTCTGAGGTGCGTTGGAGTGATCCTTTCAGGCTGAGGTTTTGTGTCAAAAATGTTTGGGTAAATGGAATGAGGTTAAGTATTTTACTCATGACGTAGGCGGCCTGGCATCGCGATTAATCTTTAGAATTTGGATTTCCATTTGAAATCTGCCAAAGGGGGCTTCAAATTCAAAGAGGGTGAAGACTTGGCCCTTCTCGGGCGGGGGGAAAATACTATCCGCTCCCTGGTGAAGTTTGGGCAGTACCAAATCAAAACAAAACCCATATTCATTAAGAGTCATCTTTGCGAATCCATACACTTGATTGCAAAGTTCTAGTATTGCGTCTGAGTTGTCTTTTGTGATTTCAGTGTCCTGGCTGCCCAAAAAAGCATTGTTGAATCCTAGAAAACTGCTCTTATTCATCGCAATGATGAGTTTTCCTTCTAAATCAGGAATACTGAAGCTCATGCTTCCAGCAATCTCGCCCGAGAGGGGGGAATCTTTCCGAAGGCGCAGGCGATCCTTTTTGAGCGTCATTTTGGCTGCGCGGCTAAAAAAGTGAATCACGCCTTCACCAAAGGCATTAAAAAAACGTACATCTACTTTCCCCACATGAGTTGTAGGCGGGAGTGTCGCTTTTTCACTTGCGGGGAGTTGGAAGGCGGTTGTCTTCTTTTTGAGTAATTCAATGATCTTTGCTGGATCGAGAGGTTTGCTCAAAAATATCAGGGCCGCATCCAAATCCTGACTTTGGGAATCGCGATCGATGAGTTCCGAAAGCAAAAGGACGTGATGAGGCGGCGATTGAGAGCTGAGTTCACTTAGTTTTTGATAAATCTGCATCCCGCCACCGCCAGGAAGATTGACATCGGCAATGAGCATTTCAATTGCGAAGCTCGAAAGCACGCCCTTCGTTTCGATGGTGTTGTTCGCCTCCAGGATTCGACAGGAGGGGGCGATTTTCTTAAGACATATTTTTACAAGCTCGCGCACTTTTGGGTCGGGGTCAGCAATAAGGACAGAAAATGGAGCTTGCGCAGAAGTCATTTTTTCTGTCCAGAATCTGGATTCGCGGCGCCGGTTTTTTGCTCGAGGAGAAGCGCTTCTTCAAGTTTTCTGACGACTTGTTTGAAGCTCCCGGCATGGTATTTTTCTCGGTAAGCGGTAAAAAATTCGTCTAGCGGTGGCTGTCCACCCTTCTCTCTTGAGAAGTTTAAATAATCATGGGCGATGATAAAAACGCAGGAAAGGGGGCTGACATACTGATGCCCTATTCCGAATGGAAAACCTGTGCCATCGAGCTTTTCATGGTGTTGTCTTACGATGGCGTTCACGTCCGAGGCGACATCGGGGAGTTGGCTAACGAGTTCTGCCGCCTTTATCGGATGATTTTTGAACTCTTCTAAAGTTTCGAGAACGAAAAGATCGGATTTTTTTTGCGCGGACTGAAGGGATTCTTCTTTAGCGAGTTCGTTATTTTTTATCGTGATGTCATGAAAAAGGGCAGCGAGTGAAAGTTTCTGAAAAGTCGTGTCCGACTGCATGTCGACTTTTGCCGCAAAAACGCAGGCGATTTGGGCGAGTGCCAGGCTATGCCGCACAATGTATTGTCCCATCTCATCGTCGATGCGTTGGAAAACGTCAGAAAGCTGTGGACTTTTTCCAACTTGCTTAATCACAAGCGAGACACTCGCCTTAGTGAGTTCTCGAACTTCTGCAGTAACGCCTACGGAGCTGGTGATTCCATGAACCGTATCGAAAACGTTGATTGCGACGGCGCGCAAGCTTGCGGCTTCTGTGGTTTCGCATTGGATGAGCCGGTTGACCTCTTCGTGAAGCTTGGCGGTGAAACTCTCAGAATCACATCGCTTAATAAAGAGGTAGGGGACTTTCTTTTCTTTGGCATACTTCTCAATGTCGCCCGCGAGGATCTGGTCCCCACCGCGAAAGAGCCTTAGATATTTTTGCTCGGAGAGTCGGATAAAAATATCTGCTACTAAAGGCATCGTTACCAGAACGAGTTCCGTTCTAATACGACAAAAATCGTTCGGGTTTTGAGCCACGAGGATTTCGCCAGGGAAAAACTTGTCTTTAACAATTTTAGTAAGGTCTGCAAGCAAAGTTTTGCGTGTAATCACTCCCAAAACGTTTGGTAAAAGAAGGAGTGAGGGATCCTTTAGGTGCTTGTCGACGCAAAAAACAGAGTAGAGTGTTCGGGTAGCCCCCTGTTCTCTAAGATAGCCTACAAGTTTTGCGTCTTTCTCGGGATCCCCAATTACAACGAGATTCGTTTGCGAGACCGTTTCAAGAAAATCGATCGCGGTCTCTCCGCTGCGAGCCTCAAAAACCGTGACCCCGAGCTCCAGTTCAAAGGTCGAGGCGACCAATCGAGAAACTTCAGGATCGGGCTCTACAAAGATGAGGCTAAACACTTCTTGAAGGTCTGACATTTAGTAACTAGTTTGACATGTCATCGTCATGTTTAAAAGGGGGTTAAAAGATCAATTCCGTGCGATTTGTCTTTTCAAGCTCGTCAAAAGAGTGTTGGATTTTAGGATGGATACAACACAAGAGATTCGGCTTTCGAATGGAATTCCAGTCATTCTGCATGATTTTGAGGGATCTGTCGCGACCACTTATTGGTGGGTTCAGAGTGGGGGGGCGGATGAAGCGCCGCGTGAGGCAGGATTTTCCCACTTCTTGGAGCACATGCTTTTCAAAGATGCTGCGGCTAAAGAAACGGGCGTCGCTTCGAGCGGAAAGATGGCGCAATCCATTGAGGCGCTCGGTGGTGAGGTGAACGCCTACACCTCTTTTGATCAAACGGTTTATCATGTAAGTTGTGCTGCTCATCATTGGGAGGCGGTCTTGCGCGAGTTTGGCCCGATTGCGGCGCCTCAGAAGTTTTTTAGGCAAGATTTTGAGCGTGAGCGCGAAGTCATTTTAGAGGAACTGCGCAAGAACGAAGACTCGCCAGAGCGCCAGCTGTTTCAAAAACTTTTCTCGATAACCTACAAGCGACATCCTTATGGCCGGCCGGTGATTGGATTTCAGAAGATCCTAAAGGCCGCAAAAGTATCGGATTTGGACAAGTTTTATCGTCATAGATACGTTTCGGGCCGGATGGGGCTTGTTCTTGTGGGTCCGATGGGGCCTGAGGGTTCAGTGCGGCGCAAGGGACTTATAAAGCAGTTGGAGAAATACTTTGGGGCTGGGGTGATTCCCCAGCGGCATGCGCCCGAGTGTCCGCGAGTTATTGAGACCGAGGTCCGCCCGGATGTTTCCATTGCGACCCAAGCCTTTGATGTGGCGACCTCGAAAGTCGCGTTCTCTTTTCGTGTGCCGGGGCTTAGGCATCCGGATGTGCCGGCTTTGGATGTTGCTGCAGGGATTTTAGGAATGGGCGAGATGTCCCGTCTTTATCAGAAGCTTTTTTGTGAAATGGGTGAAGTGACTGATATTTCGGGGGGACTTTACGTGCCGAGTGACCCGGGAATGCTGTTTTTCCAGGCGGAGGTTGAGTCTCCTGATCGAATTCCTTTGGTTTTGGAGACGGTGTTTTCAGAGATTCAGGAGCTTGCGAAAAAAGGTCCCACGCCGGATGAGCTCAGTCGAGTCATCGTGAATGCTGAAAGCGAGCGACTCTACTCCACCCAGTCTGTGGACGGTGTGGCTTCACGATTAGGTTTCATGCGTTTTGTGTTGGGAGATCTGGATTTTGATCGCCAATATCTTGAGGATATTAAGCGCGTCGATGCCGAGAAGGTGAGGGAGGTCATTGCGAGCACGCTGCATTACGGTAGGCTAAACGCAGTGGCGTTAGTGCCTAAAGCTCAGAAGGGTTTTTCGCTTGCTGCGCAAGCCAAACTTGCCAAACAAACCCTTCTTCCACCTCAGAAGGCGGTTTCTTCGAAACACAAGGTTACGAAAATTCAAGAAGCACGGAGTGCTGAGTTCTGGACGCTCCCCTCAGGGATTCGGGTTGCGGCTTTTGAGCGTCCTCAATCACATGTATTGAGCGTTCATGCCGCTTTGCCCGGAGGTTTGCGGTTGGAGGGTTCGGACTCTTGGGGCGCCAGTCATCTCATCGGAATGACTTGGAACAAAGGCACGGCTCAAAAAAGCGCGCGCGATATCGCAAGCTTTGTCGAAGGACGTGCTTCGGTCATTGCGGGCTTTTCGGGGCGTAACAGCGTGGGATTGGAGCTCACCGGACTTGCGCGTGATTGGGACGCTCTTTCTAGGCTATTTAATGAAGTATTGCTTGAGCCTTCTTTTCCAGAAGAAGAAGTCACGCATTCGAAGCGTGTAACCGAAGATACGTTGCGATCACTGGACGATCATTCGAGTCAATTGTGCTCGAAACTATTTTTGGAAACGCTTTTTGAGCATCATCCTTATGGTCGATTGACCTACGGGTCTTTGGAGAGCGTCTCATCGATGGATTCTAAAGTGTTACGAGCTTTTCACAAGCGTGTGTTTGATCCGAAGGAGCTTGTGGTGGCAGTGAGTGGACCGATCAAGAAGGCGCGGCTTGAGACCTGGTTTGACGAGCTCGGCAGTTATGCCACTAAGGCTTTTTCGGCTGGGCGTGTTTCCGAGGGAATGAGTACGATTCATGACGAGTCCGTGCTCAAGGCCTCGCGTTGGGTTGAGAAAAACCTGAGTCGTGAACAAGTTCATATTATTTTGGGCGGGCTGGGGACGAAGATTACTGCACCCGATCGGTTTGCTTTGCGATTATTGCAGACGTTGTTGGGTGGACAGGGCGGTCGATTGTTCTTGGAACTTCGCGAAAAACGAAGCCTGGCCTACACGGTTTCTCCGATTAGTTTTGAAGGGGTTGAAAGAGGCTATGTGGGGGTATATATGGCGAGTGCGCCACAGAAGAAGGACGAAGCGGTTCAGGGGATTTCTGAAGTCCTTTTGAAACTGGCTGAAAAAGGCCCCACGGCCTCCGAACTCAAACGGGCCCATGAGTTTTATTTGGGAAGGCGGGCGATGGAACTACAGAGCGACTCGGCGTTAGCCGCGCATTTTGGACTTCAAGTCCTGTATGGAGTTCCTCACTTGAGTGATGAAGAACTCATCAAGAAGGTGCGTGCGGTGACGGCCAAAGACATCCAAAACGTGTGTCGCAAATATTTTGTGGATTCATATCTTGTGACGAGTGTCGTGGGCTAGACTAGGGGGCTAAGAGATTATGAAGTTTCAAAGTTTTGCCCTAACGTTTACTGCGATTTTTGTGGCGCTCGATATCATTGGGACGCTCCCGATGTATATCTCTATGACGCAAGAAATGGGCAAAAAGGAACGAGACAAAGTCGTCAACGTTTCGATGGCGGTTGCCCTCATCGTCGCGCTTGTTTTTGTAGTGCTGGGCGAAGGGATATTTAGGTTTCTGGGAATTACGCTTTTTGATTTCAAAATCGCGGGGGGTTTAGTGCTCCTGCTTGTATCGCTGGCGGATCTTTTGGGGCGGCATGAGGCGACGAATCGGGCGTCGGGTTCTACGGGAGTGGTGCCGCTTGCGGTGCCTCTGATTACAGGTCCTGGCGTGATTACGACTTTGATTTTGCAGGTGGGCAATGCCGGCTATGTTTTTACAATTGTGGCGCTCCTGCTGAATTATCTTTTTGCATGGATTCTTTTGCGGCGTTCAGACCGGGTGACGGCTTTGATTGGGCGAGATGGAACGGTTGTGATTTCTAAGATTGCGGCCCTTCTTCTGGCCGCGATTGCGGTAGGCATGATTCGCGGCGGAGTTTTTGAGGCCATCCGCGCCGGTCATATTTTGAATTAGTCATTCCTTGAAGGAAGGACTCGTATTGCTTCTATTTATTGTCGAAATGACTCGAAGCGGCTTATACCCTCCGCTAACTACTCATCCGTTTCTAAATAGGAGGATCGTTTATGAAGTTTCATATGTATTCATTGGTTTTTTTTGCGGCTGTTCTTGGGTTGGTTTCGGTGATGCCGTCGCAAGCCAAGGTCGACATTTCGAGCAATGTGCTTGAGACCGCCGGCGAAGTTTTTTTCAAAGGTTCGATCGATGGCAAGAGCATGTTCATGGTGCTCGGCATGAAAGACGCCAAGGATGCAATCAAAGAAATCAAGGACTGGGCTATCGATGAAAAGGACCTCGCCGATATCGGAAATGACTTCAATGACGAACATCACATTGGCGACTTCAAGGATACCGTTGGCGAGGGAGTGGATCGCTCGAAAGAAGCCGCGGAGCATCTTTTGAGCGCTCCCTGGAAGTCGCTTAAGAAAATCCCTAAGGCTTATTAGGTTAGTTTTGATCGCGCTCAAGAAGCCTATTATGGTTCGAAAAATCCAGTGGCCGGTGCATTAAAGTATAGTGGCTGGGCTGTCTGGGCCAATATTCAGGGCGCTTAGTACCTCGTGATTGAAGCGCCGGTAGAGTTCGCTGCATTGAGTGTTGCGGCCGTGGGCGCCGTGCCGGCTTCCATCGCTATTCAGGGACTTGTGATTGCTTGGGATACGACTAGGGCGTAGCAATTCAGCCCGCCGTGAAGCGCTTTGGATTCCCGGTTTTTGGTACCCTTTTCCAAGTAGGATTGAGCAGGCGGCGGCGCAATTGGCGCAGGGTCGGTGGGATCTCATTTGCGATTTTCGTGATCATCTCCTGGTGGGAAACATTGCTGAGCGCGCTATCGATTTCATCCGCAGTGTGTTGGCCGCACAATAGCGGTATCACGTAAACCAA
>JBBCAV010000324.1:0-1274 GCA_051382305.1 Bdellovibrionota bacterium FG-2
ACTAGCGGTCACCTCTCCGAAGGTCACAGCGGTCATGCAGTTAGCTTGAAACCATATTTGCAACGTGGTTGCGATTGAACATTTGAAAACAGAAAATTCACACAAAAACATGTCAACACTTTTTTTATTTTTATGAAAATAAATTAGACGGCTGGCCAATTACGGAAAAACAAACGCGGTTTCCTTTTAGCCCTACCCTTCTGGAATCGTTGAAAGACGGGAGCCGCGCGCCCAAGGGGGGGGACAAAAGACTCGTGCTCACGTGAAATATTGCCTTACTGAGACTGCCGCGACGCGAGCACAAGTCTCTCTTCGCTCTCCTTCAGCAGCGCCTGCTCCTTGATTCTTTTGGTGATGTCACCCATGACCCCAATCACACCCAAGACTTCATTCTTCAAACCGAATAAAGGCGTCAAGGAACACGAAACCCAAACAAACTCTCGATCATGCCGCTGAAAAACAAATTCCTGAGAGGCTACCTTATCCCCCACCAAAACGCGCTCGAGCCGCCCCACGATCCGCGCGCTTTCAAAAAAAGGGGAAACCTCAAGCGGGTGTTTCCCTAAAATCTGCGCGGCCGGCAAACCTGTCATTTTTTCCATGTAGGGATTCCAGAGCCGACACTTCAAATCCTGATCGTAAACGACAATGCCTTCGCCCGCGCCCGCAATAATCTGTTCACGAAACAAGTGGGCGGCACTCAAGGCCTCATGAAGGGATTGGAGCTGCAAATGGGTCTTCACGCGCGCTAAGACTTCTTCAATTTGAAAAGGCTTCGAAATAAAATCAACCCCACCCGCTTCAAAACCTCGAACCTTATCTGTCGTTGCACTCAGGGCACTCAAAAACAAAACGGGGACACTTGAAGTCTTGGCAGCAGTCTTGGGATCATTTTTTAAGCGGCGACAAACTTCATAACCATCAAGGCCGGGAAGCCCCACATCCATCATGACTATTTTGGGAAGCTCCTCGGCTGCACACCAACGAAGAGCTTCTTGTCCGTCCCTGGCCCCCTGAACCCGATAGCCCTCACTCTGCAGTAAAGTGGACATCGCAAAAAGAAGATCCGAATTATCTTCTGTCCTGTCCGGGCTCGTTCGACAGTAAATGCGCAATAATTTAAGATAGGTTTCTGTGTCGATCGGCGCGTATGCGCTTGATTTTATAGCATGGCTCCATAGGTGATCGGTATTATTCCCTCCAAATTTCGTAGGGTTACATTTTTTTGTCCCGCGGTTTTCGTTTCTTCTCCACTTCGACCACTGCAAGCGCCT
>JBBCAV010000325.1:0-18870 GCA_051382305.1 Bdellovibrionota bacterium FG-2
CGCGCTCAACAACGCTTCACGAGTGGATTTAGAAAAATATTTCGTACAATCATTTCTGCACAAAAAGTGTGTCAACATAATTTTTCAAGTTTTAAAAAAAAGGGCTGACCAGTTACCAGGGCTGCAAGATCAATTCCCGCAACATTGGTCTGAGAAAAAGCTTTGAGGTCATCCAAAACTTCTTTAGCCTTGAGCTGGAAGTCAACCGCAAAAGCGTCGCCACCATTGCCGGCGCCGAAGTCCCCGCCACCTGCGCTGGCAAAGAGGGTTGAGGGGGAGAGCGTTGCGATTGCGAGCACCGATAAAACCACAGCCTTTGCGAGGCCGCGTGTGATTGAACTAAGCATTGAATATCTCCTTTTTACTGCTTACAGGGTTATTCTCAGTGTCACCGCCTTCGTCCTCGATACCTTTAGGTATCGGGCTCTCCGTAAGTTGAAAAAACTGAACGGTCATTTGGTATACTTCGTTTCCCGCATCCGAGCCAATGGCTTGGGCGAATTGGGCACGAAACTTTCGAATCATTTCTTTGGCGAGAGGAATTTTATCGCGACTCACAGAAAGCGCAAACGATTGAGATTCGCGCTGAGTGATGGGGCTTTTTTCAATGGCTTCGCCAGCGAGCTTCAGCACTTCCTGGTGATACTTGCGGGCGCCCGCGCTCGCGACGTCATCGCGCGTGGTGACACGATTGAAAGTCGCCTCGAGTTTTCCGTCTTTGTTTTTTACGAGCAGTCCAAGGCTCAAAAGGCGGGTCAGCGCAGCGTTGATTTCTGAGATTTCTACCTTTGTTTTGAAGCGTGAGTGGATCCACTGAGCGGAGGATTCAAAATCACGAAGTTGAGTCATGGCCAGAATCGCCATATGGGCCCAATGCGAGATGACCATGAACTCGTCGACTTCTTTAGTGCGAAACTCTTTGCCGGGGTTGAGATCACTGAGCCAAAGTTCGTAAAGTGATTTCTCTTCAGGATCCTCTGCCCCTTCAAACTGAATGAGGGCTTGGAGATAAAGCTTTTCCTGAGAACTGAGGCGAAGGCCTTTGGCCAAAAACGCGGCGTGTTTGACTCGCAGCGGGCGCGTGCCCTGCAAAAGCATGACGAGTAGGGTGTGGGATTTGAGTTCCATCTCCTTGGCCCATTTGCGCACGGAGAACTCCGGATCGAGCTTTTGCTTTGAGCTCAAAGTGTCGAGCAAGAACTGGCGAGGGCTTGCGTAGTTGAAGATGGAAAACATTGGAAGCGGGAATACAGGTGGGCGGGCAGAGTGTTAAATCGTTTGTGACCACTGGGTAATTATTTGTGACCACCTCATTATGTGCGGAGCGTTACGATGAGAGATTGCTTTGCCACTTCTCAAAATGCGAAGTTAGAGGCCTACCGCCCCGCCCCTTAGGCCCAATACTTCACTCTTTCGGAAGTGCGGTCGTCCCGGCTTCAAAGCATCCACACTTCTTACTTAACTTGAAGGAGACGTGATCACCTTCGCGCGCGCTTTGGCCCCGCGCCCTCCCTCGCAAATATAGGCCTCAAAGAGTAAAAGCGCTAGAACCGCGAATCAAACGTATAAATATGCCGAACATCGATATGATGAAACCGTAGATGTTTCAGTTTCATGGCCGAAAGCTGGAGAATGAGCTTGGTCTGGCGGCTCTTGTCTTGGTAGCGGACCTTTTTGATTTCGCCTAAAATGAAGGATTCCATCTCGTTGGGGTGGAAGCAAAATCCCTTCGAAAATTCAAAGCCGTCTTTGAACGGAATAATCCGCGCTTCAAAAATATCGCCGCGGTCAAAGCCTCTATTGATTTCCGCATCAACGACGGTTTGGGTCTTTTCGGAGAAGAGATCAAAGACCACAAGTCCCTTCTTGTTCCAGGTGAGGCGTTTGAGTCTGAAAACGGAGTGAATCGTCGAGCAAAAATCTCGGTAAATATTGAGCTCTTCGCTGGTGAAGCGATCCTTATTTTTTCGAAAATAGTACTTAATGGGCGGGAGATCGACCCCCGGAAGATCACGATCAAACAAATACCAATCCATGAAGATACACATGCGCTGTTCGAACTCGCTGTCTTCTTCATATACGATCCCTGCTTTATCAAAATATTCTTGCTTGGCGTGATAAACCTCGCGGTAGTATTCGCCGGTCGTGAATTCTTCAATGATAGGTTCAAGGTATTTTTGATACATTCCGATCTCAGTCTTGTCTCAGTCTTTTTTCATATTATCCACAAATCGATCAAACAGCATCATCGAATCGTGCGGTCCAGGACAAGCTTCGGGATGATACTGTACAGAGAAGGCGCACCTCCCTGCCACCGTCAAACCTTCGACGGTTTGATCGTTGAGATTCACGTGGCTGACCTCAAGGCCGGGAGGTAATGATCTTGCATCTACTGAATAGCCATGATTGTGGGAGCTGATCTCGACTTTTTGGGTGCCTCGATCGATCACGGGTTGGTTCCCGCCGCGATGGCCGAATTTTAGTTTGTAGGTCTTGGCGCCCATGGCTAGAGCCAAGATTTGGTGTCCCATGCACACCCCAAAAACAGGTACACGTCCCACAAGTTTCCTGACAGTTTCTGCCGCATACGGGGCTGCCGCCGGGTCGCCCGGGCCATTGGAGAGAAAAACTCCATCGGGCTTGCGATCCAAAATAGCCTCTGCTGAGGTCGAAGCCGGCACAACTTCGATTGAACAGCCGCGCTCTTCGAGGGCGCGAAGGAGATTTCGTTTTACCCCAAAATCAACCGCAACCACGCGATACTTTGGTTTTGCGGGCGAAGCTGAGCCTTCCCAGGTATAAGCCTGATCGGTCGTAACTTCCTTAATCAGATCGCGGCCTTCAAAAGGGGGAAGTTTCTTAAAAAGATCTCCCGCGCGCGCACGATCACCCTCAGCGATAATGAGTCCTCGGAGTGCGCCTCGGGATCTGATATGCTGGGTTAGTTTTCTCGTATCGACATCGGTAAGGACTGGGACGCCCGCTTCACGCAGGTAGGATTCGAGATTTCCGGTGGCTCGCCAATTTGAAGGGGAATCCGTAAGCGATTGCACTACGAATCCCGCGCACCAGACCTTTGCGCTCTCGGGGTCTTCGAGGTTAACGCCAGTGTTTCCAATATGAGCGGCGGTCATGCAGATGATTTGCCCAAAGTAGGAGGGGTCTGTCAGAATTTCTTGATAACCAGTCATTGAGGTGTTGAAAACCACTTCGCCGTAGCCACGATCGGATTTCATCGAAGTAAAATCCACGGCGGCGCCCCGCAGGATGCCCGGAAATTCAGTGCCATCTTCGAGAATCAGGAGGCCTTTGGTCATAGATGCTTCTCGGCGTGTCGACCTGAGTCCGTACTCTGAAATTTAATTTTGCCCTCGACGAGGGTGGCGACTACTTCGCCTTGGAGCGAGTGCCCTAGGTAAGGTGAGTTGCGACTTTTTGAGACAATGCGCTCTTCTGTCAAAACCCATTTACGCTCAGGATCGATAATCGTGATGTCCGCCGCCGCACCTTTTTTAAGCGTGCCAAACGGCAAACCCAAAATTTTTGCGGGTTTTGTGGTCATGCTCTCAATCCAGCGCGTGAGGCTCAAGTGTCCCTCTTGGACAAGCGAGAGAGTCACTGGAATCGTCGTTTGTAGTCCAATGAGGCCATTGGAGGCTTGATCGAACTCGACGAACTTGTCGATGACGCCGTGGGGTGCATGATCACTGGCAATAAGGTCAAGCACGCCCTCGGCGAGCGCTTTTCTCACGGCCAACATATCGTGGTGCGATCGGAGAGGTGGGCAAACCTTGAATCGGGTGTCGTAACCGCGGATGTTTTCTTCAGTGAGCGTGAGGTGGTGAGGTGAGGCTTCTGCGGTGATGGGGAGGCCCGCTTCTTTAGCGCGTTTGATGTGATCAATCGCGAGTGCCGTTGAAATATGCGCAAAATGCACAGGGCATCGTGTAAGTCGACAAAGGGCAATGTCGCGTGCAACCATGATCTCTTCGGCGGCGGCAGGATTGCCTCTCAGCCCAAGCTCGGTGGAAAGTGCGCTTTCGTTCATCACACCTTGTCCAACTAAAGATGCATCTTCCGCGTGACTGATAATCGGAATTGCAAATGCTTTGGCATAGTCCATGGCCTTGCGCAGGACGTAGGAATTCATTACGGGCATGCCATCATCGCTCAAAGCGCGAACGCCTTCTTCGACCATTCCGCCAATTTCGGCAAGCTCCATCCCTTTGAGTCCACGGGTCACCGCACCGACGGGAAAAACGCGACAGGCGCCGAATTGGCGCACACGTTCCCTGATAAATACCGTGACGGCGGCGTTGTCATTGACGGGTTGAGTGTTGGCCATGCAGGCAACCGAAGTAAATCCACCCGTGACCGCAGCCTTTGTGCCCGTTTCAATTGTTTCTTTATACTCAAATCCGGGTTCACGCAGATGCACGTGAATGTCGATAAAGCCAGGGAGAACCCAGGCGCCTTTTGCATTCAGCGTTTCGGCAATTCCGGGGGTATGGGCGAAGGATCCCGGTTTGTCGATCGCAGCAATCACGCCATTTTCGACGAGGAGGTCCGCTTCTTGGTCGAAGTTCGAGGAGGGATCAATGACTCGACCGCCTTGAATCAAGAGTCTTGGATTTTTGGGAGTTGTGGGCGAGTTAGGCACGAGCGCCTCCTTTATCAGCTGTTTTAAGCCAAGCCGCAAGCGCGTCAGGCGCACAAACCGAAGCAAGCACCGCCATGCGAATCAGTACGCCGTTGAAAACTTGATCCAAAATCACAGAGCGCGGTCCGTCCGCAATTTCGGCATCAAGCTCGACGCCCCGATTTATGGGACCAGGATGCAGGATGATTGCATGGGGTTTCAAGAGCTGCGCACGTTCCTTATTGAGACCCCAGATTTTGGAGTATTCCGAAAGAGAGGGGAACTGTTTTTGATCCTGCCGTTCCATTTGAATTCGAAGCGCCATGACGACGTCAGCATCCGGAAGCAATTCTTCGGGGCGATAGGCATAATCCACGCCCAAGACCTCGGGCTTTGGAGGAAGCAGCGTGGGAGGGGCGCACACGGCAACGCTTGCGCCAAGTTTCTTCAAAATATGAATATTGGATCGCGCCACTCGACTGTGCGCAATGTCACCCAAGATGACGACGCGCTTGCCTTTGATTTCGCCAAGTTTCTCTTGAATCGTAAATGCATCTAACAAACCTTGCGTGGGATGCTCGTGAAACCCATCTCCAGCATTGATGACGGGTAGCGAGAGGCATTTTGCCAAAAAGTTTGGGCTTCCGGCAGAAGAGTGGCGAACCACCAGGCAATGCGGCCGCATGGCTTCAATATTCTTTGCCGTGTCGACCAGCGTTTCACCCTTAGTGAGGCTGGAGGTCGAGGCTGCAAAATTCAGGACATTTCCTTGAAGTTTTCGCGTGGCTACTTCAAAAGAAATTCGAGTGCGGGTGGAGTTTTCGAAGAAAAGATTAACAACCGTTTTGCCCTGGAGCAGCGGAATTGTTTCTCCTTCATGGATCGGTTTGAAAAAGGCTCGTGCGACCTGGAGCAGTGATTGAATCTCGGCAGTGTTGAGATCGCCGGCAGAGAGTAGATGTCGAAGACGGGGAGGCATTTTATTCGACCTTTCTGAAAAAACGTTCAAAACGAAACTGGGGAAAAAAACTTGAAGCGCTCTGAGTCGAAACATTGGGCTCGACACTTAACCAAATCCAAAGAGCTTTTCCGCCGAGAGTAGAGATCGGAACAATACTCGATGGGGTTGCAAGTTTTGACTTACGCAGGCTTTGCACTGGCTGCGAACGATAATCGCCAATCAAGAAAACCGATCCTTCAGGGACCTTTTCAGGGCCGCGATCTTCAAGGAGCGGGGGTTCCCAGCATACGAGGTAGGAGTGCCCTTCAGGGAGATATTCTTTGCCGCAAGGCGAGTTCTTATTTGTATCGATAGCAAGGGATTTTCCGTTAAGAACGACTCGGGTCGCCCTAATTTCAACGGTATCGCCCGGAAGACCAATAACGCGCTTGATGTATTGGCGATTTGGATCATGAGGGGGCGCATAGATCACGACTTCGCCCCGCGCAGGGAGTCGTCCTTGAGTGAGCGTGATGTCTGTGCCGGGCAACTTCAGTCCGAACGGCCACTTGGCAACAAAAATGGTGTCGCCAGGCTCAAGCGTAGGTTTCATGGCCAGGGTAGGAATGCGATAGGCTTCGAATAAGAAAAAACGAATGCACAAGGCGATCGTGACCGAGAGAACGATCGTTATGCCGTAAAACTTTACGAGCCTGCGAGTTGACTCCTTCAAATCAATCCACCTTCAAAACGGCGAGAAAGGCCTCCTGCGGAATCTCCACGGAGCCAATCGTTTTCATCCGTTTTTTCCCTTCTTTTTGTTTTTCCAATAATTTGCGCTTACGAGAAATATCACCGCCATAGCACTTAGCTGTCACGTTCTTGCGCAGCGCGGAGAGGCTTTCGCGAGCGACGATCTTGGCGCCGATAGCGGCCTGAATGGCGATTTCAAACATTTGCCGATCAATGAGTTCCTTCATCTTCTTGGTCAGGTCGCGTCCCCGGTTGGCAGCTTTGTCGCGATGGGTGATTAGCGAGAGAGCGTCGACAGGGTCGCCGTTGATGAGGATATCGAGTTTCACCATGTCAGCCACGCGATAGTCTGCTAGATCATAATCCATCGAGGCGTAACCTCGGGAAACGCTCTTGAGCCGGTCGTAGAAGTCAAAAACCATTTCGTTCAAAGGCATTTCGTAGGTGAGAGTGACGCGATCCTTTGTTGGGTAGTCGAGCTTTTTTTGGATTCCCCTGCGATCGTTGCATAAGGACATGATAGCACCGACAAATTCAGTGGGCATGTGCAACGAGAGATTGATGTAAGGCTCTTCGATGGTCTCGATACGCGTGGTTTCGGGAAGTTTCGAAGGGTTGTCCACCATGATGATTTCGCCGTTGGTGAGAGTGACTCGATAAAGAACCGAAGGCGCGGTGGTGATTAACGCTAAGTCGTATTCGCGCTCGAGCCGCTCTTGCACGACATCCATGTGAAGGAGGCCTAAGAAGCCGCAGCGAAATCCAAATCCGAGTGCCGTCGAAGTCTCCGGTTCCCAGCTAATCGAAGAGTCGTTGAGTTTGAGTTTATCCAACGCATCTTTGAGTTTGTTATACTCGGTGGCGTCGATGGGATAAATTCCACAAAAAACCATGGGTTTTGCTTCTTTGAAACCATGGAGAGGTTCAGTCGCCAGATGTCCGATATCCATGATCGTATCGCCGACCTTCATGTCGCGAACGTCGCGGATTCCGCAAATGACCGCGCCCACTTCGCCGCTTGTGATCGCGTTGACGTCAGCAAACTTCGGAGTATATACTCCCACGCGCAGAACTTCGTATTCTTTTCCGACGTGGAACAGGCGGATGCGTGTGCCTTTGGTGATTTTGCCTTCAAACACCCGGCAAAGGGCGATGACGCCCTGATAGGGGTCAAACCAGCTATCGAAAATCAGTGCACGAAGAGGATCTCCATCGGCATCTTTGGGAGCGGGGAAGTGCTCGACGATTCCTTCTAGGATTTCTTCAATTCCAATTCCCGTTTTTGCGCTCGCTTTGAGTGCGCGAGTGGTGTCAACGAGGCCGATGTATTCATCGACTTCTCGGATGACCCGATCTGGATCCGCTGACGGGAGATCGATTTTGTTGATGACGGGGAGAATTTCTAAGTTGCTATCCAGGGCCAGGAAAACGTTGGCCAGCGTTTGCGCCTCAACGCCTTGAGAGGCGTCAACAACGAGAATCGCGCCTTCGCAAGCGGCAAGCGAGCGGGAGACTTCGTAGGTGAAGTCGACGTGGCCGGGAGTATCGATGAGATTCAAGATATAGTTCTCGCCGTTTTTGGCCTTGTACTTCAGACGGACGCTTTGCGCTTTGATCGTGATGCCGCGTTCGCGCTCAATGTCCATGTTGTCGAGGTATTGAGATTCCATGTCGCGAGAATGGACAGTTCCCGTCTTCTCAAGAAGGCGGTCGGCAAGCGTGGATTTGCCGTGATCGATGTGGGCAATGATACAGAAGTTGCGGATATTTTTAGACATGGTTTTGAGCGAAGGTAGCAGAACTGGGGGGGGTTAAAAAGGGGCAATTTTGAAGTGTTGCAGTGAGTTAAGAGGGAGTGTTTTCCTAATGCGCGGGGATTGCCACCTCGCCGGAGAGGGTGCGATGCGTTAGGTGAGGAGGTGGTGCTTTTAAAGTATGGCCACGAATATCGATCGCTCCGCCTCCGGGTTGTTCAACCAATGGGGCTCAATTCGCTGATACCCCGCAGACTCAAAGGCTTTGGTGAGTCCAGGCCAGAGTACGTTATTACCGCGTTTTTCGCGGGAGCTCGCATCAAAGGGATAGCTTTCAATGGATTCCCAACCTTGCGTGCGGCCATATTCTTTTAACACCGATTTTCGCGTGGCGTAGTTTCTAAACACTTTTCGCTAATCGCCCCGTGTTTTTCCGAGGATTTTCGAGGATTATGACTCTGCTTATTATCTGGTTTGACGCATAAAAAATTTAATCGCGGCAGTTAAAACACACTGCTGCCCGTCTCCACCTATTTTTTACTATCCAAAATCTCACTCCATTTATCGTAAAAAGCGCCTAATTATCGGAAGATCGCGCGATCTTCCGCAGGTGTTGTTTTTTTATCACATGTTTTAACTTTGTCGTTGCAATATTTTAAGCGTCAAATAATATAACATCAATTATGATTGATAAGACTTTTTTCACGCATCCTAAGTTCGATTGGCAAAGGCGGTATGAGACATTACGCGCCACTATTGTAGAGAGAATGCCAGCCAAGGTGGTGGCTGACCGTTTTGGATACCAGGCAAGCTATGTTCGCCTGCTCAAGCATCAGTTCAAACGCGGTCTTGTGGATTTTTCAGAACCCGTATCTGAGGAGAAGGCCAAAAGGCGCGGCGTTTCATCTGCCATTCGCCAGAAGATTCGCGAATGGCGCGAACAAAGCCTGTCGGCCGGGCAGATTGTCGAACTACTGTCGGAAGATGGCCTGGAAATCTCTGTGCGAACCGTCGAGCGCGTGATCGTTGAAGAGGGATTTCCCAAGCTGCCCAGGCGCACTCGTTTGAAGATCGGGATAACCGTAACTGGCGCTAAGATCCCGGATCGGTCTGAACCCATTTCGATCCGGGATCTTCACGGGCAGAGCTTTGAGTCTCCGGGAGCTGGGGTGTTCCTCTTTGCGCCTTTCCTGGCTCAATTGAATCTGGATCAAATAATTAAAGAGTCCCTTCTCCCCGGCACAAAGGTGCTCTCTGCCAAAAGCTACCTCTTGTCTTTCCTGTCTTTGAAATTGCTTGGCAATGAGCGATATGCGCACGTCGGAGATCACTCATTTGATCCAGGTACTGGTTTATATGTGGGCCTCAACGCCCTACCCAAGTGCACAGCCATGTCCACCTATTCGTATTCACTCGACACCGAACAAATTACGGCTCTTCAGCGGGCGTTCGTCTCGCAAGCTTCCCGGCTGCGTCTTTACGATGGCAAGCTTGTGAATCTAGACTTTCAGACCATTCCCCATTACGGCGACGAGTCTGTGCTCGAAAAGCATTGGGCTGGCGCTCGGGGCAAAGTCATGAAGGGCGCCCTCACCCTGTTCGCGCAGGACGCCGGCTCCAAGCTTCTGCTCTATACTCCGGCCGACATCATGCGCGATGAGGCCGATGATCAGGTGCTGGAGTTTCTTTCGTTTTGGAAAAGCATTCATCGCGGCGTTTTGCCAACTTTCGTGTTTGATTCGCGCTTTACCACCTATCCACATCTATCCAAGCTCAATGCCCGCGGGGTCAAGTTCCTTACTCTGCGGCGGCGGGGAACCAAGCTTCTACGCGATACTGCCAAGATCGAGGACTGGAAACGTATTCAAATCCCCCATGACAAACGCAAGTTCCCAAACCCGCTTGTTCACGAGTCGATGATCTCGCTGCGAGGATACGAGGGACAGGTCAGGCAAGTGATCATGAAAGGAAATGGTCACGAAAAACCGGCCTTTATCATCGGCTACGATCTAAACTCACCTGTCGAGTCAATCGTAGGAAACTATGCCCGCAGGTGGCGAGTGGAGAACGGCATCGCCGAAGCCGTAAAATTTTTCCACCTGAACTCCCTGTCCTCGCCAATCCTCACCAAAGTACACTTTGACATCGTGATGACCGCTATGGCCGATACACTTTACAGCATGCTTGCCAAAAAACTTCGCGGGTTCGAGGACTGCGACGCCCCAAAAATCTACCGTAACTTCGTGCGCGGAAAGGCAACGGTCTCCATCCAGGGCAACGAAGTTACGGTGACCTATCCTCACAAGGCGCATAATCCAATCTTGAGAACAGTGCCATGGGGCAGGTTTCCGGCTACTATTCCTGGCTGCGAGGGAGCAAAACTGGTCTTGGAATTCAAGTAGCCTGCGCCATGGATCGCCCAAAAAAAGTGGCGGTTAAGCCGACGCGAAAATCGGTGTTTAATGAAACCACCTGCCCCGTGGCAGCTCAGGCTCTTGCTCCCCCCCGAATTCGATCGTACGCAGCGAATTCACGAGCACACCGATCGTGTTTCGATCCCGCTGAACCTTGCCCGCTACCACGATAAATGGGGAATTTAAAAACACCTCCCCAAAGCGCTCAAACACCTCAGGCTTGAGAATTAGATCCACAAAGCCCTCTTCGTCTTCTAATGTCGCAAACACGCACCCACCGGCTGTCGGCGGCCGTTGGCGAACAATGACCATTCCGGCGACCTGAATTGGATCTCCATGCCTACGCTCTTTAAGGCTTGCACTTTTTTGTAAAGGCAGCCGCCCCACTGCGATCTCACGCACAATCTGAAGCGGGTGTCCTTTGAGGGACAAACCAAAAGATCGAAACTCCTGCTGAATGGATTGCGCACGACCGAGTTCAGAAAAAACAGGCCCACCATTTGAAGGCTGCCCAAAGAACTGAAACAAACTCGCCTGCCCCCCCTCCCCTTCTCGCACCAGCAACCGATGTGCTAAAACCTCCCAAAGCGCGTCGCGCTGGCTAAGTTTGAAACTTGAAAATACGTCCCCCATCGCAAGCGAAAACAAAACCGATGGCGACAAATGCGTGCGACTTAGAAAATCAATCAAACCCTTAAACGGCCGCTCCACGCGCGCCTGTAACCACTGCTCTGCCGCTGCTTTGCCTAAACCATGCACGACCTTTAGCCCCAGGCGCAAAGCACCTCCCTCTAACGTGCAATCCCAACCCGAGTGCTGCGGATCCACGGGGAGCACTCGCACCCCATGGCGTTTAGCATCTTCAATCAGCGTGTGATTCGAATAAAACCCCATGGGCTGCGAGTTTAGAAGTGAGCACGTAAATTCGGCCGGATAATGGCATTTCAAATAAGAAGACGCATACGCAATCAGCGCAAACGACGCCGCATGCGACTCCGGAAATCCATATTCAGCGAAGCCCTGAATTTGGAGGAAAATACGGTCGACAAATTCCTGAGGCAACCCTTCTTTTAAAAGTCCTGCCACCAATTTTCGCGCCATCTTCTCGGCCAAGGCTTGGGGCGAACCACTGGAGCGCCCCCCCCGCAAGGCCCGCCTCAGCTCATCGGCTTCGCCTGCAGTAAAACCACCAAGCGCGATGGCAATCTTCATCACTTGTTCTTGAAAAAGCGGTACCCCAATGGTACGCCCCAAAATCTCTTTGAGTTTTGGATGCGGCCAAGTCACAGGCTCCATTCCCCATCGGCGCTTAAGAAACGGATGCACCATTTTCCCCACAATGGGGCCGGGGCGAACAATGGCGACTTCGATGACGAGGTCATAAAAATTTCGCGGCAATAAGCGTCCGAGCATACTCATCTGTGCTCGCGATTCGATTTGAAACACGCCGATGGTGTCTGCCTTTTGAATCATGGCGTACGTTTTGGGATCATCAGGAGGGATCGTCGCTATTGTGAGTTCCTCGCGCACACGCACGAGATCAAATGTTTTGCGAAGCGCCGAGAGCATTCCAAGGGCTAAGATATCGACCTTGAGAAGTCCTGCAATCGCGAGATCTTCTTTATCCCACTGAACAATCGTGCGCCCTTCCATCCGCGCAGGCTCAATCGGCACGGTTTCTATCAATGGATCAGCCGAAAGTGTAAAGCCACCCGAGTGAATGGAGAGATGTCGGGGGAGCCCGCGAATCTGCTCGATCCAAGGATCTAGAGGATCAAGAGCTTCGGGAGTTTCAGGCGCCCCCAGCCCCAGCTTCTCCAAATCTCGTCGTGCCGAGCGCGAGCGATAGGTGATGACGGCAGAAACCATTCCGGCTCTGTCGCGGCCGTATTTTTCATAGATGTGCTGAATCACTTCTTCGCGGCGTTCGTGTTCGAAGTCGACATCAATATCGGGAGGCTCCCCACGTTCTGCCGAAATAAATCGCTCAAAAAGCAGATTCATCCGCACGGGATCAATGGCCGTAATCTCTAGGCAAAAACAAACGGCGGAGTTTGCGGCACTCCCCCTCCCCTGACATAAAATCCCGCGCCCGCGCGCAAATTCGACAATCTCCCAAATCGTTAAAAAATAATCGGCAAACGTGAGTTGCTCAATCAAGCTCAGTTCATGCTTAAGCTGCTTTTCGACCGCGGTTGGAATTCCTCGCGGATAGCGCTCTGGGGGATATCTCCTTCGCGCCCCCTCCCACGTCAAACGCGTGAGATAAGCCTGCGCGGTCTCGCCCTTGGGGATCCACTCGGAGGGATAGCGATAGCGCAACTCTTTGACTGAAAATGTACATCGCTCGGCGACTTCTAGGGTTTGATAAAGGTACTCGGGGTGTCCCGAAAAAAGTGCCTGCATCTGCGCGGGCGATTTTAAATACCGCTCGCCATTAGAGGACAATCGAAACCCCGCATCCTTAAGCGGCACGCCCTCTCGAATGCAGCTCAACACGTCCGCAAGCTGCCTCCTTTCAGGCGAGGCGTAGCACACTCGATTCGTCGCAACCAGCGGAGCGCCCGTGTGTTTCAGCAATGCCTGCGCAGCCAAGAAGCGTTTCGCGTCCCAGCCATCTAAAAATCGTGAGATCGGAAGCTTCATGCGGTCTTGAAACAATTCGGAAAGGACGCCATAGAATTCCAAGTTTCGCTCCCACTCATGGAGCGGAATCTCCGGAATCACCAGCAGTCCCTGCGCACACGCCAATTGACCTTGGAGCTCTGGCCGCGGAGTGCGGTATGTTTCCATGAATTCACAAAACTCACCCATCGTGAGCCACGATTCGCCCTTCGGCCGATCTTCGTGCGCTTTGGTGAGCATCCGACAAAGCAGCGCGTACCCTTCGCGATTCAGCGCGAGAAGATTCAACGACGGGTGATCCTTAATGGGGAGTTCCGCGCCAGAAATTAATTTCAAGCTAGAAGAATTTGGCGCCAAATTTTGAAAAGCATAATACGCCTTCGGAAGCCCATACACACCGCCTCGGTCCGTCAGCGCAATCGCAGACAACCCAAGCTGCGCGGCACGCTCCACCAATTCTTGCGGCTGAGAAGCAGCTCTGAGAAATGAATAACTGCTTTGCGCGCAAAGCTCTGCGTAGCTAATCCCTGAGCTAGTCCCACTAGTCGAAGAAGCCATGCAGATAAACCTTTGTTGAAACGGAAGCCGTGCTTTGCGCTTCGCCATTTAAATGAAACACCCAGAGCCATTCTCCACTTTGAGTTTTGATGCGGTAATAATCGCGATCGCCCCCTATGGGAGAGCGCTCCCACCACTGCGCAGAAATCCGCTCCGGTCCCTCCCAACTAAGCACCCGCCAGATGGGAGAGCGTTTTTGAAACACGCCCTGATGAGACGCCTGATCCCAAAGTTCTAGAAGTGGACCTCTTCTTCGCAGGGCACACGGCTCTGCAAGCATTCGCAAAGGGCGCTCGGGCCAGGGCCGCGCGACCGCAGTCGTGCCACCAGGCACGCATCCTGGAACGCCCCAGGTTTTTATTTGCGCTCCATTGAGCGCAGCCGTTTGCCGAGCCCAGGTTTTCTCAGGCAAAAAACTTGGGGTTAACACCGGGACAAACACGCGCCCCAACCCAAGCCTTGCGGTCAACCGACTTACAAGATCATCCCACGCCTCAGCTTGCTCTTCTTTTTGGCTGAAAAGATCTCGCTGAGCCCCCGCCCCAGGCACCGTCTCTAGAACACTAAGCTTCACCCCTCGAATGAGATCATCCAAAGGATTGCGAGTGACCTCTGAAGAAAGTTTTTCCCGCAACACCAGCATGCAAACGGGCGCACTGCCTTGAGCTAGCGGAAAACGCACCTCAACGCTTCTCGATTTATTTCGAAGATCTAACTCCACGCAAAGAGCGGCTACCTTTTCAGCTCGCCCACGCACGCGTGAAAAAAGCTGCTCCAGCATTGCTTTTAAAACAAAGAACACAGGCTCCAAAACATCGACTTCTTCGGGCAGCTCCTGACTCTCGAAAATGGAGCGTGATACTTCATAGCGCGGCCAAGCCAAGGCGCAAGTGCCTCCGTTTAAAATCGTTTGAACTTGCGCACAAATTGAAGCCGTTTTTTTTCCAAACCGCGATACGAGCGCTTGCCCGGGCAAACGCGCCAAATCCGCAAGTGTCTTTATGCCAAAGGCGGCAAGCAGATTTTGGGAGGTCAGGAGTTCCTTGCGTGTTTCTTCATCGGAGCGAAAGGGGCTGATAAAATCGGTGAGCGTGGCAAGGGGAAATTCCTGTAAATATTTTGATTGTCCGGGCAACCGCGCGTGCGTTTTCGCACGCACAAGCGCCAGCGCCGGATCATGAGCCCAGGCCATCTGAATCGCGACGCCAAAACGTCCTGCCATGATCCGCACCCGCTCTTCAATCGTCTTGGCACTATAGAGCTTCTCACAACCCTTCAAATCTAAAAACACCGCCTCCGGTGGATCACGCAGCGCAAGTTTGGGTGTGAAACGAAAACACGATTCCGTAAAAGCATGCACGGCCTTTGAATCAGGCGCGCTTGTGATTAAAACGCAGAGGATTTGCTGAGCTGACATGCTCGACCTCGATGTCTTAAAACGGTGATTTTAGGAATTCCATCCGCACCCTCACGAGAAACCTCAAGCTGCACCGAAATCGGCCACGTTCCATGAGACTGACCCACACGCACATATTCTTTTAAGAAGATCACGCACACGCCGGACTTCTCCGCGGCCAATTGCAAACGCCGCAACTCAAGATCCGACGCCACGAGCTCCGTTTGCAGACCACACACGAGGACGCCGAAAACTTGGCTCGCTAAGATCTGATGGCAAACCCACAACAGCTGGGTACCAGAAGCATTACGAGAAGAGTTGCGAGAATTGGAACCGGAGGTAGGAGAGCATTCCACAAAAAGAATTCGATCAAGCCCCACGCCTTGATTCCAAAACGCGAGCGGGTAAGCCGTGAGTTCAGACTCCACCCACGCGACTTTGAGTGCGGGGTGCTCCGCCATAAAACGCGCAAGGGTTTGAGTTTTTCCACCGCCAGGGGAGCCACAGATTTCAACTAAGCCTCCCTTAGGCAGACCGCGAGAAGCAAACTCGGGCGGGAGCAAGGAGAACGAATGCGATTCAGAGCCGTGCCCGAAGGCACGCCCGGAGGTGCGAAACTCAAGGGCCAAGCGTTCCTTTATGTCGGTGAGAGTGGGGGGTAAAATATTTTGCATAAACTGCTTGCGCGTCCTTCTAGATTCCAGTATACCATACATATGTATGGGCACCAGTGATTCGGATAATTTAAATGGGCTTTCACAAGGCCTATCGGAGACTCAACGCAAGATCCTCTCCTTTATAGAGGAGGCTTTGTCGCTCCAAGGCACGCCTCCCACGTACCGCGAAATAGCGAGTCATTTTGGCTATAGCGCGGTGGGGACGGTGCAGGATCACGTACGCGCTTTACTTAGAAAAGGTTTCCTCCGCACAACACCTGGACGGGCGCGGGGCCTGACTCTTTCGCATCGAATGGAATCGCTCGACATTCCGGTGCTAGGAGCAGTCCCCGCGGGCCGACCAATTGAGGCCATTGAAGACAGGCGCGGATCGCTTAGCTTCTCGCTATCAAGTGCAGGACTCAGTCCCAAGTCTCAGGCGTCTGCCGAGATCTACGCGCTCAGAGTAAAAGGCGAGAGCATGCGGGACGCCGGAATTTTAGACGGCGATTTTGTCATTGTTCGCAAACAACATCACGCTGAAAACGGCCAAATCATTATCGCCCTTATTGAAGGCGAAGCCACCGTTAAATTTATCGAGAAACGCTCCAATCGCATCCGACTCCTCCCCGCAAACCCTGCCTTCTCCCCGATTGAAGTTCCGGTAGATGCCGAAAATTTGGTGCAGGGGAAAGTTATTGGGGTGCAGCGGTTTTATTGAGAGTTACTTGGGCACACATTAATCATTCCAAGAAAACACTGTGTTGGATTACTTGATGCCGATAAAGAATCTTTGGCCTCAATCATGGATGCGGTTAAGCGCTTAGGTTTAGCTTATGAAAAGAAAATAGGATCCACGGGCTTCAATTTGATGGCCGCAAGTGGTACGGACGCCCAACAATCCGTTCCGCATCTTCATTTTCATTTAATGCCACGATTCAAAGACGACGGTCTGGATACTTGGCCAACACTTCCTAAATTCGCCTGTAACCCTGACGAAATGTACAGTTTATTGAAAATCAGTGAATAGCTCCCAATGAAAAGATCGATGCGAGCAGTCAATGATGCGATCACCCCCGCCCCTTGCGCGATTCCCAATCTTCTCGCTTCACCAGATAAACATATCCACTCACCGGGGTCGTATCACCTTTCAGGAACTCTGGGGAATCGGGAAACTCATGATGAAATTCCCCGACCCTCACCCCGCCCACAGCCTCTTGCATTTTGATCGAAGCAATATTCAAAATATTGGGAGTTGCCTTTACGGCTCGACAATTCGTATGAGTGAACAAATAATCCAGCAGCCCAAGTTTTATCTCGATTCCGTACTTTCTTCCCCAGAACTCAGGCAAAAGTTTCACATCCGTTTCACAGATCCCTTGAGCATCAGGGCTTCCCAATTTACACTCCCCAATCGCCGTTCCTGTCTCCTTCTCGCAAACTAAAAGCCTACAATCAAAAGGCGCATCACTCGACTGCTCCTCTAACTGTGCCCACACCTTTTCGCGAGTCGTTTTCAAACCATTTGGAAAACCGACGTGTTTCATAACCTCGGGATTGTTCCAAAGCAAAAAAAGGAAATCAATATCCGTCTCCGTCAAAAGCGCAAGTCGAACGGTGAGACGATTTGTCGATAAAATGAGATATTTACCGTCGTTGTTGCTCATAAATTCAATGACGCAAGCGCGCCTGTCGCGCGACAGACGACTGCCGCCACTACTTCTGAAAATACCCAATCAGCGAAAGCACCCCACTTAAGACCAAACACGTCACAATGGGAAAATAGAACCTAAAATTCTCACGCTCCACGACAATATCACCCGGCATTCGGCCAAAATGAAGAAAACGTCCTCCGAATTGCCAGAGCACGCCAATTAAGATAAAAAGTATTCCAGTCGTAATGAAAACCTTTGAAATCGGATTCATGACCGAAAGCTATAGCACAGGCTAACAAGAAATGCGGAGAAGATAGGAAACCAAATGGGAAACAACCACACAGGCTTTGTATTCACCGGCGCCCTTTGCGCATTTTTCGCGGTCGCACTTGGAGCCTTCGGCGCACACGCTCTGGCCCCCGTCCTCTCGGAGCGATCCCTGGCCATTTGGCAAACGGGGGTGCATTACCAAATGTTTCACGCGCTAGCGCTACTCTTCTTGGCTTGGTATTCGGCTCATCGCGGCGCGCCTTCAGACAAACTGCTGACCTGGGCAGGCCGTGCCTTTTTCATCGGAATTATCCTCTTCTCAGGGAGCCTCTATGCCCTTGCGCTGAGCGAGGTTAAAATTCTAGGAATCATCACCCCCTTCGGCGGCATGAGCTTCTTAGCGGGCTGGGCGCTGGTGATGTACGATGCGTTTATTCCACTCAAACACAAACAATAATATCTATGTGCGGACGAGCCTATCACACCTATACCGAAGAAGAACTGGAAGCGCGCTATCTCAATGAGCGGTCCAAACGTAATCCTTTGGGCTTCACCAAAAATTTCAACTTGGCCCCCACGCAAGACACGCCGATCGTTGTCCAACCAGAGGGCGCTCCAGAAATTAAAATGGCGCGCTTTGGATTGATTCCTTTTTGGGCCAAAGACGCTAAGACCGCTGAGAAATACCGTCTTATCAACGCACGCGGTGAAGAGATCTCTACAAAACGAAGTTACAAGAATGCGTTTATAAACCATCGCTGCATTGTCACGCTCACGGGCTTCTTCGAATGGAAGCGTGGAGAGGATGGGGGGAAAAGACCCTTTGCGATTCATCTCAAAACCAATTCAATCATGAGTGTGGCTGGAGTTTGGGAAAACGAATCCTTCTCGATTATTACAATCGGCGCCAATAGCATGATGGCTAAAATCCATGACCGCATGCCCGTGATCTTGGATCCCAAGGATGAAGCCGCTTGGCTCAATCCCGAAGAGCATTCGCTGCCGACGCTTGAGAAGTTTCTCAAACCCTGTCCCTCAAGCTGGCTTGAGAGCTATGAGATTTCTCCGCTGGTGAATTCGCCAAAGAATAATCGAGAAGAGGTTTTGCGGGCTGTGGCGAGTCGTTAAGCGACCCCAAATCGACTCTTTGATTTATTGTAATTGGCCAGCCGTCTAATTTATTTTCATAAAAATAAAAAAAGTGTTGACA